>JAUTCT010000089.1 GCA_030673875.1 Verrucomicrobiota bacterium JB025 | reverse complement strand
ACCTTCAATCGAGCCGACTAAAAAGCCGATCGGACCGTTAAGTCGCGATCGACGCTCTGTCTCTCGGCCACCCCTTTCGCGGCGGCCCGGGAAGCTAGTCGCCAGACCCCACCCACGTCAACCCATTTCGGGAACTTTTTTTGACACTTTTTCCGCTCTTGCCCTCACCGCCCCATTCCAAGGGGCTTCTTTTGGGGATTTCAGCCCACCAACCGGGCGTTTTTGCATATTTAAACGGTAAGGCAACCGAACCAAATCGCGGTTTCGGTCCTGCTTTTGACCTTGGAAATCCCCACCTGAAGGGGGAAACTCACCGCGATGCCTGATCTCGTCCGTGTTGAGCCTGTTGCCCTGCTTCCCACCCAGGCGGGATGCGCCGTTTTCCTTGGCGACGGCCAGAAAGCGATCGTCTTCTACATCGACCCCGGAATCGGCGCCTCCATCAACGCCAGTTTGGCGGGCCAGACGCCGCCCCGCCCGCTCACCCACGACCTCTACCTACAGACGCTCGAAGCCTTCGGCGCGAAAGTCAGCCGCGCCATCATCGTGCACGTCGAGAATGAGATCTATTACGCACGCCTGATCATTGAGGCGGAAAACGAAATCATGGAGCGCAAGATCGTCGAACTCGACGCCCGGCCCTCCGACTGCCTCGCGCTCGCCGTCCGCAGCGGCGCGCCATTCTATGTGGTTCGCGAACTCTGGGAATCACTCGAAGACATGTCCGCGGTCCTTGACGAAATGCGCTCCGGCGGCAGCGACCCCGAGTGACCGATGCAGGCACTCACCAGAATTCTGGCAAACGCGTGTTGCGCCCGAATTCATCAGTGATACCCTCAATCGTTATGTCTCAGGCAACCTCAGCAACCCTCCCTGACTACCTTAAAACCGAGATTCTCCTGAACCCGGAAAACCGCGTCTTTCCCAAGTTCGACCTCGTCAAGCTGCTCGACACGGTCTTCAAACCGACCGCCGGCTGCAACGTCTGCGTCCTGGTTGATTTCGATGAACCGGAGGAACTCATCAAGGACCTCGCCTTCCTGCGGCGCGACGGCTTTCCAATCCAGAAGAACGCCTACCAGCATTTCTACCAGGCCCTCCACAGTGATGCGCTGGAGGAACTCGGGATGACCGGCGGCGACCTCTTCGCCTTCAAATGCACCCACGGCTCGAACCTCGATCTCGAAGACGAGGTCTGGAACACCGACGGCGAGCAACTCTCGCTCGACCGCGATATCTACCCGAACTACGACATCATCCTTTGCATCTCCACCTTTTCCGCAACCGCTCCGCTCACCGCCAAATGCAAGGAATACGGGTTCCGCGGCGCGACGCTGCACGGCCTCAATGACATCATCCTCAACTCGGGCCTCGCGGTCGATTACCACGAGGTCTCCGCAGACGCCGAACGCATCCGTCTCGCCATGACCAAGGCCGACTCCGTCGAAATCGACTTCGAACTCGAGGACGGCGAAATCCTCACCGCATGGCTCGGCCTCGGCAAACAGGAAGCCCAGAAATCCCACGGCCTCTGTCAGGGGAAAAATCCGGACATCGCGAACCTTCCCGCCGGCGAGGTCTACTTCGTCCCCTGTGATGCCCGCGGCAAGTTCCCGATGAAATACGAAGACGGCACCCTCGGGGTCCTGCACGTCGAGGACCGCTGCATTACCAAGTCCACCCTGATCGAGGGAAACCAGGCCACCATCGACGAACACAACGCGCGCCTCGCCGACGACCCGATGACCGGCACGCTCGGCGAACTCGGATTCGGCACCCAGGTTCTGCCGGTGTCCGGCGCCGACATTCAGGATGAAAAAGTCCTTGGCACCTGCCACCTCGCCACCGGTCGCGACGACCATCTCGGCGGCGACATCCTTCCGAGCATGTTCAAAAAACATGAAAACTCGACCCATGACGACATCCTCTTCGCCCCACACAAGACCCCCAACTTCAACATCAGCCAAGTGCGCATGTTCTGGGGTGAGCGCGAGGAAATCCTCATCGAGAACTTCCGTCCGTCGCAGTTTGTGATGGACGCCCTGGCAAGCGGCCGTTGACCGGCACACCCGGCGGGAACGGGTGTTCGACACCGCTACTCCGCGGACTCGAACACCCCGCCGCCCAACATACGACCGCCATCGTAGAACGCGCAGATCTGCCCGGGTGAAATCGCCCGCTGCGGCCGTTGGAAACTCAGCCGCACCCGGCCGTCATCCAGCGGTTCAATCACCGCCGGTTCCGCCTTCGCGCGATACCTTGGCTGCGCGTCGACAAGACGCTTCGCATCAAACGGCTCGTTGATCGCCGAAACCGAACCCACCACACAAGTGGTCGCATAGAGGCCGCCGGAGTCCTCGGTATCCCAGCCCACAACCAGCTGGTTCTTCTCCGGAATCTTGCCGACAACCACATAGGCCATTCCCTCTCTCGGGGACGCCACACCGTGGCCCTTGCGTTGACCGAGGGTATACAGATGCAGTCCCTGGTGCTCACCCAGCACCCTGCCGTCCGCATCGACGATCTCACCCGGGTTGTCGTCCACATAGTGGCGCAGGAAATCCACCATCTTCACCTGACCGAGAAAACAAATCCCCTGGCTGTCCTTTTTCCCCGCGACCGGAAGATCGAACCGCTTCGCCACCTCCCTGACCTCCGGCTTCAACATCTCGCCGGTCGGAAACTCCGCGTGAGCCACCTGCCGCTGGGTCATCAGCGAGAGGAAATAGCTCTGATCCTTGTTGGGATCCGCGCCCCGCAGGATCGCCGCCTGCCCATTCGGCAGCATCCTGCGCCGGGCGTAGTGACCGGTCGCCACCCGCTCGAAGCCCTGCGCAAGCGCGTAGTCGAGAAACACGCCGAACTTCATCTCCCGGTTGCACCAGACATCCGGATTCGGCGTGATTCCAGACCGGTAACCCTCCACCAGATAATCCACGATCCGGTCACGATACGAATCGATCAAATCAATCACCCGGAACTCGATCCCGAGCTTCCTCGCCACCGCGTGCGCGTCCTCGATGTCCTGCTCCCACGGGCAGTCGCCGGGGATTCCCTCGTCGTTGACCCAGTTCTTCATGTAGCCGGCGGCCACCTCGTGGCCCTGCTCCACCATCAGCGCGGCGGCAACCGCGCTGTCCACTCCACCGGATAGTCCGACAAGAATCTTCGCCATGCGGGACAGTGGAACACCAGACCACAAACTTTCAACGCCGAAGTAGCCTTCCCAATTTCCGGGCCGCCGTTCACAATCCCTCCCATGCACTCAATGACAGGATTCGGCCGGGGTTCCGCCGCCACCAATGTTTGGACCGCCAACGTGGAAACCAGCTCCGTTAACCGCAAACAGGCCGAAGTCGTCGTTCAGGCGCCGCGCGAACTCAACGGACTCGACGCCCGCATCCGCAAAACCGTGCTCGACTCCGTCTCCCGCGGCCGCGTCCAGGTCTCGATCACCCTCGAACGCGCCGAGGGCGCCGACGAGCAAATCCGCATCGACACCCGCCTCGCCAAATCCTTTCACGATGCGTTTTGCAACCTGGGAAAAACCGTCGGCCACCCGCTGCTGCCCACCGCCAGCGACTACCTCCGCCAACCCGGCATCCTCGCCATCGGGGAAACCGAAATCGACGATGATGAAGCCTGGCAAGCCATCGAACCCGCGCTCGCCGAAGCCCTCGCCAACCTCGTCGCCATGCGCGAAACCGAAGGCTCGCACCTCAAGCAAGACTTCCTCCGCCGCCTCGAAACCCTGCGGTCCTTCAGGCAGAGCATCGCCAAAACCGCCCCGGAGCGCCTCCCCCGCCAGCGCGACCTCCTGCTCAAACGCCTGCGCGACTCCGGACTGGAAATCGACCTCTCCGACGAACGCGTGCTCAAGGAGCTCGCCCTCTTCGCCGACCGCTGCGATATCTCCGAGGAAATCACCCGCCTCGACTCCCACTTCGCGAAGTTCGCCGAATACCTCGATGCTCCCGGGCCCCAGGGCCGCGCCCTCGACTTCCTCTGCCAGGAACTCTTCCGCGAGTTCAACACCATCGGCTCCAAAGCCAACGACGCGTCGATCGCGCAAACCATCGTCGAGGCAAAAACCGAACTCGAGAAAATCCGCGAGCAAGTCCAGAACGCCGAGTGACCGAACGGGTCACGGCCGCCGGCAGCCGGAGCAGGCGGCCTATCCTGCATCGCAGCAGCCGACACTCATCACCCGGCCAACCAAAACAAAAAACCGCCCCACCCGCGGACTGCGGGAGGGGCGGTTTGGTGATGAATTGGCCTAACGCTTATTTAGCGCGGGCGGCCTTTTTGGCAACCTTCTTGGTGGACTTCCGGGCAACTTTTTTGGTCGCCTTTTTGGCAGCCTTTTTCGCGGCCTTCTTGGCTTCCTCCTCCTCGATCGCAGCCTGGGCGGCGGAGAGGCGGGCAACCGGCACGCGGTAGGGCGAGCAGGACACGTAGGCGAGGCCGAGCTTGTGGCAGAACTTCACCGAGTCCGGATCACCACCGTGCTCGCCGCAAATGCCGAGCTTGATGTCCGGGCGCGTGGCGCGGCCCTTCTCGGTGGCGATTTCCATCAACTGGCCGACACCGGTGGTGTCGAGCGAAGCAAACGGATTCTTCGGATAGATGTCGTTCTCGGTGTAGCTGCTGAGGAACGATCCCATGTCGTCGCGGCTGACGCCGAGCGCGGTCTGGGTGAGGTCGTTGGTGCCGAACGAGAAGAACTGGGCGTGCTCGGCGATTTCGTCGGCGGTGACGGCACCGCGGGGCACTTCGATCATCGTGCCGACCATGTAGTCGAACTTGACCTTTTTCTTCTCCATCACCTCGGCGGCCACACGGTGGATGATTTCCACCTGCAGCTCGAGCTCGCGGGCGTAGCCGACGAGCGGAACCATGACTTCCGGAGCAACCGGGATGTTCTTCTTCACGCACTGGGCGGCGGCTTCAAAGATCGCGGTCGCCTGCATCTCCGCGACTTCCGGATAGGAAATGGCGAGGCGGCAGCCACGGTGGCCGAGCATCGGGTTGAACTCATGCAACTCGTGCACGCGGGCCATGATGTCTTCCACCGTCACGCCGTCGATGTGGCGGGCGAGATCCATCTGCTGCTCCTTCGAGTGAGGCAGGAACTCGTGAAGCGGCGGATCCAGCAGACGGATGGTGGCGGGTTTGCCTGCCAGGGTCTTGAAGATCCCGAAAAAGTCCCTGCGCTGGTGCGGAAGAAGTTTTTTGAGCGCCTTCTTGCGGTCCGTCACATTGGTCGCGAGGATCATTTCGCGCATCGCGTCGATGCGGTCGCCTTCAAAAAACATGTGTTCCGTGCGGGTCAGGCCGATACCTTCCGCACCGAATGCAACGGCGGTCTTCACCTGCTCCGGGCTGTCGGCATTGGTGCGCACGCCCAACTTGGTGGCTTGCGAACACCAATCCATCAACTTGACGAAGTTCTGGAATTTCTCGGTTTTCTTCGCGGCCTTGTTGTTGCGGATGAGGCCGGTGATGATTTCAGATGGCGCGGTGGCGATCTGGCCGCCGTAAACCGTGCCGGACGTCCCGTCGATGGACAGGTAGTCGCCTTCCTTGAATACGGTGCCACCACCGGTGACGGTGCGCTTGTCGTAGTCGATCTCCACTCCGGCCGCACCACAGACACACACCTTGCCCATCTGGCGGGCCACGAGTGCGGCGTGGGAGGAAACACCACCGCGCGCGGTGAGAATCCCCTCGGCGGCGATCATGCCGCGAAGGTCTTCGGGAGATGTCTCAATGCGGACGAGAAGAACCTTCTCGCCCCGCTCGGCCGCAGCCGCGGCGCGGTCCGCATTCAGATAGACCTTGCCGGATGCGGCGCCCGGACCCGCCGGGAGACCCTTGGCAACCACCTTGGTTTTCTTCACCTCGGCAATGTCAAACACCGGGGCAAGCAGCTGCTCGAGCTGGTCGGCCGGGTTGCGCAGGACGGCGGTCTTCCAGTTGATGAGCTTCTCATCCACCATGTCGGCCGCGAACTTGAGCGCGGCAGCCGCGGTGCGTTTGCCATTGCGGGTTTGCAGCATGTAAAGCTCGCCATCCTGGATGGTGAACTCGACGTCCTGCACGTCGCGGAAATGCCTCTCGAGAATTCTGCGGACCTGCATCAGTTTCTTGAATGCCTTCGGCAGTGCTTCGGCCATTTCGGAAACCGGGTCGGGAGTGCGGACACCGGCGACCACGTCCTCGCCCTGGGCGTTGACAAGGAACTCACCATAAAGCTCGTTCTCACCATTGGCCGGGTTCCGCGTGAATGCCACGCCGGAGCCGGAGTTGTCACCGGTGTTGCCGAAGACCATCGCCTGCACGTTCACGGCGGTGCCCCATGCGGCGGGGATCCCGTACTTGCGGCGGTAAACAATCGCGCGGTCGTTCATCCAGGAACTGAACACGGCACCCGCGGCACCTTCGAGCTGCTCCCACGGATCATCCGGGAAACCGTGACCGGTGCGGGTTTTCACCAACTCCTTGAAGCGGGCGACGAGCTCCATGTTATCTTCGGCAGTGAGTTCGGAGTCGACGATGTCCTTGCCGTAAACCTCGTGCTTGTAGGATTCGATCACGTTCTCGAACGGCTCGTGATCCTCTTCCGGAGTCTTCTGCACACCGAGCACCACGTCACCGTACATCTGGATGAAGCGGCGGTAGCAGTCCCATGCGAACCGCTCGTTGCCGGTGGCATTGGCGAGCGCCGCGACGGTCTTGTCGTTGAGGCCGAGGTTGAGCACGGTGTCCATCATGCCGGGCATCGAGTCGCGCGCGCCGGAACGGACCGCGACGAGCAACGGGAAATTGTTCGAGTCGCCGAACTTGAAACCCATGATCTTCTCCATGTTGGCCACACCCTCTTTCATCTGTGCCTTGAGGGATTTCGGATAACTGCGCTTGTGCGCGTAGAAGTAGGTGCAGACTTCGGTCGTGATGGTGAAGCCGGCCGGAACGGGCAGACCAATGCGGGTCATCTCCGCGAGGTTCGCGCCTTTTCCGCCAAGCAGCGGTTTCATCGAACCGTCACCATCGGCCTTGCCGGCTCCCCAAGTGTATACGTATTTCGTCTTGTCTGCGGCGGGTTTCTTGGCGGCTTTCTTCGCGGCCTTCTTCTTGGTAGCCATAGGATTGGTTAATCTCGAGTTTGAGTATCGAACACCGGAGACACGTGGTACACACAGGCACCATCCCGGCGTGATGCGCGGGAACTAAACAGGCCGTCAATGCCCTGTCAATCAACCAGTTTGGCCATCACCTTGAAACGACAAGGGATGGCAAATCACCAATCGGACACCGCCAATTCGGCGGACCTTAACGCAGACCGCGGAGTAAAAGCTCGGTGTTGGTTTTCGTTTCCCGCAGATTTTTCATCAGCAGTTCGATGGCATCGCCAATCGGTTGACCGGCGAGTTCGCGGCGGATGTCGACCACCTTGAGGAACTCGTCCGGGTGATAGAGCCGGTCGTCGTTGCGAGTGCCGGACTGCGGAATGTGGATCGCCGGAAACACCCGACGCTCGGCAAGCTCGCGGTCCAGACGGACCTCCATGTTGCCGGTGCCCTTGAACTCCTCGAACACCACGTCGTCGAGACGGCTTTCGGTTTCCACCAAGGCAGTGGCGAGGATCGTGAGCGATCCGCCTTCCTCGACATTGCGGGCGGTGCCGAAAAACTTGCGCGCCTTCTGGAGCGCACCCGGACTCACACCGCCGGATCCGATCGGACCGCCCTGCATCGACGAGTTGTATCCCCGTGCGAGACGGGTCAGACTGTCCAACAGAAGAATGACATCCTTGCCGAGTTCGACCAATCGCTTGGCGCGCTCGATCACCAGTTCGGCGACCTGCGCATGGCGCCTGGGCGGTTCATCAAAGGTCGACGCAAAGACCTGGGCACCCACGGTTTCCTCGAAGTCGGTGACTTCCTCCGGACGTTCGTCGAGCAGCAGGATGACCAGTTCCGCCTCCGGATGGTTGTCACGGATCGAGCGGGCGATCTGTTTGAGAAGGATGGTTTTGCCCCCGCGCGGCGGCGCGACGATGATGCCGCGCTGGCCTTTTCCGAGCGGCGCGATCAAGTCGATCACCCGCACCCCCAGGAAGTCGGGTCCCTGGCCTTCGAGGTTCAGACGCTGGTCGGGAAACAGCGGAGTCAGTCGGTCGAAATCCTTGCCCGGATGAAAGTCGGCGGCGGGGATTCCCTCCACCTCGATGATTTCCATTGCCGAGAGAAACTTGTCGCGCTCACGGGGCGGACGCACGCGCACCTTCACCTTGTGTCCGATGCGCAGACCCAGCTCCTTCATCATGTGCGAGCCGACGTGGATGTCGTCCGGACTCGGGCGGAAACTGCGGACCGGATCGCGCAGCATCGCGAAACTCTCCTTGCTCTGTTCCAGCACGCCTTCGCAAACCAGACCGCTGCCTTCCCTGCCGAAGAACGAGAGCAACTCGTGGATCAACTGGCTTTTCGGAATCCCCCCCTGGATGCGTGCGGGACACGCTTCGGCCATCGCCTGCAGCTCGGCGAGCGGCTTGAGACGAAACTCGTTGATGTCGATGGAAACGGGTGCGGGTGCCGGGACGACAGCCGTATCGGTGGTTTCCGGGTTTTCGGAATCTGGGGTCTGGGTCATGTGAATTTCTTGTGCGAATCGGCGGATCTGCGACCGCAGCACCGCCTGGGGACCTTCGTTCCAGAAGACTATATCCGCGCGGGACATTTTCTCGTGAACGGGAAGTTGGGCGGCGAGGATCGACTCGATCAATGGTTCGTCCAGTCCGTTCCGGGCCTTGAGACGCTTGATCTGTGTGGAGCGGGAGGATGCGACGACGATCACTTGATCCTGACCGAAATCGAACCCCTTTTCAAAAAAGAGGGGGACGTCCGCGACGAACATTTCCACCCCCCGTTTAGCAGCGTTCTGCATGGAAGCAAGACATTCCTGCCGGACCCGCGGGTGCAGAATCTTCTCCAGTCGACCGCGCGCACCGTCATCCGCGAAGACCTTGCCGCGGAGGAAATGGCGGTCGATGCGGCCGTTGCCATCCAGCGCACCGGCGCCGAAACTCTCCGCAATGATCGCCGCCACCTCCTCGTCCGACTCCAGCATCCGGTGCACCGAAACGTCGCAATCGAAGATTTCAAGCGAAGGCAGCCACTCGCGGAGCAACCGGCATACCGTCGACTTTCCGGAGGCGATCCCTCCCGTAAGAGCCATCACGAGCATGCAATCACACTCAAATGATCGAAGCCCGCTGGCAAGAAAGAAGCCGTCACTTGAGGATCAGCCCGAGTGGCTTTCTCAAGCCGATCGCCACCGGCACACAGGAAAGCACCCCACCGAGCGCCGCGCCGAGGACCAACTGCCGGCCCTCCCCGCTGGCCAGCAGGTAGGATGAATCCAACCACGGAATCTGCAACGCGGCGAGGTCGAGCTGCGACGCGCCAACCCTCAAGACGAGGAAACCAAGCAGCACGCCGCCGACCGCCAACAGGGTGTTTTCCACCAGCGCGTGCGCCAGCAAAGTCATCCGTCCAACACCAAACGACCGGATCAGCGACAATAGATACCGCTCTTCCCGGAACTCCATCCAGGCCAGACTGCCGAACACCAGACCCAGCACCAGACTCGCGCCGATCGTCACGAACAACAATGCGCTCCTCTGCATGTCGCGCACTTTTTCCAACTCCTCGAGAATCCGCAGGTTGCTCCTCAACCTCGGCCGGCGATCCTCGACCTTGGCCATCGCCGCCACCGTCGCATGGATCTTCCTGACGTGCTCGATCGAGTTCGCGTGCACCACCGTCGTCCGGATGAACCCCTTCACCAGCGCCCCGGCCAGACGGTCCGCACTGCCCAACACCACGTCGTCGCGCCCCATCAGATTGACAATGTCCTCGGTCGGCCGCGCCACGACCGCCTCCGAACCGAAATTTCCCATCGTCAGGTTCAGCGGGATGCCCGTCATGCGGTCCTCGGATAGCAGGAACAAGTCATCCACGAATCCGAGCTGCTCCGGATCGTCCACCGCAAGCACGGGACAGCGCCCGACTCCCTCCACGTCCGCCCACACCGAGGTCTGATAGTAAACCAGCATCTCGCCCTCGGCGCCCCACGCCTCCCGCGGAAACTCGCCCGGCAGGTTGTCCAGCGCCCGGCCGGGACTCACGATCGACTCCGACAACACCACACCGAGAATCTCCTTGTCCCGCAACCGCGCGTCGAGCCGACCGCCGAGATCCTTCAGGCCGAGAATGACCACGGCCCCAAGCATCCCCAACAAGCCGGAAATCACCAGCTTGCTCAACAGCGAGAGCGGCTGCTCCCACCACCTGCGCAGACTATTCTGCCAGAGATAAAAATGTATGAAAATCCACCAACTCATCAGCAATCTCCTCCAACCGGTGATCGTGGGTCGCCACCACGCATATCGCATGCCCCTGCGAAACGAAATTCCTCACCGCCGTCTTAATGATCTCCGTATTCCCGTCATCCAGTCCGGATGTCGGCTCGTCCAGAATCAGCACCTTCGGACTCTTCGCCAACGCGCGGGCGATCGCCACCCGCTGGCGCTGGCCGCCGGACAACTTCTCAACCGAGCGGTTGCGGTAATCATCGAGCCCGAGCCTGCCGATCCAGCGGTCCACCTCCTCGCGGGAAGCGCCGCCAATCTGCGAGCACAACCTCAGGTTCCGCTCCACCGATGCAAGCGGCAGCAGATTGAGATCCTGAAAGACAAACGAGAGCTCCTTGCGGAAAAACTCCCGGCTGCCCGGCCGCAGCAACCCCTCGGTCTCCACTTTCCCGGAACTCGGTTTCAACAACCCGGCGGCGAGCCGCAGCAGCGTGCTCTTGCCGCAACCGGAATAGCCCCGCAACAAGGTCACCTCCGTCCGGAACTCGATGTCGAGTCCGTCAAACACAGGCCGCTCCACCCCCGGATAGCGGTATCCCAAACCACGACAATTAATTCTCATCGACCCGCTTCACTACCAGATCCCTCGGACCCACATACACCACGCGGACCCCACTCCACCGCGACTCCACAAAACCCGCCCAACCATTTTCCCGAATCTCCTCCGGAAACCGAAACAACAAATCCGCTTTCGGCACCACCCGCCCCGGCTCATCCAAGCGCCGGTAAATCCGCACCCCCCGCTTGCCGGACAGCAGCTTCGGCACCCGCTCGACATCATCCGTCGGATGGATCGCAAACGACATCCGCCGGGTGTTGCCCGCGATCATCTCGTTCTCCAACACCTCCTGGTATTCCGCCGAATACCAGCGCCCGTCCGTGCCCCTCACCGTGGCCTCGAGCAACTCCCCCTCCATGCTCCGCAGCTCCGGATTGGTGATCTCCACCACCAGTTCCGCCACCCCCCTGCGCTCGACGGCACCCACCGGTCCCACCGATCTCAGCGTCCCACGCTCGCGGACATGCACCACGCCATCCACCGGAGCCAGCATCTCCGACCTCCGCATCATGTCCCGGTAATCCGCCTCCGCCCGGTCGAGGTCGAGCTGCAGCGCCTGCTTCGCAGAGGCCAGCGCCACCTCAAAATAATCGCCATCCAGCTTCTCCCTGTGCCTTGCGATCTGCTCCCGCAGTTCGCTTCTTTCCTTCTCCAGCCGTTGCTCGAACTCACCACCGAGCAACTCCCGCTCCCCCTTCGTCATGACCATCGAGGCAAGCCTGTCCTCGGCCTCCCGCATCGCCCCGACCAGCGACTTCCTCGACTCACGGTTAGACTGCTCGCAATCCAGCATGTCATTGCGGAAACGCGCCCGGCGGATGTTCAAATCCCGCTCCGACAAGCGCAGCTTCTCCACCCCGCAAATCGCGACCACATCCCCCTCCGCAACCTCCGCACCATCCTCCACCTTCCACTCGATCTCGCCCGCCAACACCGCCTGAAGCTCGACCTCGGGGTCCACTGACACCTCGCCGATCATCGAGCCCATCCAAATGCTCTCACGCTCCTTGAAACTCTCGAAATTCCCCAAATCCGGGTGCTCCTGGGCATCCGCACCCAGCACCACCACCATCATCGCCATCACCATCTGAAACACTCGCCTGTTCATTGCCTATTTCCATTTGCGGTCGTCCCACAACCAAATCTCAAGATCCAGCCGCTCCTTGGCCTGCTCGATCCTCTTGAAATCCACCCGCGCCCCGCGCAACTTCTCCAGCCGTGCGAACGCGGAGCCACCTTCGCCCGGATCTCGCAGCATTTCCAGCCGCTGCAGCGCAAGCGTCTTCCGCTCGCACAATCTCACGTAGCGCTCCTTCATCCGCTCCCATTCCCGCGCGTCCAGATCCATCTGCTGCCGCAGGTTCTGCATCACAAACTCCGTGTTCTGCTTCGCGGTCTTCACCCGGCGCGTCTCGGCCCCCGTGAACCGGTAGGTCTTCGAGATGCCGCCGTAAAGATTCACGTCCTCCGCCGAAAACCCGATCTCGTCCTCACGGTCGGTATCATAAACCGCCGGAACCGATCCGTTGGCCGAATACGACGGCCAGCTCTGCAGCTCCACCCCCTTCTCCGACAACAAGGCCGACTCAATCTGATAGGCGGACAGGCGCATCGCCAGCATGCCGTAGTTCTTTCCCGTCTCCAACCGCTCGATCTCCCGCTCGTAGTCGATCTTCGGCATCGTCGATGGATCAGGCCGCGGATGCCTGCCCGGCATGTCCAGCAGCCTCACCAGCGTTCCCTCGATCAAACGCTTCGCCTCCTCGCCGCCATCGGTCTTGTAAACCTCATCGAGCCCGCGCTCCACACTGCTCGGAGCATCCGAGTCCGGCATCCGCTCGGTTTCCTCTCTCAATAGATCGCCATAACGCGCAAAGACCCGATAGAGCGTTAGGATCTGCTTGCGGCGGCTCAGCTCATACGCATCCCGCGCCTGCACCACCGACAACGCGTAGGCAAATGCCCGCGACCGCTCGGTGATCGGATCCGGAATGCTCAGCGGCGCGATCACCGTGCCACCCACATCAGACAAGGCGAATGACGCCAAGTCCTTCATGCTGGTAACCAGATTCGCGCGCGCCGTCAGCGAAGGCAGCCATGATTTCCACTGCTCGTCGCGCTTGCGCTCCCGCTCCTTCAGGTTGATGCGCGCCCGGCGCAGGCTCACGTTGCGCTCATCGAGCATTCGCACCGCATCCTTCCAGCGCAGTATTTCCGTGCCGCGCTCGCCGCGGAGGTCGATCAACTCCTGGCGGATCGAGACCACCTCCCGCTCACGCTCGCGCAGGCGTTCCTCCATTTCCTTGGACACGCATCCGGAAAGGAGAACCGCCGCGACAGCGATGCGGGATAGACGCACAAAGACCGGGGCCGCAGATCGACGATGGATTGCCACGACTTCCCGGTCTTTGATTTTGAAACAACCGCTGACTAGCCTTGGTCCGTATATTTGTCCTCTTCCCATGTGCCCGAATTACCGTCGGAATCCGTATAGGTTCCGGTATCGTCACTACTGAAGTAGAGGTAGAAATACTTCGTCACGGTGTTGCCGGACGAATCGGTGTAGGTCACCGCGAACGTCGACTCGGCGCCGCCCATTCGCTGGTAGGAATAGGTGCCGGTCGCACCCGCAATGTCGTCCGCAACGTCAATCAGAACACGACCGATCTCCTCGGGATCGTCGTCAATGCCGTCGATAATCGGGCCGTCCACATCGTCGTCTTCCTGACAGCTGATCCAGTATTGCACGATTTCCTCGTCACCTGCCGCAACCTCCGGGATGAAGCTGATCGTCACGTCGTCCAGAGTGTCCCAAACGTAGTCGAGATAGTCGTCCGGATCGTAATCTTCATACGGGTTGTAACCGCTTTCCATGTAGCTGCCGTCATCCGTCATCGTGAAGGACACGTTGGTCGACCAGAACGGAATGCCAGTGCCATCGCCGTTCGACCAATACATGTAATAGACGTGGGCACTGGTGGAACCGGCAATCCCGGTGTAACCCGACTCATCGGTAAACAGGAAATGAACCACAAGTTCCATTCCGTCGAATCCCGGCGTTTCCGGACCTCCCCACAACATGTCGTAGAAGTCGTCCAAATCATCATCGCCGTCGGAATCCTCGTCCGGATAGATCTCGTCATTCGAGAAGGTGAAGGTCAGCGTGCCGGAATCCTGTCCCGTGCGGACCCAGGAATAGGACGCCACATTGATTGACGAGCTTGCGGGGAAATACGTGTCCAAACCGGTGATGTCCTCACCGTCGTCGGACTCGGCGCCCACAATCACAGACTCCTGCAACCGTGAGTAATCCACGTCCCCGCCTTCATTGCCCTCACCCGAATAGTCACTGCTGAGCTCGAGTTCGAAACCGTCGAAAAAGTTGATCGTCACCCCGTCCAGACTCGCTGGGGCAATGTAATCATCATCACTCACACCACTTCCTCCGCAGCTGACGAAGCCGGTGGCCGCAGCGGCGAGAGCCGCCAATTTGATTTGTCGCAATAGTTGCATCTTATGATTGGATTTTATGAATTGAAAGTTTTGGCATTCCAAGTGCCGATCCACAGACGCGTGAACCCCCTGTCAGAGAATTCACGCGTCATGTTGATTGGAACGATGGATCTAAAGCCCTTCGTGCAAAGATCTCAAAGAGCGTCGTCCATGGGAGGAAGAACACCGAGATCATCCACTACGTCGGGAGTGCTCGGCACGTCGGATCCGCCACGCAGGGGCTGACCGGTCGCATCGATGATCTGAGCGGTCACGAACACGATCATGTTGCTCTTGATCCGGTTCTCGGAACGGGACTGGAACAGACGACCGACGAGCGGGATGTCACCGAAGATCGGGACCTTGTCTTCAACCATCTGCACATCTTCGCGCATCAGGCCGCCAACCGCGACGGTGTAGCCGTCATAGATAGTCAGTGCGGAGTTCACGCGGCGGGTGGAGAACACCGGCATTTCAATCCGGTTCTCGGTAAGCACCGTGGTCACCGGGTTGCCCAGAACGTCGGTGGACGACGTTTGGATCGGGCTGCCGTAGTTCACGAATCCTTCGAATTCGACGATTTCCGGAACAAACCGAAGATCGATCACGAAATCGTTTTCACCAATGGTCGGCTCGATCTCGAGCGTCACACCCGTGTTGCGGGTTTCGAACGCGGTCGGCGTCGCCGGCGTCACCGGATAGGACTGAGTCGAGGACTCGCCCACCGTGGTGGAGTTCGACGAAGAACCCACGCTGTTCGGAATTTCCGGGGGCTCGTATTCGGTCGGGTAAATAAACTCACGAATGATCTCGATGGTCGCCTTCTGGCCGGACCGTGCGGTCACGGACGGTGCGGTCATCAGGTCGGTGCCCTTCTTCTGGGCCAGACCGCGCATGATCATCTGCACCTCACCATCGGAGAACAGACCGGTGAGACCGAAGATGCCGGGAGCCACGTTGGAGTCCTGGTTGGTCCGGTTCGGGTTGTTCAGGATCGAGTCGATGCTGTTGCTGTTGATGGCGTAGTCACCGGAACGAAGACCGTTGGTCACACCGTTGCTGGTGGAAAGCGTGTCATCCGTTGAAATGGCGTCTTCCAGGTCGTTACCGAGTCCGGAAATGAAGTCACCGGCGGTGCGGCTCTCCTGGTTGCCGGCGGTGCCACCGCTGCCCCAGATGGAGTCGGTGAATCCGAAGGGAGTCACGATCCAGTCGAAGCCGAGCTCATCGGTGTTCTCTTGGGAAATCTCAACGAACTTGGTGGTGATCTTGACCTGCTTGGGCTGCTTGTTGGAGATCGCCTCGACCAAGGTCTCGACTTTGTCGAGTTCGCTCGGGGTGTTGGTCACCAAAAGCACGCCGTTGGCGCTGAGTGTCGCGGAGGTTCCGTCGCCGAATGCGATACCTGCGTTGGAAAGCAGTTCGCGGATCGGGCGTTTCGCAACGATCGAGCTGCCACCGCCGGAGGGCTCGGCAAAGGGATCGACCTCACCACCGCCACCGGAGGCGCCACCCGAATCCATGATCGCATGGAAATCCGGCGGAACCGTGAAGGTGCGGGTGAAGATGTCTTCACCGGTTTCGGTTTGCGGGACCAGCGTCACCGCGAAGTCATCCACCTTGTAACGCAGTTTGGTCGCATCACAGATGTATTTGAGCGCTTGAGCGAGAGGCACGTTGCGAACGCGGAGTTCCGGAATGCGGAGCGTGTTCGGATCCGCTTCGGCAGTGCCAAGTGCGCCACCGCCGTCGCCAAGATCGAAGCCTGCGTCACCACCGCCAAGTGCGGCAGCACGGGGGCGGCGAATCACGAAGTTCACGCCCTTCCTGGCCGGATCGAGCTCGAGGGTGTCGAGTTCCGCCGCGCGGAGGCGGAGGAAGTCGATGGCTTCTTCAACCGTCGTATCTTCGAAGTCGATGCGCGGAATGATGATCTTGCGGAGTTTCTCGGTGATGTATGCCACACCGGCGGTTTCCTTGCCGCCACCGTAATTGCTGCCGATGTCACCGGGAGTCTCGGCCGGAACCGAAAGTTCCCATGCTGCGTCCACCTGTGCGAGCAACTCGGCACGGGTGTGGTCGTATGCGGCGCGGTAGTAGTC
Organism: Verrucomicrobiota bacterium JB025; assembly: GCA_030673875.1. GTDB lineage: Bacteria > Verrucomicrobiota > Verrucomicrobiia > Verrucomicrobiales > Akkermansiaceae > Luteolibacter. Next base: position 31,172 of record JAUTCT010000089.1, on the reverse strand, counting down.
GGTTTTGGCTTTGGCCAGTTTCTCAAGTCCGCGGCGTGCGGCGGTGTTGTACGGGTCGATACGAATGACGTTTTCGTATTCCACCTTGGCCTGGTCGAACTTGCCGAGGTTGTAGTTGCCCTCTGCGAGATAAAGTGTGCGGCGAACCTTGTCGACGTTCTTGGTGTGCTCGTAGGTCAGCGCCGGGTTGGTGCGGATCGGATCGTCGAGGTAGGCGAGCTCTTTCTTGGCACCCACATTGCTCGGGTCCACCAGAAGAACGTTGTCGAGAAGCGTGCGGGCCTCCTCGTATTTGCCGACTCCGCGATGCTTCATCGCAAGCGCGACACTGGCATCGGAAAGATGTGCGGTGTAGCTCTGGCGACGATCCGCGAACATCGGCGCGTCGGGAACCGCCTGAAGAGCCTCGGTGTATTTGTCGACTGCCTTCTGGTAGTCGCCCTGGGCATATGCTTCGCGGCCTTCGCTGAGAAGTTGGTCACCCCGTCGGACGGCGTCCTGACGACGGACCATCTCGCGTTGGGCAAGACTGCTGTAGCCATAGCCGTCACCGGCGTTGGCCACGGTGATGACCACAGGCATGGTGGACGCCGCCGCCATGAGCGCGACGGCGGTTCGGCTGGTTCGATACATTGGCGTTTTTTGCATAGTGAGCTGCTGGTTTCTGGCGATAATTTCGTTATTTGGAAAGCTTTTAATGTAGATTCTTATTCACTCAGGGTCGGGGTCCCACCCTTCGGAATGACGACAGTATTGGTGGATCCATCCTCTTTGAGATACTCGACCTTCACGGACTGCGGAGTCACCTCCACGAGCTTGTATTTCTTCTTACCCGTCTCCGGCGGCAGGGTGAACTCGGTCAATTCCTCCACCTTGAACTCGCTGCTTCCCATGCCGAGGGCCTGCAGGGAGAGAACTGCGGTGCGGTCATACTGGAGGAAGTCGCTGCGGCGCAGGTCGGAGAGCGGTGCCGGGAATTCGTAGATCTTGCCCTTCTTGTTGGCACGCTGGTCCTCGATCTGCACGTAGGTCACCTTGCGCTCGTAGTTGGCCCTCGTGTCCATTTCCTTGCGGACTTCGGAACCAATGAATTTGAAGCGGTCCTTCATCGGCTCCTTGGCGAAGAACGTGTCGCCCGGCCCGACCATGTCGGAGAAGCCAACCTTGTTCTTCGCTCCCTTGTCGTCCTCGTATTTGAACGGGAACTTGCCTTCCGACCCGTGACTCGGACGCAGCGACCACATCAGGCTCTCATCCTTCACATACATCAACTTCGCAAGAAGCTCAGGCACGGACGAACTCGAACTCGGATCGGTCTTGGCCTCGAACTCCTCGATGTTGGAGAATCCGTCGCCATCGGCGTCGCGGTGCGGTGAATCGGCGAATCCGGGATCCAGGCGATACTTGAGCCACCAGGTGTTCGGAATCGGCGGATGCACCGGAGGGTCCATCGGCAGGTCGATGGGGTTCTCCGGATTGTCGCGGGGGACAAACAGTGGAAGACCCGTGAACAGGTCGACCTTGCGGTCGCCCACCACTTCCGCATTCCAGGCCCGTGTGAGCTTCAGGGATTGCAGGGCTTTCGGAATCTCACCGGCGGAGGGCACCTCCGTCTTGTTGTTTCCGCCACCCTTGAGGGCTTCGGCGAAATCATCATCGACACCACTATTCTTGCTCAAACCGAGGAAGGCAACGCCAGCGGCGACCAACACGGCTCCTCCAAGAGCGGCTTTTTCGTAGTTTTGGGCTAACCAGGACATGGACGGAAATCGGGCTTTTCGGTGAAAAAATTTACGGAAGTTTCTTCTCAGGCAGGAAGAGCATCAGATCGAGGCGGACGAAGACCTGGACGTCTTCACCTCCCAGAACCTGTGCGAGGATACGGCTGGAGTCGGTGGTCGGAGCGGGCTCCGGTTCAGGTGCCGGCGCCTCATCGGCCCCGCCATCCTCGCCGGCGTCACCATCGTCGAAATCGGCGAAGGCTCCGCCAAAGATGTCGGATGCCTTGCTCGCGGCTTCCTTCTTCTTGGTGGCCGCGGCAGGTGAGTCGAAGCGCACATCGGATGACTTCGGCGGATCCTGTTTCGAGCTGCGCACGCGGAGATTGCGGATCACCACGAACTGCTCATCGAGGGCAACCACCGATGAGATGAACTTGCGGGCGGATTCCTCAGACCCCTCAAAGGCGATCTCGAGCGGAAGCTTGCGGGCCACTTCATTGCCACCCGGATTGAATTTGCCACCCTTCTCCTCCGGAAGCTCCGGCCGGTGCAGGTTCTTGAGTTCGCTCGGCTTCGCCTTGGCCAGATTGAGCAGAACCTTGCGGATTCCCTCGAGTTGGTAGGTCAGAATCCCGGTGGAGTCGCGCCGCGCAAGCGTCGTCTTGTAGTTTTCAAACCCACTGAAGAACTGCTCCGGAATCGTCGTTCCCGCCGCCTCGAAGGCTGCGGTCACCTCACCGTTCACCTTCTTCAGGTTATCGGTGAACTCCTGCGAGCTGACGTTGTTGAGCTTGCCCGGACGATAGGGAGCGAATGCAGCCTGGAGCGACTCGGCCGCCTTGCGGTAATCGTCGAGCGCCTTTTTCTTGCCGTCTCGGTTCGCACTCGTCGGGTAGAGCGGGGACTTTTCATAGCCCTTCGCTTCCGCGACTGCGTTTTCGTAATTCTCACGGGCACTCTCGTATCGCTTGGCTCCCTTGGAACCCACGACGTAGAGTAGTATCACTCCCACCAGGGTCCCTCCGAGGAGACCCACCAGAAACTTGTTATCCTTGATCCAACTCATACTTCAGATGGCAAAATGTTCTAAGAAACTCATTTGATGGCGGCTTGCCGCGCCAGCGGGAGAGTGATGTTGAACGGCAGCCCGAGCTCGCCCGGCTGACCCTCCACGGTAATGTCCATGATCTGCTCGTCGCGGAGTTCGACGTTCTTGCCGTCCGGCCCCTTGAGCGTGAATTTGAACCCTTTCGAATTGCTCCGCAGTTTCTTGAGAAGCTCGGAAACCACGTTCTGACTCCGCGGGTTTTTCCTCCAGTATCCGCTGATGCGGATCGCATCAACCATTGCGGCTTTCGGTGCGGGTGGTGCCCCACGCCTCTTGCGGCGGCCCTGCGGCTGCGCAGGCTGAGCAGCCTTGACTTCGATCAACGAGGAAAGTCCATACCCGGTGCTGAGGAAATCCTCTTTCACCACCGGCGTCCCCTCCGGACCCCTGCCCGGTCTGCCCGGAGCCGGTTTCGCCAACGGATCGAATCCGCTGATCGGCTCGAAATCCGTCAGCCAGACGGCATCGCTGGCAAAAGCACCGCGGATCTCCGAAAGCAGATCCGGCCAGTAGGAATGGTCTTTTTCGGAATCCGTGTAGGCGGAGACCACGGTCTCCAACTGCTTCTGCTTGCGCAGCAAGCCGTCGATCTGGGACTTCACCGGAGCGAGAGCTTCTTTCTGCTCGTCCATGCTCTCGGCGCGCTCTTCAGCTTTACCGGCGGCCATGTTCTGGAACATCGCCCAGCCACCCACTCCCGCGAGAAGCACGGCTGCGGCGGCAATGAGAATCGGCTTGCGGCGGTCGGCGGCACGGGATTGCTCGACGATTTTCGGAACCAGATCGATGTTGATCTGCGACTTGCCGACACCACGCAGACCAAGGCCGACGAGCTCGCCCATCAGATGGCCGTCACGCTGCACCATCTCGGGATCGACACCCTTGCCAATCGCCACGTTGCGAACCGGATTGAAATACTCGACCGGCAGGTTGAGCTTCTCCTGGAAGAACTCGAGCGTGTAGGGAAGGTTGGCACCTCCACCCGCGAGATAAACCCGCTTCGGCGCCTTGCCGCCGTGCTGGCTGCGGTAGTAGTTGGTCGTGCGGGAAATTTCCGCGGGAAGCCTGGTCAGCGCGTTGCGGATCACCATCGCGAGCGCGGCAACCGCCTCGTCCATCTGCTCGGTGTGCCCGCCACCCAGCGCCACAAGACCGTTCGAGGTCTTCTGATGCTCGGCATCCATGAACGGAATGCTGTATTCCTTCGCAATCGCCGCCGTCACCGCGGATCCGCCAATCGAAACCGACCGGGTGAAGAAGCGCTTGCCTTCAATGTAGAGAAGGTTGCTGGTCTTCGCGCCGATATCGATCAGCAGCACCGGCTCTTCCGGCTCGCCGTAGGTCGCGCGAAACGCGTTGTAAATCGCCATCGGCGCCACATCCACCTCGGCGGTGCCCAGTCCGTTGTCGTTGACCGCCGCGTTGATCTCGTCGAGCGCGTCGGTCTTGATCGCAACGATCACGACCTCCTTTTCGCCGCCGGCATCGATCAATTCGTAATCCCAGACCACCTCGTTGAGCGGGAAGGGAACGTGCTGCTGGGCCTCGAAGGTCACCAGCTGCTCGATGTTGTCATCCTGCAGCGGCGGCAGCTTGACGAAGCGGGTGAAAACCGACTGACCGGAAATCGCGTAGCGCGCCTTGGTCTTGCCCAGCTTGAGGCGCTTGGTCAGATCACCAATGGCGACCTGCGTCTGGGAAATCCGCGCCGAATCCATCGCGGGATCGGCAATGATAGATTCCGAATCGTACCTCTTGAGCACCAAGCCCCCGTTCTTCGATGTTTCGAAAACGGCGGCGCTGATGCGCTGGGAACCGATGTTGAGGGCGACGGTCGTCTGATGGTCAGCCATAAAGCAGATTGAGCGAAATGTAAGGGTGTGAAGAGTGTGCGGCGGAAGCCCGGTGTTCTTGAGTGCGTGAAATCCCGGAGATCAGCGTTTTTTGCCAACCTCAAGATAGCGGTCCCACCACATGTTCGCGAACGGGGTCTCAGTCTTGTCGAGAATCGGCACAGCCTCGCTGCGTGAAATCTTTGCGGACGGCTTGCTCCACCATCCGGCACTACCCTTGCTGGTTTCCGCGGCCACTTTCTCGCCGTTCACCAGCACCTCGTAGCCCACGTATTTGACCACCCGCTTGCCACCACCGATCCCGCCGGTCAGAGCGCGCATCGCAGCCGGGGAAATGTAGATCGAGCTGTAAACTTCCTCGCCGAGCGGGATGTTCACGTGCTCCACATCCTTTGTCAGAAGCAGCATCGTGCTCTTCCGCTCCGGATTCTCAACCGCGACGTACCATTTGATCAGAAGCCGGTCCAGAGTCTTCGAATTCGGCTCGGGGCTGAGCATCACCTTGAGATCGGTCTCAATCTCAAGCCAATCCTTCGGCTTGAAGCGCTTCTGCTTGCCGCCGCTGAACTCGGGCGATTGAAGATCATCGAAAGAGGGCTTGCCTCCCTCGACCTTGGCCGACTGGCCCAGCGCGGTGCCAACCAGCGCACATGCGAATGCTGCCGAAGCAATTGATGAAAGAGATTTTTGAAGCAGAGCGTTCATTGGGATTTTGGTTTAGGGGGAACCTAGGGAATCGCATTTCGGGTTGACCAGAGAAAATGACGATTTTTGAGAAAATTTCCGGTGAAGTAAATACACTGTCGATCACATCCATCACACACGGTTGACGGGATTGCCGAACAGACCCATCAATCCCTCATGGCCGACACGGTTTTCGAAATCAAATCAGGAATCGCACTCACGGTAGGGAGCTTCGGAACGCTCGCCGACCTCACCGCCTCCTCGCCGGACCAAATCCGCTCATCCTGCGACCTCGTTGAAATCCGTCTCGACCTGATTCTCAACCAACACGGGTCGGTCGAGCCCGAGTCATGGACAGACTTGCACGACTTCCCGATTCTGTTCACCGCACGCCGCGCCGAAGAAGGCGGCTCCGGGGCGCTCGACGCCGCACAACGCTCGGCCCTGCTCATGTCCATCCTCGACCGCGCTGACTGCATCGACATCGAGGTCGCCAGCATCCCGGAAATGCGGCCGGTGGTGAAAAAAGCCGCTCACAACCGCATCCCGTGGGTCGCCTCGTTCCATAATTTTGAAAAACTTCCGCCGAATGCCGCGCTCGAACACGCCGCAAAGCAGGCCCGGGATGCCGGTGCCTCGGCATTCAAGATCGCGGCGAAACTCAACTCGCCGACCGACCTCGCCCGGCTCGCGGAGTTTCAGCTCACCGACCGCGGCATCCCCGTCGCCTCGATGGGCATGGGACCGCTCGCCCCGGTATCTAGGTTGCTCTGCGCCCAGTGCGGCAGCGTGCTCAACTACGGATTCCTCGGCTCGTCACCCACCGCTCCCGGCCAGTGGAACGCCCGCCAGCTCAAGGAAGCCATCGACAACCTCGCCCCCTTCCCCGCCGGCCCGGCCTAATCCACCACGTCCACCGGCGCGTCCGGCAGCGCCTTGAGAAACGCCCTGCCGTAGGGCTTCGTCAAAATCCGGTTGTCGAGGATGCACACCAAACCCTCGTCGCGCGACGTCCGAATCAAACGCCCGACCCCCTGCCGCAGCTTCAAAATCGCCTCCGGAACCGAATATTTCATGAACGGATTGCCGCCCTCCGCCTCGATCGCCTCCAGCCGCGACGCCGTCAGCGGATGATCCGGCACCGCAAACGGCAACCGCGTCACCACCACGTTGGAAAGCGCCTCTCCCGGCACATCCACCCCCGTCCAGAAGCTGTCCGTCCCGAAAAGCACGCTGTCCCGGTCCTTGCGGAACTCCTCGATCATCCGGTGCCTCGGCATCCCCGCCCCCTGCACCAGCAACCGCCAACCCCGCCTTTCAAAAAATTTCTCCAGCTTCTCCTCGCATGCCCGCATCACCCGGTAGCTCGTGAACAACACAAACGCCCGGCCCCGGCTCTCCTCCACCGCCTGCCTCACACCTTCGATCAGCTTTTCCTGGTAGTCCCGCGCGCTCGGCTCCGGCACCGATTTGTAAATCCTCACCCGCATCTGACTGCGAAAATCAAACGGACTGCCGATGCACAGCGCCCGCGCCCCCTCCGCACCCACCCGCCCGCGGAAATACCCGAGCTCCGGATCACCCACCCCGAGAGTCGCACTCGTCATCACCAGGCTCTTGCCACGCCCGAAAAGCAACGGCCGCAGGCGATCCGCAACCTTCACCGGAGCCGCATGCAGGCTGAACTGCGACTCGTCGCGCCCCGCCTTCTGCACCCAGTAAACGCTGTCGTCCTCCCGCTGATCGAGAAACGACGCCACCGCCCCGTGCGCCTCGCGCAGCCTGCGCCCGGCATCCTGCAGCTCCGCCTTCTTGCCCTCGCCCTCGACATCCTTCGCCAGCGCCTCCACCTCCATCCACGCCCGCCGCAGCGGCTCCGCCACCGTGTTCGGCACCAACTCGGGCGTCCGCACCCGGCACTCTTTCGAATACTGGCCGAACTTCGAGCTCTCCCCCACTTCGTGGAAAAACCCCTCCACCGCCATGATCGCCTCCTCCACCGCCAGCAGCGGCTGCGCCTTCCGGAAACTCTTCAGCAAGCCCTTCCGCGTCCGCGGGTTGTATAACCGCTGCAAATCAAACCGCAAACCCGCCTGCGACACCCGCAGCCCCAGCTGCACCGCCGCCACCTGCTCGACGGTGTGCGCCTCATCCAGAATCGCAAAATCATTCGGAAACAAAAAACCCTTCGGCCGGTACATCCCCTCGTCCTCATACTCCAGATCCTCCAATTCCGTGTTCAGCAACGCGAAAAACAGGGTATGGTTCACCACCACCAGCTTCGCCTCCGCCGCCGCCTTACGCGCCTCCTGGAAAAAACAATCACCCCGCGGCCCGCAATGCCGCGCCGTACACAAATGCGCCTCGCTGCACACCTGCGCCCACACCTTCGGATTCGGCTGGAAGTCCAGATCGCTCAAGGTTCCGTCGCGCGTCCCCTCCGCCCACTCCCAGATCGCGTCCAGCTCCTTCGTCTCCGAACTCGAAAACAAATCCCCTCCCATTTCGCGCGCCCGCCGCAACCTCGACGGACACAAATAATTGTGCCGCCCCTTCAACAACACCGCCGGCAACTCATGCCCCACCAACTTGCGCACAATCGGAATGTCCTTCCGCACCAACTGCTCCTGCAGATTGATCGTGTGGGTCGAAATCACCCCCTTGCGCCCCGTCTCAATCGCAAACCGCGCCGCCGGCAACAAATACGCCAGCGATTTCCCCACCCCCGTGCCTGCCTCCGCAACCAGCGGCTCAGACCCCACCAAACTCTCAGCCACCGCCACCGCCAGCTGCTGCTGCTGCGGCCGATACTCGAAATCCGGGCTCTTCGCCAGGAGACCCTCCCGCGAAAACGCCTCACGCATCTCGTCGCACATGCCCGGCGCCGGCACTCCGTCAGTCAATGAAATCATCTCCCCCCCATCGCACTCGGCAATCGCCCTCCTGCCAAGCTGCAAGTGATCCCCGCATCAAACAACAACGCGCTCGACACCTCCGCCCACCCCTCCCCATTCTCACACCCACCACCATTCCATGAACGCCCCCAGCAGGAAAACCCGCAATTTCCTCCTCATCCTCGCGCTCGCCGCGCTTGGTGCCGCGGCCTGCCTGCGCCTCGTCCCGCTGGAAACCGCCGCCGTCCAGAAACAACTCCTCGGCTTCCCGAACTCCGACGCCTCCTCCCACCAGGCACGCCCGCTCATCCTCGGCGCCCTCTGCTTCCTGCCCGCACTCGCCGCCCTGCTCTACTCGCTCGGCGGCACCCTCGACCGCTACATCAGCCGCCAGTTCCTCTCCACCTTCGCCATCAGCATCTCCGCGCTCAGCGTCATCTGGCTCGTCTTCGACCTCTCCGACAACCTCAACGAATTCGACAGCGCCCAAAGCCTGCTCCCCTCCCTCGGCACCTACTACTTCACCCAAGCCCCCGCCGTCCTCCTCCTGCTGCTCCCCTACGCCCTGCTCCTCTCCCTGCTCTACTCGCTCGGCAAACTCTCCACCAACCGCGAAATCATCGCCATGGTGCAATCCGGCCGCGGCGTCGTCCGCATCACCCTGCCACTCCTCATCGCCGGCTTCATCTGCTCGCTCGTCACCGTCGGCCTCAACTACCACTGGGCACCCATCGCCGAAGGCCGCCAAAAGGAAATCCTCCAGAGCGCCAGCGGCAAACAAGTCACCGAAGCCACCAAAGTCCTCTACCGCAACCCCCGCAACCGCCGGCTCTGGATGATCGGCGCCTTCCCGCCCAACTACCAATACGGCGAAGCCCTCCAAACCGTCGAGGTCACCCTCATCAACAAGGACCACAACCTCTCCGCGCGCCTCACCGCATCCCATGCCCGCTGGAACCGCGAAACCGGTGACTGGTCGTTCGAAAACCCCGTGCTCGCGAAATTCTCCCCCGGCACCGGCGACCCGCCCACCTACGTCAAACCCAAAAGCCCGCTCGTCATCTCCAACTGGAAGGAAACCCCGTGGCAACTCATCAAACCCGGCCTCAGCGCATCCTTCCTCGGCATCCCCGGCCTCAACACATGGCTCGCTGAAAACCAAAGACAACCCACCCTCGCCGACCCCGCCCCCTACCTCACCCACTGGCACTACCGCTGGGCACTCCCGTTCACCTGCCTCGTCACCGTCCTGCTCGCCACCCCCCTCGCCATCCACTTTGCCCGCCGCGGCGCCAGTGGCGGCATCTTCTTCGCCGTCGCCCTCTCCGCCCTCATGCTCGCACTCAGCACCGTCGTCCTCGCACTCGGTGAAGCCGGCATCCTCCATCCGGTCCTCGCCGCATGGCTCCCCAACGTGAGCTTCGCCCTCATCGGCTGCTACCTCTACCGCCGCCGCATCTCCGGAAAACCCATCTACCGGTCCCTCCGCAGGCTCCTCCCCTGACATCGCCCGCCCCACCTTCTTTTTCAGTCCCTCACAACATGGCCCTTCCAGAATCCTGGCACGTCCGCTCCCGCTCGCGCAAATGCGCCGCCACCGAGCAACCCTTCACCGACGGACAACCCATCGTCACCGCACTCTTCCCCGACCCGGAATCCTCCGGCTACCTCCGCAAGGACTTCGCCGCAGACGCCTGGCAAGAAATCGCCAACGACGAACCCGCCCCATTCTCCGTCTGGAAATCCACCTACTCCGTCCTCAAGTCCGACCCCGACGAAGACCCCGTCAAACAACTCAGCCCCGAGGAAATCCTCCAGCGCCTCGTCGAAGAAGACGAAGACCACACCGAAAACACCCGCTACATCCTCGCCGTCATGCTCGAGCGCAAAAAACTCCTGCGCGAGACCGACTCCCAGCGAACCCCCACCGGCATCCTCCGCGTCTACGAACACCGGAAAACCGGCGAAGTCTACCTCGTCCGCGACCCAGACCTCCCGCTCGACCAAATCGAAACCGTGCAGCAGGAAGTCTTCCTCCTGCTCGAAAACAACGGCCGCATGCCCAACCAGGAAAACCCGGAAAACCCGCCACAGGAAACCGACACCGCGGGAACCCCGGAAAATCCGGAAAATCCGCCACAGGAAACCGCCACCGCGGAAACCCCGGCCGAGCCACCCACCGCAACGGCCGAAGACGAGCCCCCCGCCGGCGCCTAGCCGCCGCACCCAACCGGCCCCCACCGCCTCATCCACCCCGGACCACGCAGGTCCGCGCGCCCCCGTCAACACTGCCACCCACCAGTCCGGCAGCGGAAAAACACCGCACCCCGTCCGCACCCATCGAGGGAAATAACACCCCGCAAAAACCCTCTCTCCAGACGCCCATACCGTCCGGACACCCCACCTCACCGGCGCCCCCCGTCGCGCACCCATCTCATCGGTGCGCCGTCATCGTCCCGGCTCACCTTCCCGGGCCGATTGATCAGCAACCCGAAAATATATACCTAAACTTACATACAGTATTAACTAACAAGCAGCGAACTTGACTTCTCCCGCCAATTCCTTGATAACTCATTTCGCTATGAACGCACTCACCTACGCATGTTGCCTCGCGGTGGTGGCGTCTCCCGCATTCGCCGGGGAGGCCGCACCAGCCGTCGCCAAGGCAACACCTCCCCCCCACAGCCCTTCCAACTGGTTCATCGGTGCCGGTGCCGACTACCTGTTCGACGCCGATGAAGACTACTGGAACGGCCACATCGGATACAACTTCGACGCGGCCAACTCGATCTTCCTCGAAGTCGGCTGGATCGGCGCGGACGACGACTACCAATACTACAGCGGCGTCACCCAGCAGCCGTTCAACTCCGACATCAGCCTCGACATCATCCCCGTCACCCTCAACTACAAATACGAATGGGGCCTCACCGAAAACCTCTCCTGGTACATCGGCGGCGGCATCGGCTTCGCCTACGCCGACATCGATGTCGATGCGCACGGCTTCGCCCCCGACCTCTCCGACTCGGAATGGCGCTTCATGGCGCAAGCCTTCACCGGGCTCGTCTATGAATTCACCCCGTCCTTCGAAATGTATCTCGGCTTCCGCTACATGTGGATCGACGAATACGACCTCATCGGCGACGACCTCGACGACTTCACCATCGGCACCGGCATCCGCGCCACCTTCTAAGCCTTTCCAAAGTCCCCCCCCTAAAAACCCAAAAAACCAACTGGGACCGGTCTGCCTTCGGGCGGGCCGGTTCCTTTTTTGTCCCCCCCATTCCCGGAGCGCCCTCAGCCGAATACCGGATGCCCCCGGTGCTCGTCCGCCACATGGCTCAGCCGGTGCCGGAACCCTGAGTCAAACTCCAGCACCAGATCCGCAAACGCCCGGCTGCCCGCCCCGAATCGCGGAAAATCCACCAGATCACTCTGCCGGTGCACCCGCATCACCTTGTCCAAATCCGCACCCCGCTCCTCCACGTCCCGCACCATCCGCACCGATAGCGCCGTCTCCGGACTCGCCGCCACAAACACCAGAAAATCCATGTGCGGACGCAGCCGCTCGAACGCCGCCGCCTCCCCGTCCAACAACACAATCCCCCAGCGCCCCACCCGCTCGCGCCCGTCATCCCGCCCGCTCACCGGATCATACACCGGCTTCTCCACCTCGCGCCCGCACTTCAGCTCAGCCAGGTGATCCACCAGCAAATCCAGCTTCACCGCCTCCGGATGCGACCCCAACAACCCGCTCTCCGCCCGCTGCGCCCGCGGCCGGTTGTAATCGTCCAGCTTCACCACCCCGCAATCCGGCAGCATCCCCGCCAGCGCCGCGCACAAGGTGCTCTTGCCGCTTCCGCCCGGCCCGCAAACCGCCGCCACCACCGTCTCATCCGGGTGGCTGTCGTGAAAATCCGCCAACACCGCAGCCACCACCTCCAGTGGTCGCTCGTGCCTCAGCTCATGGTGCGTCTTCGGAAACAGCGCCATCCCGCCAGCTAGTTCCCACCCGAGCCACTGAACGGACCGCGAAACACATACGAATCCTTCACCACATGGCCTCCCTCAGTCACCTTGCGCTTCGTCACGCAACCGCTGAGAAACAACAACGGCAGCGAAGCCAACAACAATCGAGCAACAAATTTCATGGTTTGGTTGGAAAATCCCCACCACCCAACTCCCGAAGCATCCCTCCGTCAAGCGAACACCACACACCCGCTCAAGGGCACATCCGGCAACCCGGCGACGCAAGCATTCAAATTCAAGGCAAGGCGCGACGCGGAAGTGAATAGCCATTCACGACCGAAGAGCAACGCAGCATTGGGTTTGAAGGCGCTGCGCCCGGAACGGCGGCACTTACCTTTCCTCGGCGAAACCGCTCCAATCAACAGCACCAAACTCTGCCGCGGCGGGTGTTCGGTTGCCGGATGTGCCCTCAAGGCTTCTCCCGCACCCGGCACTCCCTCACCACATCCTCCCAGCGGAAGCGCTTGTGCAGCATCTCCGCCAAAAACCGATTCCTGCCGCCCAACCCGGACGCCCGCTTCAACCGCCGGTGGTCGGTCAAGCGGCTGAAAAGGACCCGCTTGATCTTCTCCTTGGCCACCGACTTCCTGCCATATCCCGACGGCTGGTTCGACGACCAGAAACTCACCGAATCCTTCGTCTGCCCCAACAACACCACCAAGTGCCCGCGCTCGGCACCGCCAATCTCGTCAGTCCACCAGATCTTCATGAAATCCCCCGCCCGGGCCGACTCGTAATCGGTGAAATTCACCCCGCACCCCAACTCGGCAAACAACTTCGCCGTGCCCGGACCATTCGCATTCCACCGCCCGAAAACCTCCTCGCCATCCTTCACATCCAGATCCGCAAACCGCGCCAGCGCCCGCTCGGGCAAACTCACGCTGCCATTCTTCCGCAGCATCTCAATCGCCCGCAGGAAAACCAGATACGTCGCCCCGGAACAAAACGACGCCCCCGCTTTCCCCGGATCCTGGCGGATCACCCCCGCCTCATACGTGACCGCCGCCGCCAGCCGGTCGACCGCCTTCTGCGACGCCTCGTAGCCACCGCCGGCCGGCATGCTCCGCACCGCCGCCAGAACGTATCCATTGAGCGGCGGCACCTCCTCGCCAGCCAGCGCACCCGGCCCCGCGGCCAAACAGCACATCGCCAGCAACCTGACTGAAAAACTCCTCATCATGACAAATCAACCGATCACCATCATCCCCGCGCCCACTCAGCCCTTCACCCGCGAATACCCCCGCAAATACCCGACACACTGCGCCACCTCCGCCAGCGAGCGGTCCCAGTTGTGTTCATACTCGATCGACACATTGCCGGCGAATCCCTGCCCGCGCACCGCGTCGAGAATCGCCACCAGATCGACCGCCCCCGTGCCAAACGGCCGGTCGTGCGTCCACTCCTTCAGCGACTCCCGGTCCTTCATGTGAAACGCGCGCACCCGCGGCGCCACCTTGCGGATCACCTCCAGCGGATCCAGCCCGGAACTCGCCCAGTGCCCGAGGTCCGCGCAAAAACCCACATTCTCGTGCCGCCCCTGCACCGCATCCCACACCTTGTCCGGATTCCACAACGGCGTCGGCCTCGGGTGATTGTGAAAACACACCTTCAAATCATACTCCGCCGCCAATTTCTCCATCACATCCAACGCATCAAGCGACTCCGTCGTCACCCCATACCCGCCAAGCTGCTTCACGAACCCAAACACCTTGCGCGCCTCATCCTCCTTCTTCGAAACCTTCGTCACCCCGTAGTTCACCACCTTCAGCCCGTGCTTCCGCAGCGCACCGGTCACCGCCTCCACCTGCTCGCCGGTCGCCTCCGGCCCCCACTGCGCCTTGCCAAACTCCCCGCCAATCCGCTGCCCCGGATACATCTCCACCCCGCCCGCACCCGCTGCCGCCGCCATCTCAAGCGCCTCCAGCAAGGTGAATTTCCGGAACGACCACAACTGCACCGCAATCGAAAACCCCGCCGCCGTCAGCGCCTCCGCCGGAATTGCAGCCCCATGCGCAGTGGAACGCATCGCGAGCACGGCGGAAGCGGCGGGAATCATCGTCAGCAGGGATCGGCGTTTCATTTCCCCCGCATCCTAGCCGCTATTTCCGGCCAATCAACCCACACCGCAGTGCTACTTGGCCGGTTTCCCCGCCAAATCGATATTCTCCAGCCGGAACGGCACGTCGAAGGTCCGCAGCTCATCGTGGACCTCCATCACCACCCCGGCCTTGTCGGAAAGCGCCTCTTCCGCCTCAAACGTGAACGTCGTCACCCCGTTCGAACTGCCGTATCCCGCGCGCCGGAGCTCGCGCTTCTCCCCGCCCACCACCAACCACGCACCCACCAGATCGTCAGGCCGCATCTTCACCTTCACCGAAAACCGCTTCTCCCCGTCCCGCGCCGTGACCGTCGCCCCCATCGCCGCGCCCTTCGCTCCTTCCGTCAGCGAAGCAATCCCCAGATCCACCTCCTTCGTCTTGCCGGACACCCGATACTGCAGCGTGCCGCTCAGCTCCCTGATCCCCGTCACCCCCTCGCCGGGCGCCTTCAGGTTCACCTCGAAAAGCACCCCGTCCTTGGTCTTCGCAACCCTCGCCGAACGCAGCTGCGAATCCCAATCCCGCTCGCTCTTCAGCAAACTCGATCCATCGCTCGCCACCGCCGCCTCCACCCGCGAGTCATCCGTCACATCCAGGATCGATCCCGCCATCCTCGCATACACCGCCAGCGTCAACCCCGCCTCCTGGTAGAACGGCCGCAGGTCCAGCTTCTTGTCCAGCTCGTCCACCAGCCGCACCCCCACCACGCGCACCTCCTCCAGCGGTTGGCCCGCCGCTGGCGGCGCCACCGGCACCTCGCCCAGCCGCTTCATCAACCCCGCCATCTCCGCCTTCGCCACAGCCACCTCCGCCGCGTAGTCAAACAACGGCTCGCCACCCGCAACCTTCGCCCGCACCGGACCCTCCTCGCCAAACAACATCCCGCACATCACATCGTCAAAATCCGGCCCCTCCTGTGAGTCGAAGCCCCGTTTCGTCAGCCACTCGTCGTCAGCCACCAGCTCATCCATCACCTCGATCATCCTGCCGCCGGTAAACGACAACTCCAGACCACCGTCCGCCGCCTTCGCGAAATTCGTGCTCTCCGCCACCTTCCCCGGCAGCTTGAAACCCGCCTTGTGCTTCATCCCGCCGAGCATCGCCGCCATCATCGGCTTGGCCTGCTGATACTTCGCCCGCTCCGCCTGCAAATTCACCTTCTCCCCCGTCGCCTTCCCCTCGTCCCCGGCATCGCCGTCCTCATCCATCGCCAGCTCCAGCACCCCGTCCTTCCAGCGGAACTTCAGCATCCCCTGGTTGTTGATCTCCAGCTTGCCCAGATCCTTGAAATACGCCGTCCCCTCAAACCGGATCCTCCCGTCAGCCAACCGCTTGAACTCCACATCCTTCCACGCATCCACCCCTTCCGACTTCTTCAGCACCTCCGCGACCGCCTCCTTCAGTCCCTCCTCGCTCTGGTCATCCTCCCCATTCAGGCTCACATTCTGATAAACGCACACGTGCCTCACCTTCCCGCTCCCGTCCGGATTCAGCGTGAAACTCTGCTCCGTCTCGAAACACGACACCAGAAACAACGACACCACGGCCACCACCACAAACCTCATCCAGGCTGATAGATTTTCCATTTTCATCACTCCCAGTAAACGTCCCAAGCACCACCCACAGCAATTCCAAAATCCCTTCCGCATTCCCACCGCCAATATCGGGATTTACACACGCCCCCGTTCGTGGAATCTTCTCGGAAACCATGAACCCTCGCCAGTCATGAAGCGCATATGGCTCATCTCCATCCCCGCCTTCGGCGCGGTTGCCCTCGCGCTGTGGCTGCTCCGCCCGGGCCCCAGGGAAACCGCGGCCAAATCCGCACCCCATCCCCCGACCCGCCCGCAAGTCCCGGCGCCGCTCGAAAACCCACCCGACGCCGCCCTCCACAACCCGGCCTGGGACCAACTCTCACCCGACCCCGCCTGGACCGAACGCCTGCTCAACTCGTTCGCCACCCCCGGCCACCGCGACAACTCACTCTACGAATTCTCCAACTCCGACCTGCCCCGCGGAACCGCCATCGCCACCCTGCTCGAAATCCTCCCCGCCCTCGACACCCGCGCCGCCGTCGAAACCCTCGGCCTGCTCGCCGCCTACCACCCCATCGAGGCCGCCGAAACCCTCGCCAACCATCTCGGCGCCACCGACGACCCGCAACTCGCCGTCGCCATCATGCAAACCCTCCGCGCCGCCGCCAAAATCACCACCGCCGGCGGCCGCATCGACTACTCAAGGTCCGAACTCTCATCCGCCTTCGAATGCATCCAGCAGGCATTCCGCAACGAAATCACCACCGAATCCCCCGACCCCGCACGCATCCGCGTCGCCACCGCCGCCATCCCGGAAGTCTTCCCCGCCAACGAAGGCCGCGCCCTGCTCGACACCCTGCTCGAGGCCGCCAGAAACTCACTCAAACAAGGCACCCTCTACCCGCTCTCCGAATCCGACGTCCACGCCCTGCGCACCGAACTCGAAGTCGCCGCCGTCGATAGCCGCGACTTCCGCAAAATCAACGCCCACGTCCTCGACCACCCGGAAACTCTCGCCGACGAAAACCACAAGGCACGCCTCCTCGAACAACTCGCCAACACCCTCATCCGCGACGACGAAAAGGAACCCGCCGCCACCCTGCTCTCACTCATCGAACCCGCCGACGCCCCCGACGCCTCATTCCCCCGCTGGCTCGAAGTCCGCCGCCAAATCACCGGCCTCGAAAACATCAACTACCAGTCACTCAGCCCGGTCAAAACCGCAGCCCTCATCCACTCCGGCATCCTCGTCCCCGCCGATCTCGCCCCGGACACCACCAAATCCCTCCACGGCAAGCTCATCAAGGCCGCCGCCAAACTCCCCGACCCCGCAAAACGGCAGTTCGTCCTCACCGCCGCCAGCCTGCTCCAGAAATCCACCTCATCCTGATCCGCCGCGCCACCCAATCTCTCCCGAATGACCGATCCGGACGAAAGCGCGTTTCTCGACTTCATGGCGACCGAAAAAAGCGCCTCACCGCGCACCCTCGCCAACTACCGCGCCGCCCTCGCCGACTACCGCAACTGGCGCGCTCAAGCATTCTCCGGCTGGCGCTCCGAACAACCGGATGACTTCCGCGACTTCCTCTTCCACCTCATGAAGAGCGGACTCAAACGCAGCACCATCCGCCTCAAATTCGCCGCCCTCCGCTCGTTCTACAAGTTCCTCGTCCTCCGCCACGGCCTCGGCCGCAGCCCCGTCGCCGAAGTCGAACTCCCGAAAACCGAACGCTCGCTCCCCGTCGTCCTCACCACCAGCCAGATCGACGAGCTCCTCAACGCACCGCTCAAACTCCCCCCCAGCCCCAAGGCCCCGCACTGGCTCCGCCTGCGTGACGCCGCCATCCTCGAACTCTTCTACTCGTCCGGCCTCCGCATCTCCGAACTCCTCGCCCTCGACGTCCCCCACATCGACTTCCTCGGTGACACCGTCCGCGTCATGGGAAAAGGCGCCAAGGAACGCATCGTCCCCATCGGCAGCCCCGCCATCGCCGCCATCCAGCGCTACCGCCGCGAGGCCCACATCTCCTCCGGCCCGCTCTTCATCTCCATCCGCCACTCCCGCATCACCCAGCAAGCCGTCGATCAACTGCTGAAAAAATACCTCAAACACAGCGGTATCCCGTTCAACATCAGCCCCCACAAACTCCGCCACAGCTTCGCCACCCACATGCTCGATGCCGGCGCCGACCTCCGCTCCGTCCAGACACTGCTCGGCCACGCATCCCTCTCCACCACCCAAATCTACACCCACGTCACCAAGGAACGCCTCAAGCAAGCCTACGACCAAGCCCACCCCCGCGCGTGAAAGCCACCCTCAAGTTTCTAGCCGCCCTGGCCGCGCTCGGCGCGGTCGTCGTCCTCTCGTCCTGCGCCATCTCCGCCAAACCCGCACCCGCCCGCAGCCAGCAGGATGCCCTCCGCGAACTCCACGCACTCATCCGCTCGAAAGACGAAATCGCCATCCTCTTCATCGGCAACAGCTACAGCTTCGGCGTCCCGCGCGAACTCAAAAAACTCACCACCCGCGCCCACCGCAAGGTCCGCTACGGCGAAAAAACCCACAACGGCTGGGCCCTCGCACGCCACTCCACCGATCCCACCACCCTCGCCGCCATCCACAACGGCCACTGGGACATCATCGTGCTCCAGGAATACAGCACCCACCCCGCCAACCCCATCAGCCGGGAAACCATGATGGTCCCCGGCATCCGCTTCCTCGCCAGTGAAGCCCGCAAACACGGCGCCATCCCCATCCTCTATCAGACATGGGGCAAGAAGAACGGCGACCCCACCATCCCCGGAGACACCTTCCAGACCATGAACCAGCGCGTCCGCGACGGCTACCGGACCGCCTCACGCAAGGCCGGCGGCCTCGTCATCGTCCCCGCCGGAGACGCCTGGGAAAAGGAATTCGAATCCAACCCGGACGCCCCCTTCTACCAACCCGACGGACACCACCCCACCCGAGCCTCGGACGCCGTCACCGCTCGCGTCTTCTACGAAACACTCTTCGCCGAACCCGCTCCCTGACCACCCACCACCACATTCACCCTCACACCCACATCTTGCCGGACTCCATGACCACCACCACCCGCCACCCGCGCCCGAAACTCGCCGCCACACTCCTCTGCCTCATCTCGGCGGCCACCTCCACCACCGTCCCGGCCGCCCCGCCGGAAACCATCACCGCCGGCGCCGGCAGCATCTCCACCCGCCTCGCACCCGCGTGCAAACCACTGCCCGCAAAAATCTTCAAAACCCCCGCAGTCGACGGCCCCACCGTCACCGGCCAATGGTGGAGCTCCCTGCTCTGGCAGCAGTTCTCCTCCAACATGTTCCCCCACCCGCTCGGAATGGTCTGCACCCCGGACGGCCTCGCCATCAGCTACCCCGGCATCGGCCTCGTCGCCGGAAAGGACGCCATCATGGGCAGCGGCGTCTCCAAACAAGGCGACCTCAAGATCGGCCTTGCCGGACAACCCGCCTTCCAGGCCGCCGCATGCGCCGGCTACTCGGACTGGTTCGTCACCGCGGAGTTCTCCAACGACCAAGCCACCCTCGCCACCAGCTTCGGCCACGGCAGCCCCTTCGTCTTCTGCACCTACACCGGCGCCAAACCGGAAATCCGCTTCACCAGCACCCCCCGCATCTGGTCCGGCACCGCCGGTGACTCCGTCCTCGGCCTCACCAGCCGCGGCTGCCACTACGCCATCTTCGCCCCCACCGGATCCTCATGGACCGGCCTCGACACCAACACCATCACCAACCACTCCGGCGGAAAAAACTACCTCACCATCGCCCTCCTGCCCGACGACAAACCCGCCACCCTCGCCCTCTTCAAACGCTACGCCTACAGCCCCGTCGTCGATACCAGACTCGTCTACTCACTCGCCCCCGGAAAAGTCAAAGCCGCCTACCAGTTCACCACCAAACCATGGGAAGGCACCGAAACCGGCACCATCTTCGCCCTCTACCCGCACCAGTGGAAATACACCGCCAACGAACTCACCGGCCATTCATACAAATCCGTCCGCGGTGAAATGAAAGTCGCCACCGGCACCGGCTTCACCACCGAAATCCCTGTCCAGGGCGTGCTCCCCATGCTCCCCCCGCAGGGCATCAAGGACCGCCAGCGCATGCTCGAATACCTCCGCCGCGAAGCGCAGAAATCCACCCCGCCATTCGCAGACACCTACTGGGAAGGCAAATACCTCGGCACCCTCGCCACCCTCAGCGGCATCGCCGAAGCCGCCGCCGCACCCGAACTCCGGAACCAGTTCATCACCGAAATCAAACGCCGGCTCGAAGACTGGTTCACCGCCACTCCCGGCGAAAACGGACCCCATTTCTACTACAACTCCACCTGGGGCGCACTCGTCGGCACCAAGCCGTCCTACGGCTCGGACATGCCGCTCAACGACCACCACTTCCACTACGGCTACTTCATCCGCGCCGCCGCCGAAGTCGCCCGCATCGACCGCGAATGGGCGGAAAAATGGGAACCCATGGTCATGATGATCATCCGCGACATCGCCTCGCCCAACCGCCACGACACCATGTTCCCCTTCATCCGCTGCTTCGACAAATACGCCGGCCACTCATGGGCCTCCGGTGATGCGAACTTCGCCGACGGCAACAACCAGGAATCCTCATCTGAATCCATGAACGCGTGGTACGGCATGATGCTCTGGGGCGAGGCCACCGGCAACGACACCGTCCGCGATACCGGCATCGCTCTCTTCAACACCGAACGCACCGCCGTCGAAGAATACTGGTTCGATGTCTCGGATACCAACTTCCCCGAATCATTCCCCCAAGTCGCACTCGGCATGGTCTGGGGCGGAAAAGGCGCCTTCGCCACCTGGTTCTCCGGCGAGATCGACTGCATCCACGGCATCAACTGGCTCCCCTTCACCCCTGCCTCCATCTACATGGGCCGCCACCCGGACTATGTGAAAAAGAACTACGACCGCATCGTCGAAAAACGCCAGCACGGCGACAACTTCAACAACGGCTGGGGCGACCTCGTCGTCATGTTCGGCGCCCTCTCGGATCCCGCCGCCGGCACCGCCTACCTCGATGCCAACCCCTCATGCTCGCTCGAAGGCGGCAACACCCACGCCTTCATGTACCACTGGCTCCACACTCTCAACACCCTCGGCCTCAACGACCCCGCCGTCGTCGCGGACCACCCGTTCAGCAACGTCTTCACCAAAAATGGCAAACGCAGCTACGCCGCCTATAACTACAACCCCACGCCATTGACCGTCTTCTTCTCAGACGGGAAAAAACTCACCGTCCCGCCACACTCGATCGCCGTCGACCACTGACCTCTTGCCCCGAACCCGGCACCCGCCGCTTCAACGGCCCGGCGCCCGCAAACCATCAATCAAACGGGTGTCCGGACCGGGCACCCGTTCTGCTTGTCACCCGAACCTTCAATTCAATGGTAAAATTGCCCCAATTTCGTCGTAGAACTCCTCACCTATCTTCATTAGACTGAGATACAATCTCAGAACTCCTCCCACACGGATATCATGACGACACATTTCAAAAAACGCCTGATCCTCGCGTTTACCACCCTCACACTACCACTCGCAGCCGGGCCGATCGTCAATGTGACATCCACCAAAGGCAAGGTCCTCGTCGCCGAACTCATCTCCGTCAGCGACAAGAAGGTGACCGTCCGCCGGGCATCGGACAAAAAAGTCTTCACCATCCCGAAAACCTCGATCGACCCCGAGTCGCTCAGCAAAATCGAAACCACCGCCAAGGACCTCCCCACTCCGGTCCCCGACCTCGAAATCGAGGTCGTCGTCAACAAACGCCGGAAAAAACTCGACTCCTACTTGGTCGAGCAAACGCTCTCAACCACCGTCAAAATCCGCAACTCCGACCTGAAACTCCCGCTCGCCGGGGCCAAAGGCCACATCTTCCTGATCGGCCAGAACAAAAAAGCGCCGGATCTCCTCCGGGTCCTCAGCACCTCCAGCTTCGACATCAACTTGAAATCCAGCGAAAACCTCGCTCATCCCACCCCCGAGGTCGTCACCAAATACGACAGCGACCGGGAAGGATACGGAAACATCGGCGGCTACCAATACGAAGGCTATGTGTTCCTCCTCTTCGCCGATGACGGCTCCGTCATCACCACCAAATCTAGCGACTCGAACTTCCGCAGCGCTCTCGAAAACGACATCAACCTCCCCACCAGGATGCTCGACTACACAGTCGATACCCACGTCGACAAAAACCTGCTGCCCATCACGGGCTGACTCGCTCAGTTCCTCCGCATGATCACCACCCTGTTGCCGGACCCCTTGTCCTCCACCGGTCCGGCAGAGGTGATCCGGCAGTTCCTCACGTTCTTCTCGAGAATCAGCTTCGCACTGGTCTGATTGTCGATGCTGGAGTCCACCAGCTCTTTGCTCCCGCCGCAGATCAGGAAGTTCGCCTCCTCCGGCAGCGGGCGCGTGGTCCCGTCCTTGATGATGAAGTCACACTTGCTGCCGCAGATTTTCCCCAGGCTCGACCGCGGCGTCGGCTTCGACCCCTCCGGCGGACTCAGGAGAGTCACCTCGTAAACGGCGTTGCTCGGCAGCTCGCCGCGCGTCAGGTTGAACAACGGGTTGTAGGCGATGTCCCCCTTGCAGTCCTTCATCACGATCCGGCTGCCACTGGTCGCAGACACATCATAGGAAAAATCCCCGCACTCCAACACCGTCACGTTCTCCAGCACCACGTCACCCGTGCACAGCAACTGGATCGCCCCCCGCATCCGTTCCACCGTGGTGTTGACCACCCTGACGTTCTTCACGTCCTCATACGATCGAATGCCGTCCTCGGTGAGCGGGATCACCTCGCCTTTCGGAATCGGTTTCCTGCTCCGGTACATCATGTGAAAGTCGTATTCGACCGCCCGCCCGACGGTCTCCTTGTAGATGTCGCTGGTCGGCCGCAGCACCCCGGTAAACGCGCAGTCCTGGATCAACACCCCGTCCACCGTGTGCAGGTGCACGCAGTGCCCGAACGACTGGTGAAACACCTTGCAGCGGATCAACTGCGTGCCGTTGGCGTGGTCGATCGACATGAACGAATGCTTGTTCAAACGCCCGAACCGCGTCGCCCCCTTGCCATAGAAATCCGTGTAGCCATACGGAATCGACCCCTTGACCACGAAGGTGCAGTCGAAAAAACGGTTGTTGTCACCGGTGATCTCAAACTCGTTCTCCGTCACCCGGTAAGTCGGATACGGCAGGTCGAGCACGTTGCGGAAATACCCGCCGATGAACACATTCCCCGCCCCATTGATGTGCCAGCAGTCCGCCACATGGACCTGCGCCGTGAGCTGGCTCTGCACCGAAACCGGCGTCTCGATCACCACCCCGCGCAAATCGAAATAGTTGTTCGACCCGTTCACCGCGAAAATGTGCTCCTGCCTCCCCTTCTTCCGGTTCCGCCCCACCCCGAACCTCGACTGCCGCAACGGCAGCGTCACCGCCGGGTCCGCCTTGGTCGCCCGATACACCCCCGGCTTCATCCGGATCCTCTGGTTGTCCTTCTTGATCGCCTCGCGAAACTCGTCGAGCGTCTTGATCAACCGATACCCGCGCTTGATGTCGAAATCCCGCGTCGCCTCCGGAATCGGCGGCGGCTGCCGGGCGTTCACCACCATCGGCGGGTTCTCCACATGCTGCAGCCCCGGGTCGAACACGTCGTCCTGCGCCACCGCCGGCATCAGCGCAACCAGCACCCCACAACAACTGAAAATCCCCAGGCCCCGCATCACTTCTTCTTCTTTTTGTGCGCGTTGATCAGCCGGTCCGGTTTCATCTGCCACTTCATCTTCTCGTCCGGACCACCTCCGAACTGCTCCCAGTAGAGCACCTTCATCGGGTTCCTCTTCGGCCCCATCGCATCCTCGTTGACCAGATACGGATCAAGACTCGTCCACCACTTGTCATACTCCGCGCGCAACGACGCCACCACCTCCGGATGCTTCTTCACCAGGTTGGTCCGCTCGCCCGGATCGGCCTCCAAATCATACAGCTCCTTGCCGTTCACCAGCGTGTAGCGCTCGTTCTGGATCGCGCACGCCGTGAATTTCCACTCCTCCTTCTTCCCCTTGTCCCAGCGTCCCACGTGATGCACCAGCACCCGCGCCGGCCACTTCGCCTCCGGCTCAGTCATCAGTGGCACCAGCGAGCGCCCCTCCACCTGCAGCTTCACCTCATCGGCGAGCTCCGCGCCCGCGAGCTCCGCCAGCGTCGGATAGATGTCCATCGCCGAGGCCAGCGCCCCGCACTCACCATCCGCCGGAACACCGCCGTCCGGCCAGCGGAACATCACCGGCACCCGCGTGCCCCCCTGATACGGCCGGCCCTTGCTGCCCCGCATCCCCGCGTTGTGGATGTGGATGCCCTTGGTGCCCCCGTTGTCGGACCCCAGATAAATCACCAGCGTCTGGTCGGCGATCCCCCATTCATCGATCTTCGCCAGCAACTTGCCGAAGTTCGTATCAATGTTTTCAATCATTCCGAAAAACTTCGCAATGGTCTCATTCACCCCCGGCTTGCCGAGATAGTGCGTGTAGTATTCCTCCGGCAGCACATACGGGCTGTGCGCGGCATTCGGCGTGATGTAGGCGAAAAACGGCTGATCCCCCTGCCGCTTCCCATCCATCCAGCGGATCGCCTGGTCGAAAAACAAATCCGTGCAATACCCCTCCGTCTTCACCCACTTGCCGTTGTGGAAAATCGCCGGGTTGATGTTGCTGTTCCCCGGCGCATCCCCGCACGACCCCGGATACGTCTGGCCGATCCCGCCGCCGCCGTGCTGATAGACCTCGTCGAACCCCCGCGCCCCCGGCCGGTATTCCTCCTCATCGCCGAGGTGCCACTTGCCGAACATCCCCGTCGTGTAGCCCGCGCTCTTGAGCATCTGCGGCAGCGTGAACGTCGCCAGACTCAGCCGCTCGCGCTCGTAAATCGTGTGCGTCACGCCGTTCTTGAACTCGTGCCGCCCGCCCATCAGCGCCGCACGCGTCGGCGCGCAGGTCGGACTGACGTGAAACTTCGAGAACAACAGACTCTCCTTCTTGAAGGCATCCACCGAGGGCGTCTTCATCACCGGGTTTCCAAAACACCCGTAATCGCCGTATCCAATGTCATCCGGCATCACCAGAATGATGTTCGGCTTCTGGCCGGCACAGGCCGGCCCGCCGGTAAACAACGCCAAAACGGCGGCAACGAGGGAGAACTTGAGTTTCATGGATTGATGCGGGGTGCGGGGTGCTGGAATCCTTGCATACGCCAGATTTCCCCCACTCTTTCCCAACAGCCACGCCCGCGCGGGTCACACGGTTGACCCACCACCCGTTCCCGCCCGGCAAACCACTTCTCTGAAAACCCATCTAACGAATCGAGCCCCCCGGTGTGGACCGTTTGCCAAACGGAACGGCCGAAAATCGATAGAGGCGGGGATGGGTCAGGCCAAGGCGCGACGCGGGAGCTGGTCGAGACCAGTGACCAACGAGCCACGCAGACAAGCATTCGTCAGCATGTCTCGAGTCACCCCCGCGCCACCGCTCACAGCACCCCCGAAAGCATGTTCAGAAGATATCCGCTGAAAATGATCGCCACGGTCGTGATCCCGAAAAACACCGCAATCAGCCCGAGCTTCATCACCCGCCGCAGCATGATCGCCTCCGGCAGACTCAACGCCGCCATCGCCATCATGAATGCCAGCGCCGTTCCCAGCGGAATGCCCTTCTCAAACAGCACGACGGCAATCGGCACGATCGCCGCACAGCTCCCGTACATCGGCACCCCCAGCACCGTGGCTATCGGCACCGAAAACACCCCGGTCGCATCGATCAGCCCGTGGATCGTCTCCTGCGGCACATAGTTGTGGATCAACGCCCCGCTCCCCACACCCAACAGCACCCACAGCCAGATCTGCCGGATCACACCCGACGCCTCGTCCCAGCCGAATCGCAGCCTCGTCCGCCACGTGTGCCGGACCACCTCGCTCTCCCCGTGCGCGGAATCAATCATGTCCCGCTCCAACTGATGCTCCAGCTTCAGCCGGCCCAGCAGCGCCCCCGCCACCGTGCCGATCAACAACCCGCTCCCGACATACGCAACCGTCGTCGGAACCCCGAACTCACTCGCCATCAACAACACCAGATACTCATTGATGATCGGCGAGGTGATCAGAAACGAAAACGTCACACCCAGCGGCACGCCCGCCTTGAGCAGACTGATGAAAATCGGAATCGACGAACACGAGCAAAACGGAGTGATCGCCCCGAACATCGCCGCCACAAAGTTCCCGCCGACACCGCCGCGGCCCATCCAACGCCGCAGCCGGTCCTCCGGCAGCCACGTCCGCACGACACCAATCACGAAGATCATCACCGCCAGCAGCAGGAAGATCTTCATCGTATCGTAGACAAAAAAATGAATGGCCCCGCCAAGCCGCGTCTCGGGGTCGACCCCCAGCCAATCCACGATCAGCAGATCCGTCAGTTCTAGCAGCATTTTCCTCCCTTGCTATCGCCACCTCCGCAGCAACTCCCCTTCTTGGCTTTCTCCTCGGCCTTGCGCGCCATCGACTCGTCCAGCTTCTCGATCAGCCGCTTGAAGAAGCCGGGCTTCTCGCCCGCACCCCCATCATTCCCATCCGCTTGTTTTTTCGTCGGTTCTGTCATCTTCGTTTGTTTCAGTTGATTCTTCATCGGCTACGGCCCGCCTGCCGCCCGCTCCTCACTCGGAAATCACCGCCGTCGGGCACCCGCACGGCTCCTCCCGCAGCCGCGCGATGATCTCCGCGCGCTTGTTCCTGTCCTCCGCAAAACACAATTCCTCCCCCGCACAATCCTGCAGGCACTTCAGGTTCTCGGCCAGCAGCGGATCACACGAATCCGCCAGCCGATAGACAATCCACTGCGCCTGCCGCTCCCCCACCACCATCCCCAGCTCCTTCATGTACCTCAGCTGCTTGGACATCTTCACCTGCTCGCAGTCGAAAATCTCCATCAGATGACAAACGCACAACGGCCCGTCCTGCAACACGTTCAAAATGCGCAGCCGCAACGCGTCACACATGCACTTGTAAATCTGAATGACTTGCATCGGCCGGCATATACCCCTTGCTGCATATGCTGGCAAATGAAATTTTCCCGCCCGCTTGCTGCCCCGCCCTCAATCCCCCCCTCAGAGCGATCCTCCCAAGGCAATCAAGTGAGGGAGAAACGCTTGATCAGCTCGGCTGCAGAACCACGGATGGCACTGAATTCACTGATTCTTCTCTGTCTAGCAAGGCATGCTGCCTCCGAATGTCGCGAGTTGGGAATTCTTCACCCTCAAAGGTCTTAAAAATCAGACTAAATCCGTGGTTCTTATTGGCGCTTCTTGAGTGAGTTGTCCCTTCGCTTGATCGCCCCGGACACCGAAGGTTTGTGGCTCTTCCCCCGATGTGCTTGAATCCCCGCCATGACAGGCAAATGGCTTCCCTTTCTGGCCCTCCTTCTCACCGCGTGCCAACTCGCCGGCGGGCAGGAAATCGACCGCCCGATCAAGGTCCTGATCGTCGACGGTTTCAGCAACCACCACTGGCAGGCCACCACCGGGGACATCCTCCGGCTGCTCCAGCGGGACAAGTCGGTCACCGCCGAGGTCTCGACCGTCCCGGCGGAAAAATCCGCGGCGTGGGAAACCTGGCTGCCGGACTTCCCGCGCTTCGACGTGGTGATCCAAAACACCAATGACATCAGCAAAAAGGGCTCATGGCCGCGCCCCGCACAAAAGGCACTCGAAAGCTACCTCGGCAATGGCGGCGGGATGCTGGTCTTCCACTCCGCCAACAACGCCTTCCCCCAGTGGAAGGAATACAACCGCATGATCGGTCTCGGCTGGCGCAACAAGGACTTCGGACCGGCAATCCAAATCGTCGATGGCAAACCCGTGCCCATTCCCGCCGGTGAGGGCGCGGGAACCCGCCACGGCCCTCGCGTCGACGCCCTGATCACCCGCATCGGCGAGCACCCGATCCACCGCAACCTGCCCGCACAATGGCTGGCCGCAGACCTCGAAATCTACAGCTACGCCCGCGGCCCGGCCGAAAACCTCACCGTGCTCAGCTACGCACGGGAACCGAAAACCGGCCTGAATTTCCCCATCGAATGGGTCGTCGCCTACGGCAAAGGCCGCGTCTATAACTCAACCTACGGCCACCACTGGCATGACCAGACCGAAACCCCGCCCGGCATCCGCTGCGTGGCATTTCAAACGATCTTCAACCGCGCCGTCCGCTGGCTCGCAAAACGCCCGGTCGACCC
The DNA here is from genome assembly GCA_030673875.1 of Verrucomicrobiota bacterium JB025. Taxonomy (GTDB): domain Bacteria; phylum Verrucomicrobiota; class Verrucomicrobiia; order Verrucomicrobiales; family Akkermansiaceae; genus Luteolibacter. The sequence continues at coordinate 2,909 of JAUTCT010000089.1, read as the reverse complement.
CGCCGTGCCGGCCAACTTCCCCACCGCGGACCGCATCTCACTCAGCCGCTGAGCCACCACCCGCCGCCGGCGCACCACCCGCCTGCGGCTCCTCCTGCGGCACCAGCTCGTGCACCACGAAGTTTGAATACACGTGGTGGGTTCCCACCATCCGGAACCCGAAGAACCCCCGCTCGTGGATCGGGAACGTCTCGCCGGCATAGACCGCCTCGCCCATCACCTTCCTGCCCTTCCCGTCCCGCCGCTCCACCTGCACGGTGTCGCCAAACGCCGCCTCATACACCAGCCGGCCGTCCACGATATACTGGATCAGGTCGTCATACGCCACCAACTGCACCCGCATCGGCTTGCCCGGCGTGATCAGAAACCCCTCGCGCTTGTCCTTGTCGGTGAGCGCGATGTGCTCCACCGGCTTCCCCTCCACCTCGCGCGGGTAGCGCCGCATCCGCGTCGTCGTGTTCCGCCCACCACCGGTGCTCGCATAATATCCGTTCATCTTGCTGTAGGTCCCGAAGTCACCGGTGTAGCGCCCGGAATCAAACAACCCGCCGCCCGGGTTCTCCGGATCGCTCGCCAGCCAGAACTGGTTCACATCCTTCGGCTCCACCCCCTTGACCGCCGGGTCCGCAACCGGGCACCGCACCTCATACGTGATCGTCACCCGCGTCCGCAGCGGCTGCTTGAACCAAACCGTGCATCCCCGCCCCGGCACCAGACAGTCCAGCGTCCCGCCGCGCACCTCCACCCTCGCCTCCGGAAATCCCTCCTTCTCCTCCAACTGCACCTCCCAGCTCCGCAGGTTGGCGAAATCATCCCGCGCCAGCTGCCGGCCGACCTGAAACAATCCCGCACCACGCCCGATCACGACTGGCTCAGCCCGGCAGACACCCGCCGCCACAACCGCAGCCACCACCAGGCCCCCCCAGGCACACATTCTCATCATCGTTTCCAAGCCAACCATCATACTCGCACCAGAATCACCGGATTTCAGCAGAATTCAACTCATCCGCCAGGTCTCCAATGTGACTTGGACCAACAGCCCGGAAAACCCCATGTTTCACCGTGCACCCACCGCCACCCGACCTATGGTTTCAGATGCATCTCGGACTCCCTGCTCTCTGCGCCGGACTCATCGGATTGTCCGCCTGCAACACCAACCCCGCATCCCCTCCGGATGATTCCAGCCAATCTGAACGATTCGAAACCATGCGCAACCAAATGGTCGACCAACAATTGATCGGACGCGGCGACATCCGCAACCCCCGCGTCCTCGACGCGATGAGAAAGGTCCCGCGCCACGAACTCGTCCCCGAACCCCTCCGCAAGCACGCCTACGAAGACCGCGCACTGCCCATCGGCGAAGACCAGACGATTTCCCAGCCCTTCGTCGTCGCCTTCATGACCGAACAACTCCAGCCGCAACCATCCGACCGCGTGCTCGAGATCGGCACCGGCTCCGGCTACCAGGCCGCCGTGCTCGCCGAACTCGTCCAATCCGTCCACACCATCGAAATCGTCCCCGAACTCGCACACCGCGCAAAAGCCGACCTCGATCGCCTCGGCTACACCAACGTCCACACCCGCCAAGGCGACGGCTTCCGCGGCTGGCCCGAAGCCGCACCATTCGACGCCATCATCGTCACCTGCGCCCCCGAAGCCGTCCCCCAACCGCTCGTCGATCAACTCAAGGACGGCGGCCGCATGATCATCCCCGTCGGCCCCTCCCGCAACCAACGCCTGATCCTCCTGCAAAAACGCGGCGACACCCTGCAACAATCCGCCGTGCTCCCCGTCCGCTTCGTGCCCATGACCGGCGAAGCCTATCGCCATAGCCACGACTGAACCACTCACCCACACCGCAGCGCACGCCATCCACCGATGCCCGGATCCCCCCGTCCCGCCACCACGCGGGCCCCTCCCGCCACGCGCGCCAACCCCGCACAATCCGCCCGGATTCCGGCCCGTCGGCACCCTCTCCCCACCAACCACCCAAAACCGCTCTAGACCGCTAATATTCAATCTCTTGCAATCTCTCCAAAGCCCCATCAAACAGCCATTCCCCCAACTAAATGCCTGGCCTTTTATTCTACCTCGCCCGCACCATCCTGCGCCGCGCCACCCTCGGCCTCAGCGGTCCCGAGCCCCTCCTCGTCATGCTCAAAGCCCTCCCCGGCGAACCCATCGACTGGAACCGCGTCCGCCAAATCCTCATCCCCGCGCTCGGATTCCAATAACCCCGGCCCACCACCCATCGCCGCCCCGTCCCTCCGCATCAGCCAAAACCGCTCCCTCACTCCCGCACGCTCACGAAGACCTCGTTCACAAATCTCCGGGTGCCAACCACCGCGCCGTCCCCCCTCCCCCACGAACACAAACCGTCAAAGCCCACATTCGTTAGAAAAACGTTCGCGGCATCGACCTGCGATTAAAGCTCCGCCCCTTGGTTTTCGCTGTCTGAGTTCATGCTTCAGCATGCTTCTTCGCGCGGCGGTTTCCAGCGCGGGAAGATCGGCTAAAGCCTCAACTCAGACCCCGCCAGAAAGAAACGGTGCCTGAGTTCATGCTTCAGCATGCCCTCATAACAGCCTCACAACAAAGATCGGCTAAAGCCTCAACTCAGACGCCGCCGGAGAAAACCAGAGCCTGAGTTCATGCTTCAGCATGCCATCCTAACGAGCTCGCAATAATGACCGGTCAAATCCTCGACTCAGACGCCGACCACATGGACACCCCGGTAGCGAACCGGATCCCGGAATGCGGGAAGGAAAAAGGCGCTCCTGAGAATTTAGTGGGTTGAGGGATGGCATGTCGGGATCACGAGACCGCCAGCGATCCAGTAGGCGATGGCGCGGAAGTTCTCGAAGCGCCGGTATCCGCGTGCTCTCCGGCGGGCGAGTTGGAGGAGGCCG
>JAUTCT010000088.1 GCA_030673875.1 Verrucomicrobiota bacterium JB025 | reverse complement strand
TCGTGGCCAACGACGGCACCGAAGACTCGGAAGTTGCTACGGTGACGATCTTTGTGGCTGCGGTGAACGAAGCGCCGGTGGCGACGCCGCAAAGCGACGTTCCGGTCGATGAGGATTCCAGCGTGGCGATCACCCTGGCCGGCACGGATGTCGATGAAGACAGCCTGACCTTCACGGTGACGGTTCAGCCGGCCAACGGCGTGCTGAGTGGCACGGCGCCAGACCTGACCTACACGCCGAACGAAAACTATAACGGCGCGGACAGTTTCAGCTTCGTGGTCAACGACGGCGCCGACGACTCGGACGCCGCAACGGTGACGATCGATGTGGCCTCGGTGAACGATAAGCCGGTGGCGACCCCGATCACTGGCTACCCGGTGGCGGAAGATACCCCGACCGCGATCACCATCGGTGGCACGGACGTGGATGGCGACAGCCTGACCTTCACGGTGACGGTTCCGCCGGCCAATGGTGTGCTCAGTGGCACGGCGCCGGACCTGACCTATACGCCGAGTGAAAACTACAACGGACCCGACAGCTTCAGCTTCATCGTCAACGACGGCACGGAGGACTCCGATCCCGCGCTCGTCACGATCGATGTGAACGAAGGAAACGACGCGCCGGTGGCGACCCCGCAAACCGACGTGCCCGTTCTGGAGGACACGGCGACGGGCATCACCCTTGCCGGCACTGACACCGATGAAGACAGTCTGACCTTCACGGTGACGGTTCCGCCGACCAATGGTGTGCTCAGCGGCACGGCACCGGACCTGACCTACACGCCGAACGAAAACTACAACGGTCCCGACAGCTTCAGCTTCATCGTGAATGATGGATTTGTGGATTCGGAGCCTGCAGTCGTATCGATTGTCGTGAGTCCGGTGAACGACGCGCCGGTGGCGACGCCGCAAAGCGACGTTCCGGTCGACGAGGATTCCAGCGTGGCGATCACCCTGGCGGGCACGGATGTCGATGAAGACAGCCTGACCTTCACGGTGACGGTTCCGCCGACCAACGGCGTGCTCAGTGGCACGGCACCGGACCTGACCTACACGCCGAATGAAAACTACAACGGCGCGGACAGCTTCAGCTTCGTGGCCAACGACGGCACCGAAGATTCGGACGCCGCAACGGTGACGATCACCGTGGCCCCGGTGAACGACGCGCCGGTGGCGACGCCGCAAACCGACGTTCCGGTCGACGAGGATTCCAGCGTGGCAATCACCCTCGCGGGAACGGATGTCGATGAGGACAGTCTGACCTTCACGGTGACGGTTCAACCGGCCAATGGCGTGCTGAGTGGCACGGCACCGGATCTGACCTACACGCCGAACGCGGACTACAACGGTGCGGACAGCTTCAGCTTCATCGTCAACGACGGTGCGGAAGACTCCGACGCCGCGACGGTGACGATCGAGGTGGCCGCGGTGAATGACAAGCCGGTGGCGACGCCGCAAAGCGACGTTCCGGTCGACGAGGATTCCAGCGTGGCAATCACCCTGGCGGGCACGGATGTCGACGAGGATAGCCTGACCTTCACGGTGACGGTTCCGCCGGCCAATGGTGTGCTGAGTGGCACGGCACCGGACCTGACCTACACGCCGAACGCGGGATACGACGGTCCTGACAGCTTCAGCTTTGTCGCCAACGACGGCACCGAAGACTCCGATCCGGCGGTGGTCACGATCACCGTGAATGACGTGGTTTCCGATGGATTTTCCGAATGGCTCGCTGAGTTCGGGACGGCTTCCAACCCGGGATCCGATCCGGACAACGACCGGATCAGCAATGCGGTCGAGTTTGTGATCGGCGGTGATCCGGTGAATGAGAACGACACCGGCCTCCTGCCCACCATTGCGCTGGAAACCGCGGACCCGGATGGCAACACGGTCGATGACGACTACCTCGTCTTCACCTACCGCCGTTCGGACCGTGCGAACAACGATTCGCTGACGACCATCGGTGTCCAGTGGTCCGGCACCCTGTTCGGATCCTGGGCCGATGCGGCGACCACCGACGGCGTGGTCGTCATCGAGGAAGATGATGGCTTCGAAGCCGGGATCGACCGGGTGATGGTTTACATCCCGAGGTCACTGGGAGTCGACGGCCGGATCTTCGCCCGCCTGGTGGTGAGTGTGGATGTGGAAACCGTGAACCTCGCACCAAGCGCCACGCCCCAGTCGGTGACGGTCGATGCGGGCGGTTCCTTGTCCATCACCTTGTCCGGCACCGATCCCGAGAATGACCCGCTCACCTACTCGGTGGTCACGCAACCGGCGAATGGGGTGTTGACCGGCACGGCTCCGAACCTGACCTATACGCCGAACGACGGTTACGACGGTGCCGATAGTTTCACCTTCACGGTGAATGACGGCAACAACGACTCCGCGCCGGCGACCGTCTCGATCACGGTCGAACCACTTGCCGGCTTCACCGGCTGGATGGGTGATAACGGCCTGTCGGGAGTGGCTGCGAATGTCGACTCCGATGGCGACGGCCTCAGCAACGCGGTCGAGTATGTGCTTGGCGGCATCCCGTCCGGCCAGAGTAACGCGGGCCTGCGGCCGACGATCCAGCTGGTCACGGCGGATCCAGACAACGACACGGTCAGCTCCGACTATGTGCTCTTCACCTACCGCCGCACCGATGTTTCCAACGACGATCCATCGACGGCGAGCCTTGCCCAGTGGAGCACGACGCTGACCGGCGGATGGACGAATGCCGAAGGAACGCCGGGTTCCGTGACGGTCGTCGATGACGATGGCGCGGGTGCCGGCGTGGATTTGGTGAACGTCTATATCCCGCGCTCGCTTGCGGTCGATGGCAGGTTGTTCGGCCGGCTCGTGGTGACGGTGGATGAGACTCCCTGAGCGTTTTGCCATTGATTCACGATCCGGAGAACCCGACACCCGATTCCCCCCTGAGACGCATGCTGGACAAGATCGCCCGCAAATGGACCCTGTTTTGGTTGGGGCGTTCCGGGGTCCGCGGGTTCGGGCGCTTCGCCGCCTGGGTCGCCAGCCGTGGGACGGCGCCGTATCACCAGCGCGCCGGTCTGGCTGACAGGTTGCGGCGGGGTTTCACCGACCCCTTTGCACACGTTTCCCATCCTGAGGTCGTCAGGGGAAATTGTGTCTATGTGGGGGCGGGCGTCGTGATGGCGCGGGTCAGGGATGGCGGCCCCATCCGGCTGGCGGACCGGGTGAGGCTGTATGGCGAGACCTTCATCGATACCGGTGCCGGCGGAAGCCTCTCGATCGGTGAAAACACCCACATCCAGCCGGGCTGCCAGATTCACGCGCATGTCGGAAACATCCGGATCGGCAACGATGTCGAGATTGCCGCCGGTTGCGGACTTTACAGCTACGACCACGGGATGGCCCCCGGCGTACCCATCATGAAACAAGCGCTCGTGAGCAAGGGCGATGTCGTCATCGGCGACGGTGCGTGGCTGGGCTATGGCGTCACCGTCCTGCATGGGGTGACGGTCGGGCCCGGAGCCGTGCTGGCCGCTGGTGCGGTGGTGGTGAAGGATGTGCCGGAACATGCGATCGTCGCCGGCGTGCCGGCCAAGGTGATTGGTTCCCGGTCTGATTTGAAGGATGGCGCCGATGCGGCGCCTGAGGGCGGCGCTACGTGATCGAGGCATGTTTGATGTGATTTTTCCAACCTAGTATACCATTATGAAAGCAGTGATTCTAGCGGGTGGCTTCGGCACCCGGATCAGCGAGGAAAGCTCGGTCCGGCCCAAGCCGATGATCGAAGTCGGCAACCGGCCGATGCTCTGGCACATCATGAAGATTTATTCCGCGCACGGGATCAACGATTTCGTGATCTGCTGCGGATACAAGGGCCACATGATCAAGGACTACTTCGCCAGTTATCATCTGCACTCGGCGGACGTGACCTTCGACCTCCAGAAGCGCGAGACCACCGTGCACCGCTGCACTGCGGAACCGTGGCGGGTGACCTGCGTCGAGACCGGAGAAAAGACGATGACCGGCGGACGTTTGAAGCGGGTTGCGGAATACATCGGCGACGAGACGTTCTGCCTGACCTACGGCGACGGCGTGACGAACATCGACATCACCAAAAGCATCGCGTATCACAAGAGCCACGGCAAACTCGCGACGCTTTCCGCCGTCCAGTCTCCGGGCCGCTTCGGGGCGTTCACGCTGCATGCGGCCAGCAGCACGGTGACTTCATTCCGTGAGAAACCGAAGGGCGACGGGGCATGGATCAACGGCGGATTCTTCGTCCTGGAACCCGGTGCGCTCGACTACATCGAGGGGGACGCCACGACGTGGGAGCGCGAGCCGATGGAAAGCCTGTCCAAGGCCGGCGAACTTCAGGCGTGGCGGCACGACGACTTCTGGCAGTCGATGGACACCCTGCGCGACCGCATGTATCTCGAGGAACTCTGGAGCAGCGGAAATCCGCCTTGGAAGATTTGGGAATAATTCCTAACATTTCATTCGATGAACGTCGACTTCTGGAAGAACAAGCGGGTGTTTCTAACCGGGCACACGGGTTTCAAGGGCTCGTGGATGTCGCTCTGGCTGCAGCAAATGGGTGCCGAGGTGACGGGGTATTCGCTCGCTCCCAACACCGAGCCCGCGTTGTTTGAGGTCGCCGGCATCGGCAACGGCATGGAGTCGGTGATTGCGGACATCCGCGACCTGGACGCCATGGTGGCGGCGGTTCGGGAGGCCCGGCCGGAAATCGTGATCCACATGGCGGCCCAGCCGCTGGTGCGCGAGTCGTATGCCGAACCGGTCACGACCTACGCGACCAACGTGATGGGCACGGTGCATCTGCTGGAAGCGGTTCGGCAGACCGCGGGCGTGAAGGCGGTGGTCGTGGTGACATCCGACAAGTGTTACGAAAACGAGGAATGGCACTGGGCCTATCGTGAGGAATCCCGGCTCGGTGGAGCGGACCCCTACAGCAACAGCAAGGCGTGTTCGGAACTCGTCACCGCATCCTACCGCACCTCGTTTTTTCATCCGGAGAAGTTCGCGGACCACGGGGTCGCCGTGGCAAGCGCCCGCGCCGGCAATGTGATCGGCGGTGGTGACTGGGCGAAGGACCGGCTGGTCCCGGATGCGATCGCGGCGCTTGAAGCGGGATGCCCGCTGGCGCTGCGCAACCCGCATGCCACGCGGCCGTGGCAGCACGTTCTCGAACCTCTCAACGGCTACCTCGTGTTGGCGGAGGCACTCTTCACGGACGGGCCGAAACACGCGGACGCGTGGAACTTCGGGCCATATGAATTCAGCGACCGCACGGTGGGCTGGATTGTCGACCGGCTTTGCGAGCTCTGGGGGTTCGCCGTTGCCAAGGAGAAACAGGGCGGGCCGCAGCTGCATGAGGCTGGCTATTTGAAGGTGGATTCCTCGAGGGCACGCGCACTGCTTGGCTGGGCGCCGAAGCTCGACCTGGACACGACCCTGCAGTGGATCGTCGACTGGTCGAAGGCGCGTGCCGACGGCAGTGACATGCGCGAAACGACCGTCGCCCAAATCCGTGAATTCATGGCGCTGCCGGCCTATCAGCCCCGCAGCGCGACAAGTTCCTGACGATTCATTCAATTTACCAACATTGATCCCCTCATTCCCCAACCGACCATGCACGCCCCCGAATGCCGTTTCTGTAAGACGCCACTGACCAAGGTTCTCTGCAACCTTGGCATGTCACCGCTGTCGAATTCCTATGTGAAGTTCGAGGATGTGGGGCTCGGCGAGAAATTCTATCCGCTCAAGGTCTGGGTGTGCGACGAGTGCCTGCTCGCGCAGCTCGAGAGCTTCGAGTCGCCGGACGCGATTTTCAGCGACTACCTCTACTTCAGCAGTTTTTCCACCAGCTGGGTCGAGCATGCGAAACGCTACACCGAGATGATGACCGGTCGCTTCGGGTTCGGCGGTGATAGCCAGGTCATCGAGATCGCCAGCAACGACGGTTACCTGCTCCAGCACTTCAAGGCGATGGGGATTCCGGTGCTCGGTGTCGAGCCGGCCGCGAACGTCGCCGCCGTGGCGGAAAAGGAAAAGGGCATCCCGAGCTGGGTGAAGTTCTTCGGAGTGGAAACCGCGAAGGAACTGGTGGCGGAGGGCAAGCAGGCCGATTTGTTGTTAGGTAACAACGTGCTCGCCCACGTGCCGGACATCAACGACTTCGTCGGCGGCTTGAAGATCGCGCTCAAGCCGGATGGCGTGATCACCTTCGAGTTTCCGCACCTGCAGCAGTTGATCGTCAACAACCAGTTCGACACGGTCTATCACGAGCACTTTTCCTATCTCTCGTTTCTTGCGGTGAAGAAGATCTTCGCCTTCCACGGGCTGACGATGTTCGATGTGGAGGAGCTGCCGACGCACGGCGGATCGCTGCGGATTTTCGCACGCCACGCGGAGGACGACGGAGAGATGCGCGCGGTGACTCCGCGGGTGGAGGCGATGGTGAACCAGGAAACGGCGTTCGGCCTGACCGACATGGCGACCTACACCGACTTCGACGAGAAGGTGAAGGCGACCAAGCGCAAGCTGCTGAAGTTCCTCATCGAGGCGAAGGAGGCCGGCAAGACGGTCGTTTGTTATGGAGCCGCCGCCAAGGGGGTGACGCTGGTGAACTACTGCGGCGTGCGCGACGACCTCGTCGAATACGTCGTCGACAAGAGCCCCTACAAGCAGGACCACTTCATGCCCGGCGTGCGGATTCCCATATACGCGCCGGAGAGGATATTCGAGACCAAACCGGACTACGTGTTGATCCTGCCGTGGAACCTGCGCAACGAAATCAGCGCGCAGATGAAGGACATCCGCGAGTGGGGCGGACGATTCGTGGTGCCGATCCCCGAGGTGACCGTGCTCGACTGACGGGGTGGCGGACCGGAATTTACGATGAGTGAAACAACACCAGAAGCCCTCGGGCAACGCATGCACGCCCTGGCGGCGGACTTGTTTCCGTTCTGCCGGAGCATCACCGGAGACGGCGTGCGCGCGACGCTCGCCCGGATGAGCGAGGAGGTGCCGATCGAGGTTCACGAGGTGCCGACGGGAACGCCGGTCTTCGACTGGACGGTGCCGGAAGAGTGGAACATCCGCGAGGCATGGATCAAGGGGCCGGACGGGATGGAGGTCGTCAATTTCGCGAACCACAATCTTCATGTCGTCGGCTACAGCACGGCGGTGCATGAGACGATGTCGCTGGCCGAGCTGAAACCGCATCTCTACAGCCTGCCGGACCAGCCGGAGTTGATCCCGTATCGCACGAGTTATTACAACAGGAACTGGGGGTTTTGTCTGCCGCACAGGCAGCTGGAGGCGCTGGGTGATGGCGACTATGAGGTGTTCATCGATGCCACGCATGGAGACGGCCACCTCACCTACGGCGAGTTGTTCATCGAGGGGGCGGAATGCGAGGAGGTGTTGATTTCCTGCCACGGTTGCCACCCGTCGCTGGCGAATGACAATCTGGCCGGCGCGGCGGTCGCGGTGGAGCTTGCGCGGCACCTTGCCTCCGAGCCGAGGCGGCTGTCGTATCGGTTTCTGTTCATTCCGGGGACGATCGGATCGATCACCTGGCTGGCGACCAACGAGGAAAAGATTCCGAACATCCGGAATGGCTTGGTGATCACCTGCGCCGGCGACGCGGGGCCGGTCAGTTACAAGCAGACCCGTGACGGCAACGCGTTGATCGACCGGGCGATGAAGCTGGTTTTCGAGACCAGCGGCGATGAGTTCCGGATCATGGAGTTTCATCCGTATGGCTATGACGAGCGGCAGTTCAACTCTCCGGGGATCAAGATTCCGGTGGGCAGCCTGATGCGTTCGCAGCACGGCACGTTTCCCGAGTATCACACGAGCGCGGACAACCTGGACTTCATCAAGCCGGACCGGATGGTCGACACGCTGGAGAAGGCGACGGCCGCGATCGAGGTGCTGGAACACAACGCACGCTATGTGAACCTGAAACCGATGGGTGAGCCGCGGCTCGGGAAATACGGGCTTTATGGCGGCGGCGGCGGGCAGCGCAAATCGGATTTCAGCGAGCTGGCGCTGCTTTGGGTGTTGAACCAGAGCGATGGAAGCAAGGACCTGCTGGAGATCGCCGAGCGCGCCGGGATGCCGTTCCGGAAGATTCTAACTGCCGCGCGTTCGCTGGAGGAGGCGGGGCTGCTGCGAAAGGAGGAGGGCTGAGGATGTCAGGCAATCCCGTCGAGTTTCATCCAGCGCTCGGATTGTTCGGATTCGAGCAGTGCGGACATGGCGAGCTGGGCGGCGACGCCGTCCTCGAAGGTGGCGTCGAGATCGGGATTGATGTGTCCGCTGATGCAGGAGTCGACGAAACTGCGCATCATGATGCCGAGCGCGTGGGGGAGTTTGTCGGATGCCTCGTGCGGCAGCGGCAGGTCGAGCCAATCCGGCGAGTCCGGAGTGGAGGCCTTGAGGTAGTCGACGCCGCCGCGGCTGAGTGCGGCCTTGAGCGCGCCTTTTTCGCCGATGACTTCGAGGTAACCGAGCTGGGCGAATGGCGGGGTGACGCGGCTGATGAAGAACTGGCCGCGGAATCCGCTCCGGTAGCGGACCCAGGCGTTGACGAGGTCGTCGGTCTCGACGTTGATCATTTCCCCGCTGCGGTGGTCGGGGGCCTGGCGCGGCACGACGTGGGTGTAGCCGATGACCGACTCGATCGGGCCGAGCACGTGGCGTTTGATGTCGAAGAGGTGGGAGCCGAGGTCGAAGAGCATGCCGGCGCCGGCGAATTGTTTTTTTTCGCGCCAGCTGGTGGTGAAGCCGTCGGCGAGGCCGGTCCAGCGGTCGTATTGGATGCGGGCGAAGAATGGCGTGCCGATGTCTCCGGCGGCGAGGCGGCGCTTGAGTTCGCGCAGGCCGTAGTTGTAGCGGAAGGTGAAGGCGACCTGGTGGATTTTCCCGCTGGCATTGGCGGCGGCTTCCATGGTGCGCGCCTCGGCGGCGGTCATCGCGAGCGGTTTTTCGCAGAAGACGTGTTTGCCGGCGTTGAGCGCGGCGACGGCCTGTTCGGCATGCACGATGTTGGCGCTGGCGATGGTGACGGCGTCGATGTCCGGGTCGTTGCAGATGGATTGGAAGTCGTCGGTGGCGTTGGTGACGCCGTGTTTTGCGGCGAGTTCCCTGGCGGCATCCAGCCGGCGGCCGTAGATGGTGGCGACGGTGGCGTGCGGGTGGGACTGCACGCCGGGAATGTGGCAGACATCGGCGAAGGCGCCGGTGCCGATCACGGCGACGCGGAGTTTGTGGGAGGCTGGCATTTCAGAAAGCGGGGGATGGGAAAACAACGCAGGGCGCTCTCGGCACCCTTGTCGGCAGCATACGGCGGCCGGGTTGTGCTGACAAGTTCCGGAGTCGAACGCATAGTTGAATTGGCCTCATGATATTTCACGAAACACCACTGGCGGGAGCATTCGTTGTGGAGCTGGACCGAAAGCAGGACGAGCGTGGGTTTTTCGCGCGGGCGTTTTGCGTGGACGAGCTCAGGGAACACGGTGTGGAGTTTGAGGCGGTGCAGGCGAACGTCTCCCACAGCACGCGGAAGGGCACGCTGCGCGGCATGCACTATCAGGCGGAGCCGGTCAGCGAACCGAAGTTCATCCGCTGCATCAAGGGGTCGTTCTGGGATGTGATCATCGACATGCGGCCGGGGTCGCCGACCTACCTGCGGCATTTCGGCGTGGAGTTGAGCGCGGAGAACGGGCGGGCGATCTACGTGCCGGACCGGTTTGCCCACGGCAACCTCGCGCTGGAGGACGAGTCCGAACTGCTCTACCTGATGGGCGGGCGCTACGTGACGGGGCACGCGCTCGGGGTGCGCCATGACGACCCTGCCGTGGGGATCGAGTGGCCGGTTCCGGTTACCGTGGTCGATGCCAAGGATCGGGCGTGGCCTTTGATTGATAAGATTTGATTGATAGAGTATTCTAAGCACCATGATCCGCCCCCTGATCAAATTCGTGAACGGCTTTTTCCTGAAGCCGTTCGAACGCGAGGCTCCTCCTTCGAAGAAGGTGGCGATCCTGATTCCGATGTCGACGCGCACCGAGCTGAGCGAGGAGGAGGAGATTTCGATGCGCCAGCTCGAGCATTACCTCGGCGGATACGACCGGTTCCTGCTGGTGCGGGAGGGGATGAGTTTTGATTTCGACGGTTACCGGAACAAGGCGTATCCGCAGCGGTTTTTCGGGTCGGGTGCGGCGCACGGCAAGCTGCTGGGGACGCAGAAGTTCTACCGGGACTGGCTGGACTACGATTATATCTTTTTCTATCACCTCGATGCGCTGGTGTTTTCCGACCAGCTCGAGGACTGGTGTGACAAGGGGCTGGACTACATCGGTCCGCCGTGGATCAAGAGTCCCGATAGTCCGTGGGTGACGCGTCCGCGGGTGGGCAACGGCGGGTTCACCCTGCTGCGGGTGGAGAGCGCGCTCAAGGCGCTGACCAACCGCTATCTGGAAAAGCCGACGGCGTTTTGGTATGACTGGTTCACTGCGGACGCGCCGCGGTGGCTGGTGAATCTGGTGGCATCGCTGGAGAGGGCGATGCCGGAGAATCGGGCGCTCAAGCGCCTGATGTGCGAGTGGCACGAGATGGCCAACCCGGCGAAGAACAACCGGAACAACGACGTTTTCTGGTCGGATCAGGCGGTGAGGTATTATCCGGAGTTCAAGGTGGCTTCCCTGGAGCAAGGGCTGAGTTTCGCCTTTGAGGTTTCACCGACGACCTGCCTTGAGATGAATGGCGGGAAGATGCCGTTCGGCTGCCACGCATGGGGGAAGTATGACAGGGATTTCTGGCTTCCCCATCTGGTTTCCGATGGGGGTGATGCCGTGGAGGAGGAACGAGTTGAAGCCTGCGCCTGAGCCGATGCCGAGTGATTTGCATCCTGTGCGGCGGTTGTCGCAGTTGCCGGCTCCGCCCGAGGGGAAGTCGGGCTGGCCGTGGACGGAGGAGTCGGCGGTGCTGCCGGAGACGATGCCGGACGGTGGTGAGTGGCCGGCGATCAGCATTGCGATTCCGAGTTACAACCAGGGTGGCTATCTGGAGGAAACGATTCGTTCGGTGCTGCTCCAGGGTTATCCGAATCTGGAGGTGGTGGTGATCGATGGTGGCAGCAGTGATGGATCCGCCGGGATCATCAGGAAGTATGACGCATGGCTCGACTACTGGGTGAGCGAGCAGGACGACGGCCAGTGCGATGCGATCAACCGCGGGTTTGCGAAGACGGGCGGCGAGATTTTCAATTGGTTGTGCAGCGATGATTTCCTCACCAGGAATGCGCTTGAGGCGGTTGCCCTGGCGTTTCGCGAGGGGGGCGGCTGCGATGTGGTGGCGGGCGCGTGTTACTGCCAGTATGATGACGAGCCGGAGCGCAGCGAGTCCCGGTTGGCGCGCAGCGGCGAGTGGGAGAAGGTGCCCTACATGGCGGGGATCTGGCAGCCGAGTTGTTTTTACCGGCGTGCGTTGATCGGGCGCGACGGGCTGGTGCGGATGGATTTGAATTTCTGCATGGACCGCGAGCTCTGGTGTTACCTGTTCAAACAGGGTGGGCGGTGGAGGTGGATCGAGCAGGTGTTGAGTCACTATCGGTTCACGGGGGAGAACAAGTCGGTGGTCGGCGGGCAGAAGATCATCGACGAGATCGGCAGGATTTATCAGGGCTATGTGAAGGAGCTGGTTTCGCTGCCATGGGTGCTGCGCAGGGTGTGGCTGCCGCTGGTGCTGGCCAGCAAGCAGGACGGGGCGGGCGGGTTCGGCAAGGGGCAGAGGTGGCTATCGCAGGCGGTTGCGGCGGCGTTGCTCGCGGTTTATCCAAGGCACCACGTGCGCGCGCTGCAGAAGGAGTTTTACGAGTATTCCGTGTGGTAGAATCAGATGACCGGGAATCCGAAAAAGATCGCGTTTGTGACGACCATGGCGGGCGCGCCCTGGGGCGGCAGCGAGGAGTTGTGGAGCCAGACGGCGCTGCGCCTGAAGGAGGACGGGCACGTGGTGGCCGCATCCGTTCCGGGCTGGCCGGAGAAGCCGGATGCGATCCGCAGGCTCGAGTCGGCGGGGGTGGAGCTGGATTTCCGGCCGGTGAAGAAGGGCGTGTTCGGCAAGCTTTGCTCGAAGGCGCTGAAGTTGGCGGGGGGCGGTGCCGGCGGGGAAGTGGGGCGTGCGTGGCTGGCGAAGACGGCACCGGATCTGGTGGTGATTTCGCAGGGGATGGCATGGGAGGGGCTCGGGTGGATGCAGGCCTGTCGGTCGCTCGGGCTTGCCTATTGCGCGGTGGTGCATGCGAATGGCGAGCACTGGTGGCCGGTGGATGAGTTTTTCGATCCGGGGGTGGAGGGATACCGCGCTGCGGCGAGGGTGTGCTGTGTTTCCAAGGCGAATCTGGAGATGCTCGAACTGCAGTTGGGCACCAGACTGGAGAACGCCATGGTGGTGGTGAATCCGTGGAAGGGAAAATCGGGCGAGCCGTGTCCGTGGCCGGGCGACGAGGGCGTGAGCCGGCTGGCATGTGTGGGGCGGCTCGATCCGCAGGCGAAGGGTCAGGACCTGCTGATGCGGGTGATGGCGATGCCGAAATGGAGGGAGCGGCCGGTGCAGTTGACGATTTACGGTGGCGGCCCGTGCGAGAAGGCGCTCGGCGCGTTGCGGGAGATGTTGGAGTTGGAAAACGTGACCTTGGCGGGTCATGTGGCGGATGTGGCGGGGATCTGGCGGGACAATCACGCGCTGGTGCTGCCGTCGCGTTTCGAAGGGCTGCCGCTGGTGATCATCGAGGCGATGCAGCACGGGCGTCCGGTGGTGACGACCGAGGTGGCCGGGAACGCGGAGTATCTGGAAGAAGGGGTGAGCGGGTTTGTGGCTGCGGCACCGACGGTGGCTCTGCTGGATGATGCGATGGAGCGGGCGTGGGCGCGGAGGGCGGATTGGCGGGCGATTGGCGCTGCCGGCAGGAACCATGTGGTTGCCAGCCTGCCCGATGATCCGATCGGGGTGTTTTCCAACGAGCTGGTGCAACTCGCCGGCGAATGATTTTCCAACCATGGATGCCTCAATACTGATCGTGACGCGGGACCGTGCGGATGAGCTCAAGGAGACCCTTGAGGCGATGCGGCGTGTGGCGGTTCCGGCCGGCTGTGAGGCGGAGCTGGTGGTGGTGGACAATGGATCCAGCGATCACACGCAAGGCGTGGTGAAGGGGTGCCGGCTGGATGGGATTTGCGTGCGGCATGTTGTGGAGGAGAAGCCGGGGCTTTCCCACGGCAGGAACCGGGCGCTGGCGGAGTCTTCCGGCGAGGTGATCCTGTTCACCGATGACGACGTGCGTCCGCCGGAGGACTGGCTGGTGCGGATGATGGACCCGATCAAGGAGGGCGAGGCCGATGGGGTGGCGGGCGGTGTGGTGCTCGCGCCGCATTTGCTGAGGCCGTGGATGACGGCGAAGCACAAGGCCTGGCTGGCGTCATCCGAGTGGATCGATGGTGGAAAGCCGGTGAGCATGGTGGGTGCGAACATGGTATTTGCGAGGAGGGTCTTGGAGAAGGTTCCGGAGTTCGACCCGGAGCTCGGTGCCGGCGCACTGGGTTGTGGCGAGGAGGGATTGTTTGCTTCCCAGTTGCTGGAGGCGGGGTTCCGGATCACGGCGCGGCTGGATGTGGCGATGGAGCATCATTGCCAGGAGTCCCGGCTGGAGCGGGGGTCGTGGCTGGCCGCGGCGGAGAAGATGGGGCGCTCGCAGGCATACCGCGGGCATCACTGGGAGCATTGGGGGTGCCGGCTGGGATGGTGGAAGCGGCGGCAGGCGCAGCGACGGCTGGCGAAGTGGCGGGCTGAAAACCCGGACAAGATGGTCGCTGACGGGTGCGCGGAGCAGGAGATGGACCTGATGTTCGATGCGGCGCTCGCGGACCAGCATGTGCTGGAGGCGAAGCGGGCCCGCAACTATGCCCGGCACGGGTTGGTGAAACTGGAGGGCTGATTGGTTGCCAGCATGAAGGTCAGCGTCATCATTCCGACATACAACCGCGCGGCACAGGTCCGGGAGGCGGTGAAGAGCGTGCTCGGGCAGACGGGTGTCGTGTGCGAGGTGATCGTGGTCGACGATGGTTCGACGGATGAGACGGAGGAGGCGCTCGCTCCGTGGATGGACGGGATTGTTTACCTGAAGAAAACCAACGGCGGCGTGAGCTCCGCGCGCAACCTCGGGATTGAGAAGGCGACGGGTGAGGTGGTGGCGTTTCTGGATTCCGACGACACGTGGGATCCGGACAAGCTGCGGCGCCAGTTGGAGGTGATGGCGAAGACGGGGGCGAAACTTTGTTTTTGTGTGAGTGCCGACGAGAGCGGCGAACCGTTGGATGACCTGCGGCGGATGGACCCGCGGCTCGAGGTGGGTGGCGAGAGGTTTTACGAACCCGGCGACTGCCGCATGTTCCGGTTCAACCGGCATCCGTTTCTGCAGTCGCTGGTGGTCGAGCGGGATGCGCTGGCGAGATGCGGGCCGTTCGACCGGTCGTTGCGGGTCGCCGAGGACACGCGGTTGATTCACTCGCTGGTGCTGGAGTTCGGGTATGCGGTTTTGAATCTGGCGCTGGTGACCGTTTGCCGCGACCGCGAGGGGCCGGGTCTCTCCGATACGATGGATGCGGACAGTGCGGCGGTGCGTTACGCGTGTTATGCGCGGGTGCAGGCGGAGGCCTATTGGCGGGTGGTTGCGCTGGACGACGGCGCGGCCGGCGTGCTGAAGGCGAATTTGAGTTATTTTGTTTCCCGGATGGCGGAGATCGAGAGTGCGAGGGGCAACCGGGACGCCTGCCGGAGGTATGCGAAGGCTGGGCTGGCATGGGGCGGCGGCTGGAAGGACAAGGTGAGGAATCTGCTGCTGCTGACGGTGTATCCGGTGATGGCGCGGCGCTTCGCGAACATCTGGCGGTCTCCTGATTCGCCGCGCTGACCTACGCGATCGCGTAGTATCCGGCGGCTGGCAAGTTGTGTGATGATGGTGGTTTCGGGAATTGTTCCCGAATTGGATCGTTCCCCCCCTGATGATTGGCCGAGATTGCGACAGGTTCAGGTGTTCCGATGCGGAATCAGCCCGTGCTGGCTGGTGCCGGCGGTGTCCGGGTGCGGGGATGGTTTGGGCTTCCGGATGGATTGACACCGGAGTTGGCTAAGGGCAATCTGCATTAGGTCCGATAGACCGATAGGAATAAGAACAACCGACCAAAGACATGACGAAGACACCGATTGAACGCAAGAGCACCGGGCGAGTGATCTCCGGGTTGCTGCTCCTTCCCACCCTGTTGCTGGCGCTGTTCAGCGTCGCCTGTCAGGATCTGGATCCCGCCCCGCCGATCCCGGTGGAGGTGTATCGTTCCCGCCCGTCGACGACGCTGGCTCCGGGGGATACGATCAACGTGACGTTCTCCGGTGCGCCGGAACTGAACACGACCCAGAAGATCCAGACCAATGGCAAGGTGAGCCTGCCGACGATTGGCGACGTGAATGCTTCCGGCCGGACGATCACGGGCCTGCAGTCATCGCTGACCTCGCTCTATCAACCGCATCTGCAGGATCCGACGGTGGTGGTTGCGCTCGAGTCCGCAGCGGCGGGCGTGTATGTTTCCGGTGAGGTGCTCAATCCCGGCAAGGTGGCGCTGGACCGCCCGATGACGGCGCTTGAGGCGATCATGGAATCCGGCGGGTTCTCGAAGTTTGCAAATCCGAAGAAGGTGTATGTGGTCCGCAACGAAGGCGGAAAGAACAAGCGCTACGTGCTGAACATGGATGATGCGCTGAGCGGCATGAACAGCAGCGCGTTTTACGTGCGGCCGTATGACGTGATCTACGTCAAGCAGAGCGCGTGGTGATCCGGTTGGGGAAAAGTTGATTTCCTGCGAGGCGGCCTTCGGGTCGCCTCGTTTGTTTCAGGCGGGTCACCTGGCGTGGACGAGCAGCACGATTTCGCCTTTTGGCGCGTGTTGCTGGAAGTGGGCGTGGAGTTCGGCGGCGGTGCCGCGGTGGTAGGTCTCGAACTTTTTGGTGAGTTCGCGGGCGACGCAGGCGCGGGCGTCGGGGTCGATTTCCTCGAGGATGCGCAGGGTGGAGACGATCCGGTGGGGGGATTCGAAGAAGATGCCGGTTTCACCGGACTCGAGCGATGCCTCGAGTGCGCTGCGGCGTTTGCCGGATTTCACCGAGAGGAAGCCGCCGAAGCGGAAGGCGTGGCATGGCAGGCCGGAGCCGATGAGTGCGGTGATGACGGCGGACGGGCCGGGCAGGACTTCGACCGGGGTGCCGGATTCGATGCAGGCCTGGATGAGGCGGTAGCCGGGGTCGGAGATGCCGGGCATGCCGGCGTCGCTGATGAGGGCGATGGTTTCGCCCTGGCGGGCGGCTTCGACGAGTTCGGGTGCGCGGCGGGCCTCGTTGTGGTCGTGGAGGGCGACGAGCGGCTTGCCGGTGATGTCGTGCCGGGCGAGCAGGGGTTTCGAGTGGCGGGTGTCCTCGCAGGCGATGCGGTCGGCTTCGCTCAGGACTTCGAGCGCGCGCAGGGTGATGTCGCCGAGGTTGCCGATCGGGGTGGGGACGATGACGATGCGGCCTGTGGATTCATCGCTCATGATTCGAGGGCGGCGCGATCCGCGGGGGAGATGGATTGTTTTTTGCCGTCGGCGCCGATGTGGACGGTGGTCATGCCGCCGCTGGCCTTGAGGCTGCCGTCGGTGCCGAGCACTTCGAATGTCCAGTGGATCGACGAGTTGCCGAGGGTGGCGATGCCGAGCTGGATTTCGATGGATTCAGCGGGTTTGATCGGGCGGTGGTAGTCGCAGCTGGCGTGCACGCGCGGCCAGCCGCCATTGGCGGGATCGAACACGGTGATGCCGCGGGAGCGGAGGAACTCGTGTTCGGCGGCTTCGACAAACCGGAAGACGTTGGGGAAATGGACCCATCCACTGGCGTCGGTGTCCGCGAAGGCGACTTCCCGGACGTGACGGTGGACGGGGTTTTCCATGGTCTCACTCGTATTTGGCGACGAGCACGGAGGCGTTGTGTCCGCCGAAGCCGAAGCTGTTGGAGATGGCGGTCTTGATGGGGACTTCGCGGGCGGTGTTCGGCACGCAGTCGAGGTCGCACTCGGGGTCCTGATCCTCGACGTTGATGGTCGGCGGGACGACGCCGTCCTTGATGGCCATGATGCAGGCGATGAGTTCCATGCCGCCGGCGGCGCCGAGCATGTGACCGGTCATTGATTTGGTGGAGCTGACCATGAGGCCGTTGTCGACGTGGTCACCGAAAGCGACGCGGATGGCTTTGGTTTCGGCGATGTCGCCGAGGCCGGTCGAGGTGGCGTGGGCGTTGAGGTATTCGACATCCTCGGGGTTTTTGCCGCCGTGTTTGAGGGCCATGCCGATGGCGTAGGCGGGGCCGCTGCCGTCCGGGGAGGGAGCGGAGAGGTGGTAGGCGTCGGCGCTGATGCCGTAGCCGATGAGTTCGGCGTAGATTTTCGCGCCGCGTTTTTTGGCGTGTTCGAGTTCCTCGATCATGATGACGCCGGAACCTTCGCCCATGACGAATCCGTCGCGGGCTTTGTCGAAGGGGCGGGAGGCGCCTTCGGGGTTGCTGTTGTTGGTGCTGAGCGCCTTCATGTTGGCGAATCCGCAGAGGCCCATGGGCAGCACGGTGGCTTCGGTGCCGCCGCAGAGGATGCCGTCGGCGTCGCCGAACTTGATGATGCGCCAGGCTTCACCGATGTTGTGGTTGGAGGTGGCGCATGCGGTGACGATGGCCATGTTCGGGCCCTTGAGTCCGAACTCCATGGAGATGAGACCACTGGCGATGTTGGAGATCATCATCGGAATGGTGAAGGGCGAGACGCGTTTGGGACCCCGGTTGAGGAAGGTCGAGTGTTCGCGTTCGAGCGTGGAGAGGCCGCCGATGCCGCTGCCGACCATGACGCCGATGCGGCGGGGGTCGGTGGCTTCGATGTCCAGGCCGGAGTCTTCCATCGCCATTTTCGAGGCGGCGATGGCGAACTGCACGTTGCGATCGGCTCGTCTGGCGTCCCGTGGAGACTTGAAGTATTGCGCTGGCTCGAAATCGCGGACTTCTCCGGCGATTTGGCAATCAAAGACTTCGGGGTCCAGCTGTGTGATGCGGCGGATGCCGCTTTTGCCTTCTTTAAGGCCCTTCCATGTAGTGTCCAGGTCATTGCCCAAGGGGCTGACACATCCGATGCCTGTGATGACGACTCGTCGCTCGCTCATGATTTCGAAGGGCACTGTGACCACTCCGCGTATCCGGCGCAAGCCCGTTCATGCGATGTTTCGCATCCGGGGACTTGCGGGCATTGGCGGGGTTGCGTAAAACCGGGGCGTGGCAGAGAGAAATATCGTTTACTTTGATTTGGAAACCCAGCGGAGTTTCGGGGAGGTGGGAGGCGGTGCCAACAAGGGCGACATGGGGATTTCGGTGGCGGTGACCTACAGCACGGCGCGTGGCGGGTATGAGATTTACTCGGAGAATGATCTGGACCGCTTGGGCGAGGAGTTGGTGAAGGCGGATTTGGTGGTGGGGTGGAATCATCTGCAGTTTGATTACCCGGTTTTGCAGACGCATGTGTTTCACACGCTGGCGGACCAGACGGTCAATCTGGACATGATGCTGGAGCTTGAGCCGTTGCTCGGGCACCGCCTGAAGCTGGATGATGCGGCATCCGCGTCACTTGGTGTGGGCAAGACGGCGGATGGTCTGGACGCGTTGCGCTGGTGGAAGAAATACCGGGATACGCAGGATTTCGAATACCTGCACAAGATCGCGGAGTATTGCTGTTACGACGTGAAGGTGACGAAATGCGTGCACGAGTTCGCGCTGGAGCACGGATTCGTGAAATACCACAGCAAGAGCGGCCAGGTGGAGGAAGTGCGGGTCGATTGGAAATGACCTGCGGTGGCGGGCTGCGCGGCTCAGATCAGGCCGAGCATCTGCAGGACCTGGCCGACCGTCCATCCGAAGGTGAGGATCAGGGCGGTGAGAAAGATTTTGATGCAGAACTCGATGGAGGTGCGCGTCATGGTGGGGATGGTCTAGCGCCGGAGATGGGAATTCTCAAGGGAAATGGTTGGGCGGGTGGTTTTGGGGGGATGGCGCGTGCATCGCGGAATGAAATCTACAACGATCTGGCAAAGCAGGAGCTTCGGCGGCGGTGGCATTGCCCGCGGTTGATGCCAGAGAAGAACACATGATGAAACAGATGATCCGACTTACGCAGCTGCTTGTGGCGGCAAATTTACTGGCAACGACGGCATGGGGACATGGAGCGGAGGGTGAGGTGCCGGAGGCAAACCGGCCACCGAACATCGTGGTGATCATGGCGGATGATCTGGGGATGATGGACCTGCATTGCTACGGCAACGAGCGGCTGGACACGCCGGCGCTGGACCAGTTCGCCGCCGAGGGCATGCGCTTCACCGACGCCTACGCCGCGGGGCCGGTGTGTTCGCCGACGCGTGCGGCGATGATGACCGGGCAAGCGCCGGCGCGGCTGCATTTGACCAACCACGCGCCGGGGCACAAGGACGGGTTTGCGCCGGAGGGGCTGGATTTGCAGGAGGCGGAGTCGGTGCGGAATTTGTCGTTGTCCTACGTGACGGTGGCGGAGCGCTTGTCCGCGGCGGGCTATGCGACGGCGCACATTGGCAAGTGGCATTTGTCCTACGTTTCGCCCGACGACAAGGACGGGCCGACGGAGCCGGAGCTGCGTCCGGACAAGCAGGGGTTCGACATCAACATCGGCGGATGTTTCCGCGGTGGGCCGCCGAGTTATTTCGCGCCCTACCGGATTCCGACGCTGGAGGCGAAGCAGGAGGGCGAATACCTGCCCGAGCGGCTGGCGGACGAGGCGATTGCGTTCATCCGGGAAAAGCGCGACGGGCCGTTTTACCTGAACTGGTGGCCGTATTCGGTGCATTACCCGATGGAGGCGCGCGAGGAGTTGATCGAGAAATACCGGAAGCGCGAGGGACCCGGGATCAAGAATCCGGTGTATGCGGCGATGATTGAGGCGATGGACACCGAGATCGGGCGTTTTCTCAAGGCGCTTGAGGAGGCCGGGCTGGATGACAATACGCTGGTGATTTTCAAGTCGGACAACGGCGGGTATGACGGCGACAACCGTCCGCTGCGCGGGTTCAAGGGGATGCTGTATGAGGGGGGCGTCCGGATCCCGTGGATGGTGCGCTGGCCCGGCCACGTGGAGGCGGGCAGCCGCTGCGAGACCCCGGTGATCAGCATGGACTGCTACCCGACGCTGCTGGAAGTCGCCGGTCTGGAGCCGACGCCGGACCAGCCGGTCGATGGGGTGAGCCTGACGCCGCTGCTGACGCAGACGGGCGAGTTTGGCCGTGACGCGCTCTACATTCACTATCCGAACTACGCGTTTCACCAGCAGAACCGGCTGGGCGGGATGGTGCGTGAGGGCGATTACAAGTTGATCAAGCGCTATGGCGGCGGACCGCTCGAGCTGTATCACCTGGGCAACGACATCGGCGAGACGAAGAACCTGGCCAAGCAGTCCCCGGAGATTGCCGCGCGGCTGGAGAAGAAACTCGAGGAGTGGCTGAAGCAGACCGGGGCGAAGATGCCGGTGCGGGTGCCGGCGAAGTGAGCTGGCGCCTCAGTGCTGGGCGGCGAGCAGGTCCTTGAAGACGCCGTCTCGGCCGGCGAGTTCGGTCCATGTGCCTTTGCTGATGAGCTCGCCGTCCTGGAGGACGATGATTCGGTCGGCGCTGCGGATGGTGCTGAGGCGGTGGGCGATGGTGATGGTGGTTCTTCCTTTGGCGAGGTGGTCGATGGCCTCCTGCACGAGTTTTTCGCTTTCGTAGTCGAGCGCGCTGGTTGCCTCGTCGAGGATGAGGATTTTCGGGTTGCGCAGCAGGGCGCGGGCGATGGCGATGCGCTGGCGCTGGCCGCCGGACAGGCTGACGCCGCGTTCGCCGACCTTGGTCATCAGGCCCTGGGGGAGTTTTTCGATGAACTCCATGGCATTGGCGTAGCGCACGGCCTCGATGACCTCGGCGTCGGTGGCGGCGGGTTTGCCGAAGCGGATGTTGTCCATCAAGGTGCCGGAGAGCAGGAGGTTGTCCTGCATGACGATGGCGCACGACTGGCGGAGTTCGCGGATTGAGAGGTCCGCTTGGGGGATGCCGTCGATGAGGATTTCGCCTTCGGTGGGGGCGTAGAATCCGAGCATCAGGCTGACCACGGTGCTTTTACCGGAGCCGCTGGGTCCGACGAAGGCGACGTGTTCTCCGGCCTTGATGGAGATCGACAGGTTGCGGATGGCGCGGTGTTCCTTTTCCTTGTCGTAGGAGAAGGTGACGTTGCGGAACTCGACCTCGCCGCGCATGGAGTCGAGGATGCGTTCGCCCTGCCATTTTTCGACGTAGGCGGAGTCCATGAGTTCCTTGATGCTGCGGTAGCTTTCCGCGCCCAGCAGGTATTGCAGGCTGAACTGTGAGAAGATGTTGACGGTGTTGAGGCACACCGGGAGGGCGCCGATCATGGCGACCATGGCGCCCATGCTCATTTTATCCGTGATGACCATCCATCCCGAGACGGCCACGGCGAAGAGCGAAATCGTGGTGACGACGCTGAACAGGATGTAGCCGAGCGATTGATTCAGCTTCATCTGGGATTCGCGCTTGGTGCTGTATTCGTCGCTGAGCTGGCCCATTTGTTCTTTGGCGACGCTTTCCTGGCCGAAGCCGCGGACCAGCTTGATGGCGGAGATGAACTCGCTGGCCTGTCCGGTCATGCGTTCGCGGGCGATGCGGACGGCCTGGTTGTTTTTCTCGATAGGCTGGAAGTAGTAGAAGCGGACGATGGCGAAGAGCGGCAGGCTGATCAGCATGATCGGCAGCAGCCAGAGGTTGATGAATGCGAGCGCGCAGATCAGCAGGGCGGAGCGGAGGACTTCCGGCACGATGCCGGTGACGATCTGGATGACGGTGGATTCGATGTTGCTGGTGTCGAACGCGTATTTCGAGAGCAGGCGGCCGGTTTGCACCGAATCGAGGAACCCGAAGTGCATGAAGTTGAGTTTGTGGAAGATGCGGGCGCGCAGTTTGCGGAAGATTTCCTGGGCCTGGATCGACAGTGCGCCGACGCCGATCCTCATGGATGCGAAGTGAATCGCCAGCAGGAGGAAGCAGATGCCGGTGTAGGCGATGAGCGACTGGACGTCCTTCGCCGGGATGGCGACGTCGACGATCTTCTGGGAGAGGATGGGAAACGGCGTGATGGCGAGCACGCTGAGCACGCGCCAGAACATGTAGGTGCGCAGGTGGCGTTGTTGGGCCCAGATGTAGCCCCTGAGGGTTTTCCGGTGAAGGCCGATCGCCTCGTGTGGATGCATGACGCGCCGATCAGACTCCGATCACCGGATTTCGCCAATGTTGAAATGGTGCGATGGCGCGCAAAGGCCGGGATCCTGGCGGCCGGCGCGGGCTCAGTGGCTGAAATGGTTGATCAACCAGCCGATGAGGATGACCTGCGGGGTGGAGAGCAGCGGCAGGGCGAAGGTGGCCTTCCACGAGCGGGTGGTCTCGCGCAGGGCGAGCATCTCGGTGTAGTCGGTGGCGGCGCCGGCCATCAGGAAGGTGAAGGCGTTTCCGGGGGCGTGGGCGCGGGTGAGGAGGTCGGCGGCGACGGGCGAGGAGCCCTCCGAGCAGACTTCGATGACGGTGGTGGCGAGCAGCGTGAGGAGGAGGCCGACGAGGCTGGGGCCGAAGTATTGCTGGAAAATATCGATCGGGACGAAGGCGCGGATGGCGCCGGTGAGGACGAAGCCGAAGAAGATCCAGCGCAGGATCATTGTGGATCCGGACCATGCTTCGCGGGCGAGATTGGCGTAGTTTTCGCGGCCGGGTTTGAGCGAGCGGACGACGCCGCGGGCGGCGGGCAGGATGCGGTAGCCGTCGGGCAGGTCGACGGTGTTCGGGTTGGCGGGGATTTTTCCGGCATCGACGAGGCGGTCGGCGAGCCAGCCGGTGATGAGGGCGATGACGGCGGAGAGGGCGATGAAGATGAGCATCCATTTCCAGCCGATGAGGGCGGCGAGGATGAGGGTGAGCGAGAGCGAGTTCCACGGGCTGGCGATGAGGAAGGCGATGGTCTGGCCGAGGGACGCGCCGCGTTTGTAGAGGCCCATGCCGACCATGAGGATGCCGTGGTTGCAGAGGTCGAGCACGAGGCCGGCGCCGACGGCGCGGAAGAGGCCGTGGGTGCTGCCGCCGCGGCCGAGGATGGCGGAGACGAGTTCTCTGGGGACGCGGCCGATGACGGCGACGGCGATGACGCCGGCGAGCAGGCCCCACCAGGAGCGGCCGAAGAGTTCGTGGCAGGTGTGGCCGAAGACGTTCAGCCAGGCCGGGGCGCCGGACCAGAGGAGGTGGCTGGCGATGCCGGCGAGAAAGAGGGTGAGCGAGCCCCAGAGGAGGAAGTCCGGGCGGCCTTTTTTGCCGGACCCGCAGCAGGAGGATTCGCCGGTGGTGGCGGAACCGCAGCAGGACGGGGTGGCGGGCTGGCGGGTGGCGGCGGGTTTGAGCGGGGCGAGCGAGGGCAGCCCCGAGGAGGCGGGCGCGGGTGAATCGCCGAGCTTGAGGAAGGAGCGCCGGAGGGCGTCGTGATCCTTGTGGTCGGATGGTGGTTGGGGTGGGCAGCAGTCGGACATGCGGGCGGCGGGAGAGTAGGGCCGGGCTCGGGAAATGTCCAATCGCGCGATGGTTCGGCTGGTTGTAATTTCGATAAGTGGATCATCGCGGTGGGGTGTGATGTTCAAAAAACAATCTAACACTTGAAAGCCGCTGGAGGCATTGCTAACAGCCCCGGCGTCATGCGTATTACGAGTTCATCACTGATTGTTTCTCTTTTTTGCGCCTGCTCTATGGCTGGCCATGCTGCAAATTCCGTCATCGAACTGCTCGATCATTTCAACCTGATGGCAGGGGACTACCAAGCGGGGAACGAGACCGAGGGATCCGCGTTCATCTGGGGGGAATACCATGCGACGGGGTCGTCGCGTTTTGGTTTCAATGGAGGTCAGGTTGCGGACGATTCCGAGTATGTTCTTTGGCTCGGTAACGGGGTGAGCACCACGAGCACGACGACACTGATTACCGGCAGTGTGGTCAGCCGGGTTTCGGTGAATTCCTCGTTGTTCAATCTGAATGGAAACGGCGCGGGAGATCCGGTGCTTGCGGAGGGACAGGACGCTTGGGACGATGCTCTGGTGTCGGATCTCGGGCTGAACTCAACGGACGAGATCGTGGCGATTCTGGGGGATGCCTCGAGCCAGTGGGCCACGCTGGAGGCGAATAGTGTGGCGACGTTACCGGGCAATGGCGGATTGAGTTTTTCGGCGACTCCGGCGGACATCGACGGCTATCAGGTTGCGGTTTTCAATGTGACCGCCGAGCAGCTGATGGACGGCTCGATCAGTCGGTTTGATCTGGCCTTGAATGGTGCCGATACGGTGTTGGTCAATGTTTCGGGTGGGGATGTGACGCTGTCGAAATCGTTCACTGGAGATTTCGTGAACAATGAATCCTCGGTGTTGTTCAACTTTTACGAGGCGGAGACGGTGTCGGTGGATGTGAATGTGCGCGGGGGGATTTATGCTCCGTTCGCGACAGTCGATCAGAATGGGAGCAATATTGACGGCACGGTGGTGGCGGCGGAGTTTGACCAAACTGCGGAGGTGCACGACGAGCGCTTCGACGGCTATTTGCCGTATGACATGATTCCCGAGCCGGCGTCGACCGTGTTGGTGATGCTGGGAGGCATGGTGTTGCTGCGGCGCCGGCGCTGAGCCGTCCGGCATCGCCCGTGCGGGCGAGGGACGGGTTTGTTTCTGCCTTATTCGGCTGCAAGGATCTTGAAAATGTGGGGGTATAGTGAGACGAATCGAATTCGACATGAAAAACCACATGAATACAGGGACAAGACTTTCGCGGCGGGGATTTGTGAGGGGCACGCTGGCGGCATCCGCGGTGACGGCGTTCCCGCATATCGCGCTGGGCGCCAAGCTGGCACCGAGTGAACGCATCAATTTGGCCGGTTGCGGCATCGGCAACCGCGGCGGCGCCGTGATTGAGGCGCTGATGGCGACGGGGCAGTTCAATCTGGTTGCCTTGTGCGACACGCAGATGGGGGCGAAGCACACGGAGAAGTTGCTCAAGAAGTATCCGGGCGTGCCGCGGTTCCAGGATTTCCGCAAGATGCTCGACAAGATGGGCAATGAAATCGACGCGTTGTCCGTCGGTGTGCCGGACCACACGCATTTCCCGATCTGCATGATGGCGATGACGCTGGGCAAGCACGTCTATGTGGAGAAGCCGCTGGCGCACACCGTGCAGGAGTGTGATTTGCTGATGCAGGCGGAGGCGAAATACAAGGTGGCGGCGCAGATGGGCAACCAGGGGCATTCCGGTGACAACTACTATCAATTCCGTGCCTGGCAGAAGGCGGGAATTCTGGACGACATCACGCGGGTCGACGCGCACATGACGAAGGGGCGCCGCTGGCACAAGTGGAACGGCAAGGTGCCGGGCCTGCGTCCGGGGATGCCGGTTCCGCCGGAGATGGATTGGGACACCTGGCTCGGACAGGTTCCGTTTCATGATTTCCACACCGACTACATCAACGGCGACTGGCGTTGTTGGTTCGACTTCGGCAATGGCGCGCTGGGCGACTGGGGCGCGCACATCGTGGATACCGCGCACGAGTTCCTGAAGCTCGGGCTGCCGGAGGAGGTGAAGGTCGAGATGATGGACGGTCACAACGATTATGTGTTCCCGATGGGGTCGACGCTGAGGTTCAAGTTCCCGGCGCGGGGCGAGAAGCTGCCGGCGATGGACATCGTCTGGCACGAGGGGCTGGGCAATCTGCCCGAGCTGCCGAAAGGATTCCACGAGACCAAGGGAGCGGCCGGCGATGCGCCGCCGTCGCTCGGCAGTGGCGCGGATGTGGCGGTGAAGCTTGCTCCCGGCAAGGTGATTTACCGTGCCGACGGGGTGTCGTTCAAGGGGTCCTCGCACTCGAGTCCGCTGACGGTGATCGAGAATGACGCGGCTTCGAAGGTTGGCGCGCTTCCCGAGTATGAGAAGCGGCAGCCGGATCACTTCATGGACTTTGCGCTCGCGGTCAAGGGGGAGAAACAGTGCAACTCGCGCTTCGCGGTGGCCGGTGAGCTGAGCAAGGTGCTTTGCCTCGGGTGCATCGCGCAACGGCTGAACCAGGGCTTCAAGTTCGACCGGGAAACCGGCCGGATCACCGACCACAAGGTGGCGGACCAGTTGCTCGTCGGGCCTCCGCCGCGCAAGGGGTGGGAGCAATACTACAAGGTCTAGTCGACGCTCCGGATTCCGGAGGAATCATTCGGCCCGTCCGGTCCGCGCCATGGGGTTGCGGGGCGGGCGGGCCCTTTTTTTTGCTTTCTGCGGCAGGCGGGAGGGGGCGGATTTGCGGAAAGTGCTTGCTTAGTGTGGAAAACACACTAAGTATTCCGGCATGGCATTCACGTATGACTATGCACGGCCGGCGTTGACGGTGGATTGTGTGGTGTTCGGGTTTGATGGTGGCGGGTTGCAGGTGTTGTTGATTCGGCGGGCGCTGGAGCCGTTTGCGGGGAGTTGGGCGTTTCCGGGCGGGTTTGTGGAGATGGACGAGGATCTGGATGTGGCGGCGCGGCGGGAGCTGGAGGAGGAGACGGGCTTGCGGGATGTGTTTTTGGAGCAGTTGTATACGTTCGGGGCGCCGGCGCGGGACCCGCGCGGGCGGGTGGTGAGTGTGGCGTATTACGCGCTGGTGCGGCCGGACCAGCATCCGGCGGCGGGTGGGTCTGACGCGAGCGAGGCCGGCTGGCATGCGGTGGATGAGCTGCCCGGGCTGGCGTTTGACCACGCGGAGGTGCTGCGGGTGGCGCTGGAGCGGTTGCGCGGGAAGATCCGCTATCAGCCGGTGGGCTTTGAGTTGCTGCCGAAGCGGTTCACGCTGGGGCAGCTGCAGGGGTTGTATGAGGCGATCCTCGGGCGCGGGATCGACAAGCGGAATTTCCGGCGGAAGGTGGCGGCTTTCGATTTCCTGGTTCCGCTGGAGGAATTTGTCCGGGGTCGGCACCGGCCGGCGCGGCTCTACCGGTTCGACCGGCGGAAATACCGCGCGCTGGAGAAGCGCGGCTTCCTTTTTGAACTATAACCATCGTAACAAACATGAACACGGCACTGCAGACGGATCTCTATCAACTGACGATGGGGGCGGCGTACTGGAAGGCGGGGACGGAGGAGCGGGAGAGTGTGTTCCACCTGTTTTTCCGGCGGCTTCCGTTCCGGGGCGGCTACGCGGTGGCGGCGGGGCTGGAGACGGCGCTGAAGTGGCTGGAGGATTTCCGTTTCCGTCCGGACGAGCTCGGTTATCTCGCGGGCTTGCGCGGGAGTGATGGCGGGCCGTTGTTCGAGCGCGGGTTTCTGGAACTGCTGGAGGGGCTGGAGCTGCGGCTGGATGTGGATGCCGTGGCCGAGGGGAGTGCGGCGTTTGCCTACGAGCCGCTGCTGCGGGTTCAGGGGCCGATCCTGCATGCGCAGCTGGTGGAGACGGCGCTGCTGAACATCGTGAACTTCCAGACCTTGATCGCGACCAAGGCGGCGCGGGTGTGCCGGGCGGCGGGTGACGGGCCGGTGATGGAGTTCGGCTACCGCCGGGCGCAGGGGCCGGATGGCGCGCTGATGGCGAGCAGGGCCGCGCGGATCGGCGGCTGCGCGGGGACATCGAACGTGCGGGCGGGGATGGATTTCGGGATTCCGGTGATGGGGACGCACGCGCATTCGTGGGTGATGTCGTTTGACGGCGAGCAGGAGGCATTTGACCGGTATGCGGAGGCGATGCCGGCGAATTCGACCCTGCTGGTGGACACCTATGACACGCTGGCGGGAGTCGAGAAGGCGATCCGGACCGGGCGCATGCTGAGGGAGCGCGGGCATGAGTTGAACGGCATCCGGCTGGACTCGGGCGATCTGGCGTGGCTGAGCCAGCAGGCGCGGGAGATGCTGGATGCCGCGGGTTTCCCGGCGGTGAAGATCGTGGCGAGCAACGACCTGGACGAGCACTTGATCGAGAGCCTGCGCAACCAGGGGGCGATGATCGACCTGTGGGGAGTGGGGACGAATCTGGTGACGGCGGCGGATCAGCCGGCGCTCGGCGGCGTTTACAAACTGGCGGCGCTGAGGGGGGCGGACGGACGCTGGGAGCCGCGGGTGAAGCTGAGCGAACAGCGGGCGAAGAGTTCGATTCCGGGCAGGCAGCAGGTGAGGCGGTTTGAGAAGGACGGGTTGTTCATCGGGGATGCGATTTTTGACGAGGATGCCGGGTTTGGCACCGACCGGACGGTGACGGATCCGGACAATCCGCTGCAGTGCAAGGTGGTGCCGGATGACGCGGCGTTCGAGGATCTGCTGGTGCCGGTGATGCGTGCCGGCGTGAGGACGGGCGGGGCGGAACCGCTGGACCGGGCGATGGAGCGGCGGGCGAGGTCGCTGGCGATGCTGCATCCGGCGATTCTGCGGCTGGACCATCCGCACGTCTATCCGGCGGGGCTGGAGGCCGGGCTGCACGGCCGGCGTGAGGAGATGCTGGCGCGGCATCAGGTGGTGGCTCACGGCAGGGTGAAGGGAGGGGCGCAGTGAAGAACATCCATGTTGCGGCGGTGGCGCTGAACCAGACGCCATTGGACTGGTCGGGGAACATGCGGCGGGTGCGCGCGGCGCTGGCGGGCGCGCGCGAAACCGGTGCGGAGTTGGTGCTTTTCCCGGAGTTGTGCCTCACCGGGTATGGATGCGAGGATGCGTTTTACGCGCCGGCGACGGCTGAGCGGGCGTGGCGGATGCTGGTGGAGTTGTTGCCGGAAACGAAGGGCGTGGCGGTGGCGATCGGCCTGCCGGTTTTGCACGAGCGCGCGTTGTTCAATGTGGCGGCGCTGGCGGTCGATGGTGAGCTGCGCGGGTTGGTGGCGAAGCAGAATCTGGCGGGGGACGGAGTGCATTACGAACCGCGGTGGTTCAAGCCGTGGCCGGAGGGGGTGGTGGATGGGTTCCGCGGTCCGGACGGTGCGGAGGTGTCGATCGGGGATCTGGTGTTTGATGTGGGCGGGGTGCGTGTGGGGTTCGAGATCTGCGAGGACGCCTGGGTGGCGGAGCGGCCGGGAGCGGGGCTCGCGGCGCGCGGGGTGGACGTGATCCTGAACCCGAGTGCCAGCCATTTTGCGTTCGGCAAGTCGGGGGTCAGGCGGAGGTTCGTGGCGGAGGCGTCGCGGTCGTTCGCGGCGGCCTATGTGTATGCGAATTTGTTAGGCAACGAGGCGGGACGGGTGATTTACGACGGTCAGTTGATCGTGGCGGAGCGTGGGGGGATCGTGGCGGAGAGCCGGCGGTTCGGGTTTGCGGAGTGGCACGTGCTGGACCGGGTGGTGGATGCTGCGGCGGGAAGGATCGCGGCGGCGCGCAACGTGAACCACCGGCCGGAGTTGCCGGCGGCGGCTGACGGGGGATTGGTGCGGGTGGCGTTCGAGTGGACGCGGGCGGTGCCGGTGGTGGCGGACGGGGTGAAGGAGTGCGGGGCTGTGTGCGAAGTGAAGGAGGAGGCGTTCACGGAAGCGGTTGCGCTCGGGTTGTTCGACTACCTGCGGAAGTCGGGGTCGCGCGGGTTTGTGGTTTCGCTGAGCGGTGGTGCGGATTCGGCGGCGGTGGCGTGTCTGGTGCGGTTGATGTATGAGATGGCGCGGGCGGAACTGGGCGGGGATTTCGGCGGTCGGCTGCGGTGTGTGGATTTCAAGGAGGTGCTGCTGACGGCCTATCAGGCGACGGCGAACAGCGGTGGGGTGACCCGGGCTGCGGCGGCGGGGTTGGCGGCTGCGCTGGGTGCGGAGCATCACGAACTGGATGTGAGCGGGATCCACGAGGCGTATGTGGAGATGATCGGCGGGGCCTTCGGGACGGGCTTGAACTGGCGGGACCACGACCTAGCGCTGCAGAACATCCAGGCGCGGGTGCGGGCGCCGGGGGTGTGGATGCTGGCGAACCTGCGGCAGGCGCTGTTGCTGACGACGAGCAACCGCAGCGAGGCGGCGGTGGGTTATGCGACGATGGACGGCGATACGGCGGGCGGGTTGGCGCCGATCGCGGGGATCGACAAGGCGTTCCTTCGGCAGTGGCTGGCGTGGTTGGAGACCGAGGGGCCATTGGTCGGTGGGGAGCGGCGGGCGGTGCCGGAGTTGCGCGCGATCAATGTGCAGAGTCCGACGGCTGAGTTGCGGCCGGGGGATGCGGGCCAGACGGATGAGGACGATCTGATGCCGTATGATCTGCTGGATTTCATCGAGCGTGCGGCGATCCGTGACCAGCACGGACCGGCGGATGTGCTGGAGCAGGTGGCGGCGGGGTTTCCGCAATACGGAGCGCAGCGGCTGCGGCAGTGGGTCGAGCGGTTTTTCACGCTGTGGAGCCGCAATCAGTGGAAGCGGGAACGCTATGCGCCCGGGTTCCATGTGGACGATGAGAATCTGGATCCGAAAACCTGGTGCCGCTGGCCGATTTTGAGCGGGGGCTTCCGGGACGAACTGAATGAACTCAACAAGAAATGATGATGACGAAGAGTGCCTTGATCGTGGTGGACGTGCAGAATGACTTCCTGCCGGGAGGCGCGCTGGCGGTGACGGACGGAGATGCGGTGGTGCCGGTGGCGAACGCGCTGATGGATGAGTATGACCTGGTGGTGGCGACGCGGGACTGGCATCCGGCGGAGCACGGGAGTTTTGCGGTGAATCATCCGGGGAGGGACTTGTTCGAGGAGGTGGATCTGGACGGGCTGCCGCAGGTCCTGTGGCCGGTGCACTGCGTGCAGGGGACGGCGGGAGCCGAGTTTGCGGCGGGATTGGACCAGGGCAGGATCACGAGGGTTTTCGAGAAGGGGGTGAGGCCCGAGGTGGACAGCTACAGCGGGTTCTACGATAACGGTCGTAGATAT
Organism: Verrucomicrobiota bacterium JB025; assembly: GCA_030673875.1. Taxonomy (GTDB): domain Bacteria; phylum Verrucomicrobiota; class Verrucomicrobiia; order Verrucomicrobiales; family Akkermansiaceae; genus Luteolibacter. Next base: position 23,262 of record JAUTCT010000088.1, on the reverse strand, counting down.
GGCACCGGTCTGGCGGAGTGGCTGAGGGAGCAGGGGGTGGGCAAGGTGGGGGTGTGCGGGCTGGCGACGGATTACTGCGTGAAATTCACGGCGCTGGATGCGGTGGCGGAGGGGTTCGTGGTGGAGCTGCGCAGGGAGGCCTGCCGCGGGGTGAACCTGCGGGCGGGGGATGTGGATGCGGCGGTGGAGGAGATGGCGCGGGCGGGGGTGCTGCTGCGGTGAAGAGCTTGCTTTGCCCGGGGCTGGGGATATGGCTATGGTGGCGGCGATGAGTCCGGCGCTGGAAACGATGATGTTGGCATTCTCCGGGGACGGGGAGCTGCCGGAGCGGGCGTTGTTTTTGGGGGCGGAGGCGCATGATGGGCTGCGTGAGTGGGGGGATTTGACGGGCTGGCAGCCGTTCAAGCCGAAGGCGGACGTCTGGGATGCGGCCGGGTTTTCGCGCAGCGACGGGTTGCCGGCCGGCCGGTGGCCGGTGGTGCTGGTGCTGCCCGGGAAGTCGAAGGAGGAGACCTTGGTGTGGTTTGCGGCGGCGCGGGACCGACTGGAGGCGGGCGGGCGGCTGGTGGTGGCGATGCCGAATTCCGCGGGTGCGGGGCGGTTCGAGAAGGAGCTGAGGAAGGCGACGGGCGGGGTGGAGTCGCTGCAGAAGCACAAGTGCCGGGCGTTTTCCGCGGTGGATGACGGGACCTGGGATGAGTCGGTGTTTGCGGCGTGGCGGGAGCTGGGCGGGCGGCGGGTGGTGGAGGGCACGCATTTTGTGACGGAGGCGGGGGTTTTCAGCTGCGGGCATGTGGATTCCGGGTCGCGCTTGCTGGCGGGGCATCTGCCGGGGAATCTGCGCGGGTCGGTGGCGGACCTGGGTGCGGGCTGGGGGGTTCTGGCGGATACCGTGCTGCGGAACTGCGGCAAGGTGGAGCGGGTGGATTTGTATGAGGCGGATGCGCGGGCGCTGGATTGCGCGCGGGAGAACCTCGCGGAGTTCGGCGGGCGGGCCGGGTTTCACTGGCTGGATGTGGCGGCGGGGGTGCCGGGCGAGTATGACGCGGTGGTGATGAATCCGCCGTTTCACGTGGGGCAGGCGACGGATGTCGGCCTGGGGCGGGCTTTTCTAACGAGTGCGGCGGGGTGTTTGCGGACCGGCGGTCGTTTGTTTCTGGTGGCCAACCGGCAGTTGCCCTATGAAGCGGCGCTGGATGGCTTGGGGATGTCCTGGCGGCAGCTGGCGGAGGACGCGACATTCAAGGTGATACTGGCGGACAAGAGACGATGAAATTGGTGAAATTACTGGCGAATTTGGGTTACGGATCGCGCCGCGAGGTGCAGGGGATGATCCGCGACGGCAAGGTGACGGACGATCACGGGGTGGTGCTCGGGAAGCATGAATTTCCGGGGCACGAGCGCATCCGGGTGCGCGGGAGGGCGTTGGATCCGGCGTTTCCGCTGACGATTGTGTTGAACAAGCCGACGGGATTCACGTGCAGCACCGACGACCCCGGCGACACGATTTATGATTTGCTGCCGGTGAGGTTTTCGCTGCGCAAGCCGGGCTTGAATCCGGTCGGCCGGTTGGACAAGGAGACGTCCGGGCTGCTGCTTCTGACGGATGACGGCAAGCTGCTGCACAAGGTGATTCATCCGAAGTCCGAGTGCCACAAGGTGTATCATGCGGTTTTGGACAGGCCGCTGGAAGGGCACGAGGGAGCGTTGTTTTCCTCCGGTGAGCTGGTCTTGAAGGACGAGACGAGGCCGTTGCTTCCGGCGGGCTTCGAGCGCCTGGGGGAGAAGGAGGCGCTGGTGACCCTGCGGGAAGGAAGGTATCATCAGGTGCGGCGGATGTTCGCGGCGGCGGGAAATCACGTGGTGGAGCTGAGGCGACTGTCGATCGGCGGGTTCAGACTGCCGGAGGATCTGGAGGAAGGGGAATGGCGGGCGCTGACCGGGGATGAACTGGAGCGGTTGTTTGATGAGTCGCTGAGTGACGCTTCGCGGGCCCGTGAGGATGGGTGAGTGGGGCGCTGGAGGGTTGGTGATTCAAGAAAGGCGAGTCTGAAATGACTTGCCAATTGGTGCGGATTGGATAGGACAAGGAGCAATGGAAACTTGTTGCTTAGCGGAAGGGGCCGGGAGGCTGACGGACGCCGAGGCGGTGATTCCGATTGCCGCGGTAACGACGGCATGCGCGGATTCCGCGTCGTTCGATTGCCCGGGAACCGGCGCGCATGACCATTTCTCCGGCTTGTTTGCTTCCAAGGTCAATCCGGTGGCCGGGCTCCTGGTCGGGGTGTTTGCTGGTATTGCCGCGTGGTTGGAGGGCGGCCGGCGGCGTCGTTACGGGTGATGAAATTTCTTTTCGCAACGGGCCGGACTCCGTTTGATTCGACGAGCGGTGCGGCGCAGGCGTCGTTGCATCTGGCGGTGCATTTGGCGGCCGGTGGAAATGAGGTTGTGTTTTTGGCGACCTCCGGCACCGAGGGTCCGCTGCCGGAGGATTTACCGGTCGGGGGATTTGAGAAATTCGGGGTGAGGTTTGTGATTTTTCCGGTTGAGGAGGCGCGGAAGCATTCGTGGCATTATCTGGTGGGGGAGGAGTATGCGGCGTATTTCCGGTCCGAGTGTGAGGTGGGTGCGGATTGGCTGGTGACGTTTGGTGATGAGGAGCCGGATCGGGAGAGGCGGCGCTTGGCGCGGGAGCATGGGGTGCGTGTGTTGTTCGGCTTGCACAACCAGCACTATGCGGGTGAGATGCCGGAGGAGGTGGATTTGTTTTTGTCGCCGAGCAGGTTCCTGAGTGATTTTTATGCGCAACACTGGGGTGACGGTAGCGGCATTGCGACGTTTCCGACGCCGGTGGTTCCGGACCTGGTGCGGGCTCGATCGCCTGATCCGGTGTTTGTTTCGTTTGTGAATCCGCAGCCGGCGAAGGGTCTGTATTTCATGATCCGTCTGGCGGAGCAGATCGGGCGGCATGCGCCGGAGATTCCACTGCGGATCGTGGGCGGGCGCCTGCCGGCTGAGGCGCTGGCGAGTGCGGCACGGGCGAACGGGATCGAGTTGACCGAGTTCGAGAATATTTACCTGGCGGAGAACTATCCGGACGTGAGGGATTTCTGGGTGCACAACCGGATCCTGCTGATGCCTTCGGTGTGGGATGAGCCGGCGGGGAGGATGCCGGTGGAGGCGGCGATCAATGGTTCGATTGCATTGGTTTCGCCGCGAGGCGGGTTGCCCGAGCAGGTGGCGTGTTCGGAGTTTGTGCTGCCGGTTCCGGAGGATCTGACGCCGGAGTCGGAGCGGGTTCCGAGTGCGGCCGAGGTGAGGCCGTGGTTTGAGAGGATCGTGGTGTATTGTGAGGACGAACGCGTGTTTGAGGAGGCGGTGATCCGCGCGCGGGCAGGGCTGGCCCGGTTTGATGTGGGGAGGTGGATGCCGGGGCTGCTGGAGCGCTTGGCGAGCTGTGAATGAGCAGACACGAAAAAGCGGTGACGTTTCCGCCACCGCTTGGTGAAAGTTTGGTTTCCTCGGGGGTGTGCTCAGCGGCGGCGGCGAAGCAGTGCGAGGAGGCCGAAGGCGCCAAGCACGGCGGCGGAGGGCTCGGGGATTAAGACTGGGGCGACGCCGAAGCCTTCGAGACCACCCGTTTCGGAGGGGGTCGTGTTGACCGTGGTGAAGCGCTCCGAAGGATCAGTCCAACCGTCGAGATCACCCGTTGTGATGCCCGAGGCGAGTGCGATGTTGGAGTTTTGGGTGGATACCCCACTACCCGACCATGTGGAGCCCGGATCCGTTTCGGGGGTGCCAAACACGTCCTGGGTCACACCGCCGACCACGACGGAGAGGGAGTCGTCACCGTTGAAGGTGAAGCCTTCCTCATAGTATTGAACGCTGCTGCTGCCTGCGGTTCCGTCGCCGAAGGTGGTGTCCATGTAGGTCCCCATGTCCGAGGTGCCAATCACGATGACTTCGTTGGCGGCGATGGTGCCGATGTTGAGGGTGAAGTCTTCAGCGAGGGCTTGCCCGTTGACGCCTTTGTTCACCACGAGATTGGAAATCGAGAAGTCGATTTCCTCGGTTCCGGTGTTCCAAAGCTCAATGCCTTTGGGCGTGGTGCCGCTGTCGGTTTCGACGTATTGGCTGATGATGATGGCGGCGTGAGAGGAACTTGCGGTGATCGCGATGGCTGTCAGGAGGGAGAGTGTGATTTTCATGGGTGAGTCTGAGATGCGCGTCTTGTTGGGGAGTTGGTAGCAGGGGCTGTGCCGGATACCGATGGATCGTCGGTCACAATGTTGACACAATTCGATGGCGAACCGTCACTCGGGGAGTGGTTCGGGGTCGCCGAGGACTTGTGGGCGGGTGTGGAGGAAGTTGACGTCGAGCCACATTTTGACGCGTGCGCCGACTTCGCGGAGTTTGGTTTTGAAGCCGGCGGCGTTTTCGACGTCGCGGGTATTGAAGCCGATGGCGGAGATGCCGTGGGCTTTGGCGAGGTAGATGGCGCGTTCGTTTTGGAAGCGCTGGGAGATGAAGAGGATGTCGGTGACGCCGAAGATTTCCTTGGCGCGGACGACGGAGTCGAGGGTTCGGCGGCCGGCGAAGTCGCGCACGATGCGGTCCGGGGGGACGCCGCGTTCGATGAGTGCCTCGCGCATGCGGGCGGGTTCGTTGTAGTAGGGGGTGCGGTTGTCACCGGAGACGATGAGGGTGCGGACTTTGCCGGCGTGGAAGATTTCGGCGGCGGCGTCGATGCGGTAGCGGAAGTAGAGGTTTTCGCGGCCATCGACCTGGTGGGTGGTTCCGAAGACGAGTCCGACCGGGGTGGTCGGGAGTTGGCTGACTTCGGTGAAGATGCGGCCGCGGGAGGCCCAGAATGCGGTGATATTGGCGTAGGCGATGACCGCGACCATGGTGATGATGCCGAGGGTGGCGACGGCGAGTGCGCGCCTGAGCCATGGGGATTTCCCGAGGAGGCGGGCCGGGGATTTGGAGGTCCGTCTGCGGTTGTGGGTTACTTGTGCCACTGGAGCATGTTCATCAGGGTTTCCGCCAGTTTGGGGGTGGGGTTGGAGGGGGCGATGACGCGGAGGCGGCTGGAGGTTTCCTTGAAGCGGACCTGGGAGAATCGGCCGATGAGTTCGCCATCGACTTCGACGGGGACCTGGCGGTCGATTTCGATGGTCATGGCGTTGGTTTGGAAATAGCTGACGGATTTGGTGAACTCGGGTCTGCCGAGGGCGAGGCCGCCGATGGAGTCGAGGATGAGTTTGTGGCCGGCTTCCTTGTAGACGAGGACGTCGAGCAGGCCGTCCTGGTTGTCGGCTTTGGGGAAGAACTTGAATTGTCCGCCGTAGAGTGCGCCGTTACCGGCGAGCAGTGCGACGCCGTGTTCGGTCCGGCCGTTGTCGCAGGTGATGGTCATTTTCGGCGGTTGTTCGCCGAGGACTTTCATTCCTGCGGCGAGGTAGGCGAGTGGGCCGAGGGCTTTTTTGAGTTCCCAGGTGGTTTCCTCGATGACCATGGCGTCGAAGCCGACGCCGGCCATTTGGATGAATGGAGCGCCGTTGGCTTCGAAGATATCGACTTCGACCTGGTGGTTTTTTTCGACGATTTCGAATGCTTTGGTGAGGGAGTCGAAGGGGATGCCCATTTCGCGGGCGAAGACGTTCATGGTTCCGGCGGGGAGGAGTCCGAGCACGGTATTGGTTCCGGCGAGGCCGGAGACGACTTCGTTGAGGGTGCCGTCGCCGCCGGCGGCGATGACGACGGGTTCGCCCTGGGAGGCGAATTTGGCGGCGAGTTCGCGAGCTTCGCCGGCGTGGTTGGTGGCGTAAACGGCGAAGCGGTTGGCGTAGTCGCGGAGGAAATGGAGGACTTTACCGCCGCGCTGGCTGCGGGCGCGGGGGTTGAAGATGAGAGGGTACCGGTGAGGTGTCTCCATGGAGGGGTTTTCGCTCATGCGGGCGGCGATGGCAACGGGATTTCGGCGGAGCAGGAGGCTCTGGAAGGGAAGTGGAGCGGGAGGCGCGAGCCACGGATGCCGGATCAGTGGCCGAGGGCGGCGAGCACGAGGTCGGTGGGGAGGCCCATGACGTTGTCGAAACTGCCGGAAATGGACTCGATGATGAGGTCGCCGTTGTCCTGGATGCCGTAGGCGCCGGCTTTGTCGAGCGGGTTGCAGTGGGCGAAGTAGGCGTCGATTTGTGCGTCGGTGAGGGGTTTGAAGGTGACGTCGGTGAGGCCGTGGAAGGATTTCCGGCGGTTGCCGGGGAAGATGATGCAGACGCCGGAGCAGACGAAGTGGGTGCGGCCGGAGAGGCGGCGGAGCATGGCGCGGGCGTCGTCCATGTCGGCGGGTTTGCCGAGCGGGGTGTCATCGATGAAGACGAGGGTGTCGGAGCCGATGACGGTGGCGTCCGGGAACTGGCTGGCGACGGCTTCGGCTTTGAGTTCGGCGTTTTTCTCGCAGAGGACTTCGGGGTTGAGGGAGGCGTCGTGGATTTCCTCGGCGGGTGAGGGGACGACGGTGAACTCGAGGCCGGCGTGTTCGAGGAGTTCGCGGCGGCGTGGGGAGGAGGAGGCGAGGATGAGGGGCATGGGTGGGGGGAGAGTCGGGATTCCCGCGGCAGGAATCAAGGCTCCGGCGTCACCAGCGGCCGTTTTCGAGGGCTTCCATTTCCTGGGTCATGAAGTCCATGAGTTGTTGCATTTCCGAGAGGTGGCGGCGGAGGCGCTGCTGGCTGCCGGGGCGGAACTGGCGCGGGGGTGAGACGGCGGGTCGGATGCGGATGCGTTGGTCACTGGGTTCGGTGGGGATGGCGGCGAGGGCGGGGTCCATGGGCTCGGAGTTGAGCATGTTTTGGACGGCGGCGGAGGGCATGATGAACGAGCGGGTGCGGGTGGCGCGGGCCATGGTGATGCCGATGACTTCGCCGTCGAGGTTGACGACGGGGCCGCCGATTTGGTCGGGGTTGGGGCGCATGTCGCTCTGGATGACGTTGGTGAACGAGTCGCGGACTCTGGATTGGTCGGTTCCCATGCCTTCCATGGTGCGGAGGCGGTCGCCGAGGTAGTTGGGGAGTTCCGGGCGGTTGCCGAGGGTGACGGGGACGGATGACTCACCGTTGGAGGATTTGACGATGAGGTTGACGGTGTCGCCGGGTTTGACGTCGACGAGCGAGTTTTTGAGTTCGAGCAGGCCGGAGATCGGGCGGTTGTTGACCTTGAGGATGATGTCGCCGGGTTTGAGACCGGCGGCAGCGGCGCCGGATTTCGGGGTGACCTCGTGGATTTTCACGCCTGATCCATCGAATCCGACGGCCCCGACGATGCCGATGAATGCGTGGTCGGAGTCGCGCAGGCTGCGTTCGAGCACGCTGACGACGCCGAAGGATGCCGGTTGTCCGCTCGGTTGCGGTGCGGTGACGAAGCTGCCGAGTTTGGGGGATTTGTCGGACCATTTCACGGGGGTGAGCGGCGGGCCGATGAGGTCGAGCACGACGATGTCCTCGTCCTGAAAGACGCCGGAGGGGTCGACGTCGCGGACTTGGCCGTCGAAGGCCTCGACGCGGATGCGGCGGGGTGCGCCGACGAGTTCGCTCCATTTGGTGATGATCTGGGAGCCGTCGCCGACGACGGTTCCGTAGGCGAGGCGGCGGTTTCCGGACCAGATGCGGACGGTGGATTTTGCGGCTTCCGAGAGGCTGTTTTCGAGGGCTCCGTTGAATTGGTCGGCCTGGTTGTCGACGGCCTGGCGTTCTTCAGGCCGGAGCAGGGGGATATCGTCCTGGGCGAATGCAGCCGTTGCCAGCAGGGCCACAGCCACGATGGAAGTGGTGAGGATTTTCATGACGTCGGTGATTATGGTTGGGAAAAGAGTTCGTTGCGGCGTTTGAGGACGACGGCCATTTCGATGGGTGTGCGGTTGCGCATGACGCCGAGTTGGATGGTTTCGCCGGCCTGGTGTTTGGCGAGGATCTGGAGGAGTTCGCCGCCGTCGCGGATCGGGCTGCCGTTGACGCTGGTGATGATGTCGTGCTGGCGGACGCCGGCGGCGGCGGCGGGGGATCCGAGGACGACGCTTTCGACGATGACGCCGTTGATGCCGCGGATCATGCCCATGCCGATTCCGATGACGGGCATTTCCGGGTTGGCGAAGGGGTTCATGGAGAGTTCGCCCCAGACGTCACCGTCGATGAGGCGTTGCCAGTCCTTGCGGAAGCCATCGACGCCGGCGTGGTTGTTGTTTTCGAGGGATTTGCCGATGGATGAATGGATGGCGACGACGCGGCCGTCGAGATCGAAGAGCGGGCCGCCGGAGTCACCGCCGATGAGGGTGCAGTCGGTGGTGAGGAAGTTTCCGGGGCCTTCCGAGATGACGCGGCCGAAGCGGACGGGTGGGGTGCGTTCGGCCTTGAAGCCGGCGGAATGGCCGAGTGCGACGACCCAGTCGCCGGCTTTGAGGTGGTCGGATTCGCCCATTTCGGCGAAGGTGTAGTTGCCTTCGTCGATGATGCGGACCATGCCGATGTCCTTGGAGAAGTTCGCGCCGAGGACCTCGCCCTGGACTTGTTTGCCGTTGGGGAAGACGACGAGGACTTTATCCGCGCCCTGGATGACGTGGGCGGCGGTGAGGATGAGGCCCTGTTCGGAGACGATGACGCCGGAACCGGATGAGCCGGTGCGGTCGGACAGCAGGGCGACGGTGGCGGGCATGGTTTTTTCCGCCACGTTCTGGACGCGGGCTTCGAGGGCCTTGAGGTCGGCGATGGTCGATGCGGCTTCCCGGGCCTGGGTGGGCAAGAAACTCGCCGCAAGCAGGAAGCCGGCGGCGAGGAGATGAAGGGTCTTGGAATGTCTCATGGCTTCGTGTCCGTGAGAGCGCCGCGGTGCGGCCGATTTGTCTACCGGTCAGGCGCTGAATTCCTTGCCGAAGGATTCAAGCAGGCTCTTGAGTTTGGCGACTTCCGCGGGATCGGTGGACTGCTTGCATTTCATGGCGGCGACGATGACTTGGTGGCAGAGTGTGAGTTTCTTCAGGTAGGCGTCCTTGTCGGCGTCGTCGGCCGGGAGATGGAGGCGTTGGGCGAGGAAGTAGGCGGAGACGGTGTCCTGGATGCTTTGGGCGTGCTTTTCCTTGTTCACGACCCAGCGGGTGATCTGGTTGGCGTTGGCGGCGGGGTCTTTCGAGAGTTCGACGATTTGGGCCGAGGCTTTTTCGATGGTGACGCCGTCGGTTTTCATGGCCGAGATGACGTTGGCGTCGTCATAGATGCCGCAGGGGACCTGGCAGTGGGCGAGGGCGGCGGGGGTGGAGAGTGCGAGGCCGATGGCGGCGAGTGCGAGGCCGATGGCGGCGAGTGCGTATTGAAGTTTCATGGTCCGGGAAACTAACCGGGAAATCGGAGGGCGCAAGTGGGGCTTGCGGGCGGGAATGCGGATCGGTTGAGATCCGCCCGTGGAGGGGGGAGCCGAGCGGGACCGGGGGGGAAGTCAGGGCGTGGGCTGCCGATTCCGGGGGGGGCAGGCACCGCCGGAATCGACCTGAGCGCCGTGGATTAGGAATGCGCGACGGTGGCGCGGCGAGTTGGCCGGGATGGCCGGGATGGGGCGATGGATCGCCCGTTGGGATCAGCCGTGATACTCCTGGATGCTTTTCACCGTGAGGTTGTTTTCCTTGAGCGAGCGGATGGCTGTGACGCAGGCCTCGGCGGCGGCGAGGTTGGTGGTGTAGGAGGTTTTCTGGGCGATGGCGGTGGAGCGGATCTGGATTTCGTCGGCGCGGGCCTCGTGGGTGCTCGGGGTATTGACGACGAAGTTGATTTCGCCGTTTTTGAGCATGTCGATGACGTTCGGGCGTGCCTGTTCCTGGACTTTGAAGACGCGGTGGCAGGGGATGCCTTCGGCGGTGAGGCGGGCGTGGGTGCCGCCGGTGGAGTGGATTTCGAAGCCGAGTTCGACGAGGTCGCGGGCGATGGTGACGGCGCGGTCCTTGTCGCGGTCCGAGACCGAGAGGAAGACGTGGCCGGATGTGGGCAGCGGGTTGAAGGCGGAGATTTGGGATTTGGCGTAGGCCATTCCCCAGTCCGGGTCGATGCCCATGACTTCGCCGGTGGATTTCATTTCCGGGCCGAGCACGGTGTCGATGCCGGGGAAGCGGTTCCATGGGAAGACGGCTTCCTTCACGGAGAAGTGGGTGGGGATGATGGTCTCGGTGTAGCCGAGGTCGGCGAGTTTGTGGCCGAGCATGACTTTGGCGGCGAGTTTGGCGAGTGAGACGCCGGTGGCCTTGGAGACGAAGGGGACGGTGCGGGAGGCGCGGGGGTTGACCTCGATGACGTAGAGTTGATCGTCTTTGACGGCGAACTGGATGTTCATGAGGCCTTTGACTTCGAGTTCGCGGGCGAGGTCTTTGGCGGCGCGGGTGATTTCCGCCTTGATGGAATCCGAGAGGCCGAAGGAGGGGATCACGCAGGCGGAGTCACCGGAGTGGATGCCGGCCTGTTCGATGTGTTCCATGATGGCGCCGACGACGGAGGTTTCGCCGTCGGAGATGCAGTCGACGTCGACTTCGGTGGCGTTGTCGAGGAAGCGGTCGACGAGGACCGGGCGTTCGGGGGATGCGGAGACGGCCTCGCGCATGTAGGTGGAGAGTTCGGCGTCGTTGTAGACGATCATCATGGCGCGGCCGCCGAGCACGAAGGACGGGCGGACGAGCACCGGGTAGGTGATGCGGTTGGCGATTTCGAGGGCTTCGGCTTCGTTGGTTGCGGTGCCGGCTTCGGCTTGTTTGAGGCCGAGTTTATCGAGCAGAGCGGAGAAGAACTTGCGGTCTTCGGCGAGTTCGATGGATTTTGGCGAGGTGCCGATGATGGGGACGCCGTGGCGTTCGAGGTCTGCGGCGAGGTTGAGCGGGGTTTGGCCGCCGAACTGGACGATGACGCCGTGGGGTTTTTCCTGGTCGCAGATATTGAGGACGTCCTCGAGGGTGAGTGGTTCGAAGAAGAGTTTGTCCGAGGTGTCGTAGTCGGTGGAGACGGTTTCGGGGTTGGAGTTGACCATGATGGCCTCGTAGCCGAGTTCCTTGGCGGCGAAGGCGGCGTGGACGCAGCAGTAGTCGAACTCGATGCCCTGGCCGATTCGGTTGGGTCCGCCGCCGAGGATGATGATTTTCTTTTTGTCCGACTCGCGGGCTTCGTTTTCCTCGCCGTAGGACGAGTAGAAGTATGGGGTGTAGGCTTCGAATTCGGCGGCGCAGGTATCGACGAGGCGGTAGGTGGGGATGATGCCCTTTTGTTTGCGTTCGGCGCGGACGTCGTCTTCGTGGCAGCCTTTGGCTTTGGCGATCTGGCGGTCGGAGAAGCCGATTTTTTTGGCGCGTTTGAGGTCGAGGTTGGCGAGTTCGGCGCCTTCGTCGGCGATTTGTTTGAGCGGGTGGAGGAACCACGGGTCGATGGCGGACGCGGCGTGGACTTCATCGATGGTCCAGCCCTGGGTGAAGGCGGTTTGGAGCCAGAAGATGCGTTCGGCGTTGGGGATTTGGAGTTTGCGGGTGATTTCCTCGCGGGTTGCGGATTCGGGTGCCTTGGAGTCGAAGCCGAAGCCCCAGCGTCCGGTTTCGAGCGAGCGCAGGCATTTCTGCATGGATTCCTTGAAGGTGCGGCCGATGGACATGGCCTCGCCGACGGATTTCATCGAGGTGGTGAGCACCGGGTTGGCGGTGGCGAATTTCTCGAATGTGAAGCGGGGGATTTTGGTGACGACGTAGTCGATGGTCGGCTCGAAGGATGCGGGGGTTTCGCGGGTGATGTCGTTGGGCAGTTCGTCGAGGGTGTATCCGACGGCGAGTTTGGCGGCGATTTTGGCGATCGGGAAGCCGGTGGCCTTGGATGCGAGTGCGGAGCTGCGTGAGACGCGCGGGTTCATCTCGATGACGATCATGCGGCCGGTTTTCGGGTCGGTGGCGAACTGGATGTTCGAGCCGCCGGTTTCGACGCCGATTTCGCGGATGACGGCGAAGGAGGCGTCGCGCATGATTTGGTATTCGCGGTCGGTGAGCGTCTGGATGGGAGCGACGGTGATGGAGTCGCCGGTGTGGACGCCCATGGGGTCGAGGTTTTCGATCGAGCAGATGACGACGCAGTTGTCGGCGCGGTCGCGCATGACCTCCATTTCGAATTCCTTCCAGCCGAGCAGGGATTCCTCGATGAGGACTTCGGAGACGGGTGAGAGGTCGAGGCCGCGGGTGATGATTTCCTCGAATTCCTCCTTGTTGTAGGCGATGCCGCCGCCCTGGCCGCCGAGGGTGAAGGCGGGGCGGATGATGAGCGGGAAGCGGCCGATGTCTTTTGCGACGATTTTCGCCTCGTCCATGGTGTGGGCGGTGCCGGAGAGCGGCAGGTCGAGGCCGATTTTGAGCATGGCGTCCTTGAAGAGCTGGCGGTCCTCGCCTTTTTCGATGGCGTCGGGTTTGGCGCCGATCATGCGGACGTTGTGGCGATCGAGCGCGCCGGATTTAAACAGCGACATCGAGGTATTGAGCGCGGTCTGGCCGCCGAGGGTGGGCAGCAGGGCGTCGGGTTTCTCGCGGATGATGATTTTTTCCACCACCTCGGGGGTAATCGGCTCGATGTAGGTGCGGTGGGCGAACTCGGGGTCGGTCATGATGGTGGCCGGGTTCGAGTTCACCAGGATCACCTCGTATCCTTCTTCCCTCAGGGCTTTGCAGGCTTGGACGCCGGAGTAGTCGAATTCGCAACCCTGGCCGATGACGATGGGGCCGGAGCCGATGACGAGAATCTTGTGGATCGAGGTATCTTTTGGCATGGAGAATGGCGGGTTGGAGGGCCGCAGGGCGGCTAAATTTCAAGGGATTTGGCAGGGAAACGCCTGCTTGTAAAGAGTGGGATGGAAAATGCTTGCGGTGGGTATGGATTGGCGTGGAAGGCGAGGCGAAACCGAGCGATCAGAAGCCTGCCCGAATCCGGCGGGATAGGACAGCCAGAAAGCGGGATCCGGCAAAGTGGCGGGCTGGGGCATGGTCTGGCGGGTTGCGGCCGCTCACCAAGGTGCACCGGATCGATGGCTGGGTCGTGGTAAGGGCTATTGACGGCGACGAGGCGGGGGTGAAATCTCTTTTTGCGTGCTGGTCAGGGCACGCATTTTGTTTCAACCAGTGAAAACTCATGTCTACCATCTCATTTGATCTTTCGGGCAAAGTGGCGCTAGTGACCGGCGCCACCCACGGCATTGGAATGGCCATTGCAAAAGGTCTGGCGCAGCAGGGCGCGCGGATTTGTGTGAACGGTCATGACGACGGCAGGCTGGAGGCGTGCAAGGCGGAGTATGCCAAGGACGGCATCGATGTGTTCACGGTGAATTTCGACGTCACCTCCGAGGACGAGGTCGACCGGGGGATCGGGGCGATCGAGGCCGCGGTGGGCGACGTGGACATTCTGGTCAACAACGCGGGGATCATCAAGCGGGTGCCGATGCTGGAGATGCCGATCGAGGATTTCCGCGCGGTGCTGGATGTGGATTTGGTTGCGCCGTTGATCGTGTCCAAGCGGGTGGTGCCGAAGATGATCGAGAAGCGCCACGGCAAGATCATCAACATGTGTTCGATGATGAGTGTTTACGGCCGGACCTCGGTATCCGCGTATGCGGCGGCCAAGGGCGGGCTGAAGCTGCTGACCCAGAACATGACGTGTGAGTGGGCGAAGTACAACCTCAACATCAACGGCATTGGTCCGGGCTACATTGCGACCTCGCAGACTGCGCCGATTCGGGTGGACGGCCACCCGTTCAACGATCTCGTGATGACCCGGACTCCGGCGGGGCGCTGGGGCGAGCCGGAGGATCTTGCCGGTGCGGCGATCCTGCTGGCGTCCGAGGCCGGCAGGTTCATCAACGGTCAGGTGATTTACGTCGATGGCGGCATCCTCGCCAACTTTGGCAGCGTGAAGGGCGAGAACGACGTTTGATTCGCGCTGCGGTTGGCGATTCGATGGATTCAAGATGGATGCAAAAAGGGCCGGAAATCGAGTTTCCGGCCCTTTTCGGGTGAGTGTCGGGAGGTTGGTGGCCTCCATTTTGAGCTTCAGGCAATCGGGTGGCGGCAGCGGATCGCAGGGGGATCGTGGTGGCGGTGGGCGTGCCTGGAGGGGGAGAGTCGATCAGAAGGCGTTCAGGTCGACGTCGAGGCGGCTGACGTGGCCATCCCAGTAGAGGCCGAGGCGATAGCTGCCGTGAGCCATTTTTTCGGGGACGGTATCGAGCCACGATGGGGTGGAGCTCTTGAAGTTGGGATGGAGGCGGTCGATTTCGGTGAGCATGAGGCGGTTGGAGGGATCGCCCATGGTGGAGATCGCGCCCTCGAGGGTCATGCCGTCACGTTTGGCGTCGCCGAAGGGGTAGCCGAAGGGCAGGAAGCAGGGATCGGGGCGGGACAGGCTCGATGGGGTGCCGTTGCCGCTGTAAACGCGGTGCATGACGAGCAGTGACGGGCCGTTGTCGCCAGCCTTTTCGTTCTGCCAGCTGGCGGCGGCGAACTCAGGCATGAAAGTGCCGTCGGGCAGGTCTTCATAGCCGAGGTAGGGAGCGAGTGCGCCGCTGAGGCTGTTGGATGAGCTGTTGAACTCCGGGCCCACGCCGCCGGAGGTGGTGGGCAGTATGTTGTTGTCCGAGGCGTAGAGCATGACGGATGCGCCAATGGTGCGGAGGTCGCTGGCGTCGACGGCTGCGGAGGCGCTGTCCCGGATTTTACGGGTGGCCATGAATGCGAGGGAGGCGAGGACGGCGATGATGGCGATGACGACGAGCAGCTCGGTCAGTGTGAAACCGCGCTGCAGGTGCCGGGTAGGTTGGGAAGTTTTGGGAGTTTTCATGGGGTTTAATAAGTTTTGCACATCAGGGGAGTGGCCCATTGAGATAGTGGGACGATGCATGCGAGTGGATTGACACGCAAGGTGCCGCCGCGGTTGCCCAGTTGACCGGGATTCGGGGTTCGGCTGGGGTGTGCGGGCTTTCCCGAGTGCGCTGGCGCGGGCGTTTGCAGGCAAACCGGCGGTGTGGAGCGCGGCCGAATGCGGGTGGTTTGGGGACCGGTTTCGGGGGTGGATTCCGTGGTTCCGGCAGGGGGTGGGAGCTGGTCGAGCGGGGTCGATTCAGGGGTGGATCGAGTGATTTCCCGATCGAGCAATGATAAGATATGCGGAGTTGGATCGATCTGCAATCAGCGCGGATATGCGGCTGCCTGGGGGGAGGCGGAGGGATGTTGCCGCGCCGCGGGTGGCGGGGTCAAGGTCGTGTCCTGGCCCGGGTTTGTCCCGATTTTCGGGGCGGTCCTGCGGCTGAGCTGCCGCCGGATGGACCGATGATGAGAGGTAGCGGCCGGGTGGTGCCGCGAGTGGTGCGCTTCAGCGGCGCTCCATTCCGGGTGGGAGCCAGTCTTTGGTGTATGGCTGGGTGAGCGGGGCTTTTGTTTCCGCCTCGCCGGCGGCTGTGGCGGCGGGATCGTTGGCGGTGGCGGCGGCGGGTGTTGCCGTGGGTGTGGCCGCGGGTTGGGTTTTGGCGAGGAGTTCGGTTTGTTTTTTGATGCGGCGGCTGACTTCGGCCGGGCCGGGGAAGCCGACGAATTTATCGACGAGGTTGCCGTTGCGGTAGATCCGGACATCGGGGATGCCGCGCACGCCCTGTGAGGCGGCGAACTGGCGGTGTTGTTCGACGTCGATTTTTCCGACGACGAGTTTGGAGGGGTCCTCGGCGGCGAGTTGTTCGAGCACGGGGGCGAGGGATTTGCAGGGTCCGCACCAGCTGGCGTAGTAGTCGATGACGACGACTTTGTTTTTCTGGTTGTGGAAGGAATCGAGGGCGTCGGCGGCGAGGTGGACGACCGGTTGGCCGGTGGATTCGGTGGCGGACTGGGTGGTTTTCCCGATCTGTTCTTTGCCTTTTTGCTGAATTTGCCTGACGGTGGAGATCAGTTTGGCGGCTTTGTCGCATGAGCAAAGCGTGAGGGCGATGGCGATGGGGGTGAGCCGGAGAAAGTTCACGGTGGGAAGGGGGTGGTGGATTGGCGGGACGTGGTGACCGGCCCGGGAAGTTGCGAGCCTGACGTCGTCCAACTCACACGATGGAGTTGGAACAATAGCTTAGCGCACCCGGATTATCAACCGGGGGCGGCCACGCAATCGCGTGAGGATGAGGGTGAGGGGGCCGGGTCAGCTCGGGTCGTTGACGATGCGGAATCCGAGGTCGGGGCGGCGGAGGTCGCGATGTTCGACCCATTCGCGGCTGAGGGCGTTGGATCCGGGGCGGAGGTAGGATCCGCCGATGACGACCCAATTTTTAGCGCCGAGCGGGTTGGACGGGTTGGTGGCGCGGTCGAGCGTCCATTCGGCGACGGATCCGGCCATGCCGAGGAGGGCTTTCGGGGTGCGGTCTTCGCTCGGGTTGGTGACGGGGATCCAGTCGGAGGGTTTGATGGTTGCGGGGTTTGTCCCGCCGAGGCGGAGTGCGGCGTACCATTCTTCCTGGGTGGGGAGGCGGCCTTTTTTCCATTCCGCGTAGGCGGCGGCGTCCCACCAGTCGATGCCGACGACGGGGGAGTCTAGCGAGACGTGGCGGTGGTTCCATGTTCCGCCGGATTTGGCGGCGGCGAGGAGGGTTTGCCAGTCGTCGGGTTGGTGGTTGGATTTTCCGGCGGGTTGGTCTTCGTGGTCGAAGGTCGCCTGGAGTTGGTTGGCGGCGAGGGTATCGAGGGTGTCGAGGAAGCTGGCGTATTGGCCGATGGTGACTTCGTGGGGGGCGATGCGGAATGCGGAGAGGTGTTCGACGGTTCCGTCCGGGGTGGGGTGGGGGCCGGCGGGGACGAGGAGTGAGTCCGGGAGGTTGATTCTGAGCGGGCCGGTGGGTGGTGTGGGGCGGAATTTGACGGCGAGGCCGATGATCACGGCGAGAGCGATGGCGCCGGCGACTGCGACGACGGCGACGGGCGGTGGGTTGCGGCGTTTGTTCTGTGCGGCGGAGCGGGTGGCGTCCCGGGTGGGGAGCGGTTCGGCGAGTTGTTGTTCGATCTGGATGCAGAATTCGCGGACCTGGCTCCAGGTGATGGGTGCGTCCAGGCCGTCGCCGCGCATCCAGCCGAGCAGGGTGAGGAGGCGGGTGGCGCCGGGTTTGCCGTCGGCGACGAGGGTGGGGAGTTCGTGGCCGAGGCGGGTGATGTCGCGGACGGATTGTTCCGGGTGGTAGTCGCCGGCGATGGCGAGGTTGGCGATCCGGACGACGCCGTGTTCATCGACGTGGATGTGGCGGAGTTCGAGGGGTGCGGTGGGTTGTTTGGAGGATTCGTGCTGGAGGTGGGCTTGGGCGACGCGGTTGAGGATGTGGGCGAGTTTGGCGGGTTCGAAGGGTGCGACGGGGGATTTTCGTGCTTCGAGGGTGGCGCCGGGGAGGAGTTCGTGGGCGAAGAAGCAGAGGTCGCCGTCGTCGACGGCTTCGAAGACCGAGCCGATGAGCGGGTGGTCGACGGAGGCTTTCGCGCGAACGTCTGCGAGGAAGTCGGGTTTGCGGTCGAGCATGTCCTTGCGGAGCTCGTCGACGAGCACGCTGCGGGAGACGGAGACCTGTTCGGCGAGCCACGTGCGGGAGATCGGGGCTTCCGAGATGGGTTTGATCAGGCGGTATTCGCCGAGAAGGCGTTCTGCGGTGCTCATGGGTGTGGCAGACCGGACGGGTGTCGGCGGGTGTGAAGCTGGATTATTCAGGCAGGGTGGGCAGCAGCGGGAGATCGGGGTCGAAGTCCGGTGGCAGGCTGTCTTGGAATTCTGGAAGCATGAGTTCGCCCGGGCCGGGGGTGGCGGGGCGTGGCATGCGGGCGGCGAGGTCGCGCGGCCATGCCTGGACGTCGAGGACTTCCTGGCCGTAGTGGAGGGAGACGACTTGTCCGTAGTATTGTTTTTGGCCGAAGAGGTGGCTGGTCTGGGCGTCCTGGTGGGGGATGGTGTAGGTCATGCGCAGGGTTTCCTGGCCGGCGGCCCAGTCGAATGGCAGGCTGACCCAGTTTTCGGAGACCCACGAGTTGTCCTCGAGCTGGATGATTTCGCCGCGGCTGGTTTTATTGAAGAAGACGACGGAGACGGAGAGGTTGTCGATTTCGATGTCCTCGCCGGGAGATTTTTCGACGGGGATGGTGAGGATGACGCGCTGGCCGTCGCGGTGGTTCGGGTTTTGGTAGATCTGGACGCGGCCGAGGGCGAGTTTGCCGTGCATGGCCTGGTCGGTTTCGAATCCGTCGCGGAGTTTGGCGGCGGCCATTTCGTAGAGTGATCCGGCTTTGGTGATGCCCATTCGGAAGACTTGTTCGTAGTGGGCGGCGGCGGTGTCGTAGACGCCCATTTGTTCGTGCACGAGGCCGAGTTCGTAGTGGACGTTGGGTTCGTCCGGGGCGTGGGTGAGGGCTTCTTCGAGGGCCATGACGGCGTGGCCCATGTCTCCGGCGATGCGTGCGGTGCGGGCTTCGTTGACGAGTCGTTCGGCGCGGGGGTCGGCGATGCGCGGGGTATTGGTCGGGGTGGGTGGCGGGCTGGGCTCGGCCGGGGTGAAGGCGGGGGTGGGGAGCGGTGGGTGGGAGACGATGGGGGCGTCCGGGATGGTGGCGGCGCGGTCTGGTGCGGCGGCGTCCGGCACGCGGACGACGACCGGCTTGATGACGGCCTTTTCGATGATCCGGACTTGTTTGCCCTCTTCGAAGCGGGTGGCGAGGGCCATGCCGGCGACGATGAGTTGGGATGCGGCCATCAGTGCGAGGGACCAGCAGGCGACAGGGAAGACGGGAAACCGTTGGCCGGATTTCATGCTGTGGGTGTCCGATGCCATGGGGTGAACATGGAAAAGCGGGTGGCGGGTGTCAATCCGGGGGAAGCGGGCGGATCGTTTTGGCGGTGGCGAATTTTGCCGGCGTGCGGGGGTGTCAGGCCTGCTGGTTTTCGCCGAGGAAGGATTTTTTGCAGAGTTCGGCGTATTTGCCGTTGTTGGCGAGCAGGTGGTCGTGGGTTCCCTGTTCGATGACGCGGCCGTGTTCCAGGACATAGATACGGTCGGCGTCGCGGATGGTTGAGAGGCGGTGGGCGATGACGAAGGCGGTGCGGTTTTCCATGAGGCGGTCGAGCGCGTTCTGGATTTGGCGTTCGGTTTCGGAGTCGACGGATGCGGTGGCTTCGTCGAGCAGGAGGATGGGGGCGTTTTTGAGGAGGGCGCGAGCGATGGAGAGGCGTTGTTTTTCGCCGCCGGAGAGTTTCACGCCGCGTTCGCCGACGTTGGTATCGAGGGTTTCGGGGAGTCTGCGGACGAAGGGTTCGGCGTTGGCGGCTTCGAGGGCGGCCCAGAGTTGTTCGTCGGTGGCGTTGCGTTTTCCGAGCAGGAGGTTTTCCCTGACGGTTCCGTTGAAGAGGAAGGGTTCCTGGGTGACGTAGGCGAGTTGGTCGCGGAGGGAGGGTTTCGAGAGGTCGTGGATGGGGGTGCCGTCGATGGTGATGCGGCCGGCGGAGATTTCGTAGAAGCGGGTGAGGAGGGAGAGCACGGTGGTTTTTCCCGCGCCGGTGCTGCCGACGAGGGCGATGGTCTGGCCGGGGCGTGCCTCGAGGTTGATTTTGTCGAGGGTTGGTTTGTCCTGGTAGGAGAACGAGACGTTTTCGAAGACGACGTGGCCGGCGACGGGGGTGGGGGCCTTGTTGCCGCTGACGGCGTTCGGTTCTTCTTCGGAGTCGAGGATGGCGAAGACGCGGTCGGCGGCGGCGCGGCCGGTGAGCATCATCTGGTTGAGCGAGTTGAGGCGGTCGATGGGTTCGTAGAACAGGGAGAGGAAGAGCAGGAATTTGGTGAAGTCGCCGATGGTGAGTTCGTTTTGCATCACGGCGGATCCGCCGAAACCGAGGACGAGCACGTATCCGGTCATGCGGACGAAGGACATGCCGGGCGAGTAGGTGGCCCACCAGCGCATCATGCGGAGGGTGGTTTGGCGGAGTTTGTCGGAGAAGCGGTTGAAGCGGTCGTGTTCGGCTTTTTCGGCGGCGTATGCCTTGATTTGGCGGACGCCGGAGATGTTGTCGTGAAGCAGGGCGTTGAGGTCGGAGGCGGCTTCCCGCTGGTTGCGGTAGCGGTCGCGGCCGCGGGTGGAGTAGAGCCATGCGCCGAGGGCGAGGAACGGGACGGGGAGCGTGGCCCATGCGGCGACCTGCGGATTGAGGAAGAAGAGGAAGGCGCCGATGCCGATGACCTGGAGGGATGCGACGAGTCCTTGTTCGATGCCGTCGATGAGGACGCGTTCCATGCTGGTGACGTCTTCGACGACGCGGGTCATGATGTCGCCGGTGCGGCGGGTGTCGAACCAGCGGAGCGGGAGGCGCTGGAGTTTATCGTAGAGTTCGGAGCGGATGTCGAAAATGACGCGTTGTTCGAAGTTGTTGTTGAGCAGGATGCGCAGTGAGTTGAGGCCGTCCTTCATCAGGAAGCCGAGCAGGGCGATGACGACCCAGAACAAAAAATCGTCATGCCGTGCGGGATTCGGGATGATTTCATCGATCACGTATCCGGTGGTATTGGGGAAGACGAAGACGGCGAGGGTCATGCCGACGGCGCAGAGCAGTTGGGCGGCGGCGAGCACCGGATAGTGGCGCAGGTAGGAAAAAACCCGGATGATCGACTTCATGGCGGGCCGACGCTTGTCCCGATGTGGATGCTTTGTAAAGCCAAGTGGCGAGGAACTTGCTGTTTCCGTGAATTAGGGATTGCCGGAGCAGGTTTGGACTCCCTAGTGTCCTGTCCACACGGAAGTTCGAAAGCCTCAACTTTATTAAACCCCATGGCCAACGTTTTTGGAATACTAACCGCAATTGTGCTCGCCCTAGCGGGCTTCGTCGCCCTCAAGAATCAGAAGGCATATGAAACTGAAATCAGCGTCAAGGAGACCGAGTTGTCGAATTTGGCGCGAAGTCAGGATCGCTTCAAGTCCGCGCAGGATCAACTAGCCAGCACGACGGACAAGCGGGTTGAGGTTGAGAACCACACCGCGAAGCTGACCGAAGACGAATCCGCGCAAAAATCGACAAACGCCGATCTTGCGGTGCAGATTGATGAGAAGGGTTCGACGAAGGACTCGAATCAGGCGCGTCTCGACGAAGTTCGCGAGCGCACCGAGAAGATCGGTGAGATTCCTGAGCTTGCCTCCAAGATGCAGGGGTTGAACTCGGAGATTGAAGAGTTGGGTCAGAACATCATGAGCGCTGAGGCGACGCTCGCCAACCTTGAGGCCCAGAACAATCAGGTTTCCAAAGAGGTGGCCGCGATGCAGTCGAAGTTCGACATCATGAGCCAAGGCAAGTCCCTGCCGGGTCTTTCCACCAGCATTCGTTCGATTTATCCCAACTGGGGATTCGTGACTCTTGCCGCAGGCAACAACGCAGGTGTTGTCACCGGCTCGAAGCTCGACGTGGTCCGGGGTGGCACGGCAGTTGCACAACTGCTGGTGACCTCGGTGGAGAGAAGCTCTGCTTCCGCAAGCATCGTTCCTGGCTCGATGGGCGAGGACGTGACCCTGATGGTCGGAGATCAGGTGATTCCCTCAGCGTCGGATGAGAAATAAGGCAAGTCAGCACACTCCTTCAAACGTTTACCCTATTTAAAGCCCCATGAAAGCCATCCTCTACGTAGTTTCGCTCCTCGTCATTGCCGGAGCCGCCTACTATACCCTCGAGCTCAACCGGAAGTTCGACCAAGTGCAGCAGATCCGTCTGGAGACGATTGAGAAAAATCAGACCGTTTCCGCCAACGCGGATGCCAAGGAGAAAGAACTCAAGGACGAGCAGAAGGCACTTGCCGCCGCCGAGAAGGCGAATGCGGTGGTGACCCAGAGCATCGCCGCCCTGAAGTCCAAGGGATCCACGCTGCAGCGTGAGGTCAGCGAACTCGACAACGTGATTCGTGGTCAGGAAGAGGAATTCGCCGAACTTGAGAAGGCCATGGCCGAGGTGAACAAGATTCTCGAAGGTCTTGGTGGCGGAGTCACGCTTGAGACCCTTCCGGACCTGATTCAGGAGATCGAAGAGAAGCGCGACAACCTGGAGATCTCGCTTGATGAGAAGACCACCCTTGGTGAAGGCGCCCGCAAGCAACTTGCCAAGAACCGCAGCGATCTCGACCGCCTGGTGAAGCGCATGGTTTCCCGCAATGCCCGGATCGCCAAGAACTCGATGGAGTCGGTGGTGACCGCAGTGGATCAAGACTGGGGATTCCTGGTGATCGGTGCCGGTTCGAACTCCGGGTTTGCGCCGCAAGCGCCGCTGATCGTCAAGCGTGACGGTCGTGCGATCGGGATTGTGAAGCCGACTTCGATCGAGCCGACCCAAACGATTGCCGACATTGACTTCGACAGCCTTGGTTCGGGTGTTCGCCTGCAGCCGGGTGACCGCGTGATCCTTTCGAAGCCGCTCCAATAATCGACGGTTTTTCAATCATCAAAGCTCCGCGGACTTGCAAGCCGCGGAGCTTTTTTTATGGTGTCACGTCATGAAGCAACTCGTTCTTTCCGCAACCGCCGCTGTTTTGGGTGGATTCGTATTCACCTCCTGTGCCGAGGAGCCGGATCCCAAGCCGGTGCCGCCGAGCACTGAGACCAGCAGTATTCCGTGGAATACTCCGATCGCCGGCCAAGGCCAGGGTCAGTTCGGCATGCTGCCGCAAAACCAATACCGGCGTTGAGTTCATCGCGGTGTTGACTGCGAGGGTCCGGGGGGATTTCCCGGATTTGTGGGCGGTTGAATCCAGTCTCCGGATGCGGAGCGTGGATTTCGTGCGTTTGAGGGGGGCGAGGACGGTGCGGGGAGGCTCTAGGACGGCAAGCTCCATGCGGTGGTGCCGGGACGGGGCGTGGTGTGGGTGTGCCGGGGATTTATTCGGCGACGCCGTTGGCATGGGCCAAGCGGGCTGAAGGAAACGGACAGCGACCCGGTGGGCGTCCGCCGGGTGGACCAGGCGGTCCGCCGCCCCAGGGTGGTCCGCCCCAAGGTGGTCCGATCCACGAGCATTCCACGGATGCTTCATCGGCCGGGCACTCCCATTCTCACGATGGGGAGGCGGCTCATGTCCAGCGACAATTAGAAATTCCCTCAGCGACAATTAAAACTGACCACCGACGACAATTACTCTCATAGCGGTTTGGGGGTGGATGTGAGAGCGCGGGGTTCCGGCGGAGGGAGGGAAGCGAGGCCG
>JAUTCT010000087.1 GCA_030673875.1 Verrucomicrobiota bacterium JB025 | reverse complement strand
CCTATCTGATCGGAGTGGTCGACATCGCAGAACTTGGGCTCTTCGAGCAATGGCTTGATGTCCGGCACGTCAAGCGGGACACGCGCGTGCGGATATCCTCGATAGAATCAGGCATTCAGGCCCTAAGCTGACGCGAATGGGTTTCTCCCAAATGGACGGCGTTACAGTCGCGATCACTGGCGACTTGGACGTTTTGAGAAACCTGACTCTTTTTGCTGGCGAGCCTTTGCAGCGGCCTTCTCTGGCTTTCTCCCGTCCGGATCCAAAAAACTGGACGTTTTCCATGGATGGTCAGGGTGGAGCGGTGGTTAAGAGATACCCATCAAGAGACATGGAGACGTGGACTCTTTACGTCATCCGGTTGAAGCGAACAAGACGAGACACAGCAGTCGCTACTAGCCGCCCTGTTTTCAGGGCCTTCCGTAATTACAACCCTGTCCCCGCGTCAGTCGCTCGCCCTCGCTAGTGGCGGTGCGTGGACTTCGACATTCGACTGAAAATGAAGAAAACCATCGTTGCCCTACTTGTCGTATTCACGCTCCTTGTCCCTCGACTCCATGCCGGGATCAACAAGCAGGCGACCGCCGACGTTAATGCGGTTGCTGCAGTTGTTGCTGAGGGCGAGCGGGACAATGTCGTATGGTTCCTAATCGATAGTGATAGCGAGAAGGCCGCGCAGATGCGAATTCCCATGATGGTCGCCAAGAACGAGATCAACAGGATCCCGAATAAGGGCGAAGCGCACGAAGCCCTCGTGAGATTACTTGGACGTCTCATGGCACGAGAGAAGGCGGCACTCGATTCGCGCCGATTTGCCTACGCAAGGCTGAAGGCCTTCTCGCAGAAGGATCCAGCTGCGAAGAAGGTGCTTGAGGAGGCGACTGAAGCCGTCATGGCCCGGGATGCCGATCCTCTTGCTCCCAAACTCAAGTGACGGGACGAAGAATGTCGGGCAAGCCGGCGATGGCGGCGCCTTACCGCAGCCTTGTTGAATTTCCGCTTTGGTGGTTCAATCCATTCAACCTGACACGGAGCTCCGGCTTGGCCCGGGCGTCGCGCCATGCATCAAACGCTAGCTCAAGAAAATGAAGACCATCGCCACACTCCTGCTCATCGGTTCTCTCCCTTCGCTCGCTGACGATCCGTCGCTGAAGGCGCAGCCCGACCCGACAGGGAAAGCGAAGTATGCCGAGCGTTCCCGGATCATCGTGGATCTCGATGGCGATGGAATGAATGATATGTTGCTGTCAGGCAGCCCGGACGAGTTCGGAACGATGGGCGGGCCTTGGGCTGTGCATCTGAATCGAGACGGAGACTACAAGCGGATTGGCGAAGTCTGGGCGCATCCGCTGGCGATTTCCTTCGAGCCCGACCAAGCCCGAATCCACACCGATCCGAAGAGCCATCGATTTGCGAGGGTTTGGGTCTACCTCAAGTCCAGCGGTAGCGCAGGCTCGTTCGGATATTTTCGCGTCGGGAAGGATTCCGTGGATGAGATGAGTTCCATAGAGATTTACCCTGGTGATGGCGGAACCGATATCGGAAGAGCTGTCTATGAGGCCGCATTCAAGAAGTCCCCAATTCCATTCAAGATTCAGGGGAGCACCACAGCCGAAGACGGAACCGTATCCTGGAACGAGGACAAGCGCTGACAAGGAGTGGCTCTCTGATTTGAGTCAGTCAGGTCCATCCCCATCCCAAGCCGAACAAACCACTGAGGCGGACTGACGAGTGAAATTGGCGACGTTTGTCCGCAAAGGTGGGGGTGGTTTCGGTGTTCTGGCATGTGTCAGGTCGGCGGTGGCGTCCCTGCCGGGATGCGGACCCGGGTGGGTCGATGGGATCCGGGGGTGTCGCTGCGCTCAACCCCCGGCTATGGGCTGTGATCCCTGCGGCATCATTTCGTTTTTTGAGTCGGGCGGCGGTGGTGGGGCGATGCCGTAGGGCCGGTTGAATCCACCGTTCCCCGCCGGCATTTGGCTGGTAGGGACGTTTCGATGAAACGTCCGCTGTGATGGGAACGACGGGGTGATTGTGATGCCCACCCGCCGCGCGAACCGCGGACGCCCCGGCGGTGCGTCCCTACCGGATGGCGTTTGGCGTTTGGCGTTTTTAGGTAGCGCGGTCTCGCTGAGACCGCATGCGGATGGATCGCGCGGATGGACCGTGAAATCTTAGGTAGCGCGGTCTCGATGAGACCGCATGTGGATGATGTCGCGAGGTTTCAGCTGATGCGATGGCGGGTAGCGCCCTGCGGGCTGGTGGGGTTCGGCGATTCGGAGATCGCCGCTCCTTGGGGTGGTAGTAGGAACGGCGAAACGTGTTCGCCGGTGCGGGTGGGAGGCGGGTGATGAGTGGATGGGTCGCGGGGAAGATGGGGATCACACGAAGGGTGATTGAGGGAAGGGAGCTTTGTGCGGATCTCAAGCGGGTCATGGGCAGGAAGACGGACGCCCCGGCGGTGCGTCCCTACCGGATGGCGTTTTTAGGTAGCGCGGTCTCGCCGAGACCGCATGCGGATGGATCGTGCGGATGGAACGCGGATTCTTAGGTAGCGTGGTCTCGCTGAGAGCGCATGTGAATGATGTCGCGGAGGTTCTGTTGAGGAGGTGCGGGTAGCGCCCTGCGGGCTGTTGGGGTTCGGCGATCATGCATCGCCGCTCCTTGGGGTGGGGAAAAGGAGCGGCGAAACGTGTTCGCTGGTGCGGATGGGACGTGGGTGATGAGTGGATGGGCTTTGGGGAAGATGGGGATCACACGAAGGCACGAAGGGTGATTGAGGGAAGGGAGCTTCGCGCGGATCTCAAGCGGGTCATGGGCGGGAAGACGGACGCCCCGGCGGTGCGTCCCTACCGGGTGGCGTTTGGCGTTGCAGGTAGCGCGGTCTCGCTGAGACCGCAGGTGAATGATGTCGCGGAGGTTCTGTTGAGGAGATGCGGGTAGCGCCCTGCGGGCTGGTGGGGTTCGGCGATTCGGAGATCGCCGCTCCTTGGGGTGGGGGAAAGGAGCGGCGAAACGGGTTCGCCGGTGCGGGTGGGACGTGGGTGATGAGTGGTTGGGACGTGGGTGATGAGGTGGATGGACTTTGGGTGGGCTCACTCTTTTCGGCGATTTCCAGAGCGGGGGGAAAGCACTTAGGGTTGCGGGAGAAACCCCGGATTCACCGCTGCCGCCGGATGGGTGAATGAGCCGTTGTTTCCGATTCCAGACCCATCCTCCGGCGTGATCCGGCTTGTGGATCTCACGAAATCCGTCATCAACAAATCCGAGCAAGCATGAAATCCCATCAACGAATCCCCGCACTTGTCGCCGCATGCCTGACGCTGGCGGCCTGCTGTCTGTCCGCTCACGCCGCGGGCCAGCCGAACATCGTCTTCATTTTCATGGATGACATGGGCTATGGCGACGTCGGCGTGCTCAATCCCGAACGCGGGAAGATCGCCACGCCGCACATGGACCGGGTGGCGGAGCAGGGCATGATTTTCACCGACGCGCACACGAGTTCCGCGGTTTGCACGCCGTCGCGCTACGGGCTGATGACCGGCCGTTACAACTGGCGCACCCGGCTGCAGCGGCATGTGCTGGACGGGTTTGGCAAGGCGTTGATTCCCGAGAGCCGGATGACGGTGGCCAGCCTGCTGAAGGCGCAGGGGTATGCCACCGGGATGATCGGCAAATGGCACATCGGCATGAATTTCCCCAAGGGTACGGGGAAGCAGCGGGTCGACTGGAAGGGGAGGATCACCGTGGGGCCTCATGACGTCGGGTTCGACTACTTCTTCGGGATTTCCGGCTCGCTGGACATGCCGCCCTACATCTTCATCGAGAACGACCGGTTTGTCGGTGAGGCCACGGTGATGAAGGAACCGCATCCGAACCGCAAGGGGCCTGCGGAGCCGGATTTCGAGGTGATCGAGGTGCTCGACCAGCTTGCGGAGAAGTCGGTGGAATTCATCGGGAAACAAAGCGGGGAGAAGCCGTTTTTCGCTTATCTGGCGCTGCCGTCGCCGCATTCGCCGGTGGTGCCGTCGCCGGAATGGCAGGGCAGGAGCGGCTTGGGCAAGTATGGGGATTTCATGATGCAGACCGACGCGTTTGTCGGCACGATCGTCAAGGCGCTGGACGATGCCGGCTTCACTGACAACACCCTGCTCATCGTCTCCAGCGACAATGGATTTTCGGAAAAACAGGGCGGTGCCGCGGAGTTGGAGGCACAGGGGCATTTCCCCAGCGCCGGCTATCGTGGATACAAGGCGGACATCTGGGAGGGTGGCCACCGGGTGCCGTTTCTCGTCAAGTGGCCCGGCCACGTCAAAGCCGGCACGACCAGCGATGCGACGATCTGCCTGACCGATTTCATGGCGACCTGCGCGGACCTGACCGGCGCGGAACTGCCAGCGGACGCGGGTGAGGACAGCGTGAGTTTCCTGCCGGCTCTGGCGGGGGAGAAAATCGAAACCAGCCGCAAGGGGATCATCCACCACTCGATCAAGGGGAGCTTCGCCTACCGGGAGGGCAAGTGGAAGCTGGTGCTGTCCAAGACGTCCGGCGGTTTCCGGCCGGGCAAGGCACCGAAGAACGCGCCGAAGGGGCAGCTCTACGACATGGAGGCGGACCCCGGCGAAACCAGGAATCTGTTTGCCACTCACCCGGAAGTGGTCGAGCGCCTGCTCGCGCAGCTGGAGACGTATGTCAAACGCGGGCGCAGCACGGACGGACCGGACGTGCCGAACGACGTCAAGAACATCAACATCTGGAAATAACCGACGATGCGCCCCGGACCCTGGATCACGAGAACGATTTGCCTGTTTGCGGCGGCCATGGGACTGGCCGGAGCCGCGGAGAAGAAACCGAACATCATCCTCATTCTCGCGGACGATCTCGGATACGGCGATCTCGGTTGTTATGGCGCGAAGGTGAAAACCCCGCAGATCGACCGCCTGGCGGAGGACGGCTTCCGGTCGACCGACTGCCTGGTGGCGGCCAACGTCTGCGGGCCGTCGCGGGCGGCGCTGCTGACCGGGCGCTATCCGATGCGCGCCGGCCACCCGATTTCCCGCCACCCGCTGCCGAAGTATGCCGCATACGGGCTCGCGCCGGAGGAACTGACGATGGCGGAGCTGCTGAAGTCGGCGGGCTACGCGACCAGGATGGTCGGCAAGTGGCACCTCGGGTTTCACGTCGAGGGGTCGCACCCGCTGGATGCCGGGTTTGACGACTATCTGGGGCTGCACAGCAACTACATCAAGGAGCGGCCGGATGCGATCACGCTCTATCACAACCGCGGGGTCGAGAAGGCCGGAATCGCATTCGAAGAGGTGACGAAACGCTACACCGACGAGGTGGTGGACTTCATCAAGGGCAAGCACGACGAGCCGTTTTTCATCTACTTTGCCCATCACATCGCCCACAGCCCGATCCTGCCGGGCGCTGCGTTCAAGGGGGCCTCCGGGATGAAGGGGCGGGCGGGGACCTACGGCGACTTCGTGCTGGAGCTCGACGACAGCGTCGGACGGGTGCGCGCGGCCGTCGAGGAGGCGGGGATTTCCAAAGACACTCTGATCGTCTTTCTGTCCGACAACGGTCCGGCCCGGGACGGCTCGGCGGGGCCCTTGCGCGGCGGCAAGTATGTGACGATGGAAGGCGGCCACCGGGTGCCGGGGATCTTCTTTTGGCCGGGGCGGATTCCGGCGGGTCGGGTTTCGGACGCGATGATTTCCAGCCTCGATCTGCTGCCGTTGTTTGCGGGCGCGGCGGGTGTCGAGCTGCCGAAGGACCGGACGCTGGACGGCAAGAACATCATCGACCTGCTGGCGGGCACGACCGACGAGAGCCCCCACCAGTTTTTCTACTACTACAACGGGCTGAACCTGCAGGCGGTTAGAAACGAGCGGTGGAAACTGCATTTCCCGCGCGACATCTCCGACCAGCCGTATTGGGCGAAGAAGGGCGGGGGCCCGCGTAAACCATACCTGAGCCTGAAGCAGCCGTTGTTGTTCGATCTGGACGACGACCGCGGCGAGAAGAAGAATGTCTTCGCACGGCACCCGGAAACGGCGGCCGGGTTGACAAAGCAGGCGGAGCGCGCGCGTAAGGAAATCGGCGATGTCAATGTCGTCGGCTCCGACCAGCGGCCGCACGGGCTGGTCGATCCGAACGAGAAGGAATGACGCCTGAAGCCCCGTCCCCGATGTGGTGGACGAACCCAAAAAACCGAGATGGAAAAGCGAACCTTATTGACGTTGAGCGCGGCGGTGCTGGCCGCGATGGCCGGAAGCCTGACCGCGGCGGAAACGACGAAACCCCGGCGGCCCAACGTGATTGTCGTCTATTGCGACGACCTTGGCTACGGCGATCTGGGCTGCTACGGCGCCAAGGGGTATGAGACGCCGGAGCTCGACCGGATGGCGGAGGAGGGCATGCGATTCACGGATTTCTCGACATCGAGCTCCGTCTGCACGCCGTCGCGCGCGGGGGTGCTGACCGGGCGTTTCGCCAAGCGCTGGGGGCATTCCGGCGGTGTCTATTTCCCGTATAGCAAGGACGGCATGCCGGCGTCCGAGGTCACCATCGCGGAGGTTCTCAAGCCGGCCGGCTATCAGACGGCGCTGGTGGGCAAGTGGCATCTGGGGCACCGGCCGGAGTTTCTGCCGACCTCGCAGGGGTTCGACCTGTTTTACGGCATTCCCTACAGCAACGACATGTGGCAGGCGCCGGAGACGCCGCTGGCGGAGAACGTCGTCTTCAACGAGGGCATGGGACCGGAACAATATGCCGAGGGCAGCCGCAAAACCAAGCAGGTCTATCAGGACAAGGTGCCGCTGATGCTCGGCACGGAGGTGATCGAGTGGCCGGTCGACCAGTCGCAGCTCACGCGGCGCTACACCGAGAAGGCGCAGGGGTTCATCCGGGACCACAAGGACCAGCCGTTTTTCCTCTACCTCGCGCATTCGATGCCGCACGTGCCGTTGTTTGCCTCGCCGCGGTTCAAGGGGACGACCGAGCGCGGTTTGTTCGGCGATGTGATCGCGGAGCTGGACTGGTCGGTGGGGGAAATCCTGAAGACCCTCAAGGACCTGGGCATCGAGAAGCACACGCTGGTGGTGTTTGCCTCCGACAACGGCCCGTGGCTGACGAAGAAGCAGGCCGCGGGAAATGCGGGGCCCTTGCGCGACGGCAAGTTTTCCGACTATGAGGGCGGCTGCCGGGTGCCGTGCATCGCGTGGTGGCCCGGCAAGGTGCCGGCGGGTGTCGTGTGCGACGTTCATGCGTCCACGCTCGACCTGCTGCCGACGATTGCGGCGATGGCTGGAGCCAAGGTGCCGGACGACCGCGTGATCGACGGGTTGGACATCCGCTCGGTGCTGGCGGGGGATTTCGACGATCCGCCGCGCCGCGGGTATTACCTCTACCGCAGCGCCAACGCGATCCGCGTCGGGGATTGGAAATACCTGAAGCGCAAAAACAAAACCGAGCTCTTCGACCTGTCGAACGACGTCGGCGAGAGAAAAAACCTGATCCAGCAGAACCCGGAAGTGGCGGAGAAACTCGCCAAACGCCTGGCCGAACTGAATGAAGAGATGGGCGATGAGGAAGGATGAACGGATGAACATACGTCTCCCGATCCTCCTCCTGAGCCTGGCGATGCTGGCCGCCGCGCCGGCAAAGCAACCGAATTTCCTGATCCTGCTGGCGGACGACATCAGCGCCACCAGCCTCGGCTGCTACGGGGCGGAGAACCTCCACACCTCGCCGCATATCGACAGGCTGGCGGACGAGGGTGTCCGGTTCACCAACATGTTCGTCACCCAGGCGGTGTGTGGTCCGGCGCGGGCGGAGCTCTACACCGGCCTGCAGCCATACCGGAATGGCAGCATGGAAAACCACAAGGCGTCGAAAAAGGGCACGCTGAGCGTGGTCCAGCAGCTTGGGAAGCTCGGCTATCGGGTGGGGCTGGCCGGCAAGAAACACTTCAGTCCGAAATCGGTCTATCCGTTTGAGATGGTCAAGGGGTTTCCCGGCAACTGCAACGCGCGCAACACGCCCGGCGCGGACTGGGCCGGCGCGGAGGAGTTCATGACGCGGGATTCGGACCAGCCGTTTTGTCTCTTCATCTGCTCGATCCACGCGCACGCGCCCTGGGACTCGGGTGACACTTCGCCGTGGGAACTGGACGAGCTGAAGCTGCCGCCGCATCTGGCGGACACCCCGGAGACCCGGCATTATTTCCGCGAGTATCTGGCGGAGGTCCGGCTTTTCGACGATCAGGTCGGCAAGGCGCGGACCCTCCTCGAGACGCACAAGCTGGCCGACCACACCGCATTGATCGTGCTCGACGAGAATGGCGCGGGCATGCCGGGCGGGAAGTGGACGAACTACGACTGGGGCACGCGATCCGCCTGTCTGGTCAAGTGGCCCGGTCAGGAAGCGCACGCGTTCGTCACCGACGCCGTGGCCCAGTATTGCGACATCCTTCCCACCTTGATCGATGCCGCCGGCGGGGAAGTGCCTGCGGACCTCGACGGCAGGAGCCTGCTGCCCGTGATCACGGGGAAAACCACGACGCATCGGAAACAGGCGTTTTTCACCTACAACAGCGGAAAGGAAGGTCCGCCCTTTGTTTCGCGCGGGGTGACCGACGGTCGCTACAAGCTGATGTGGAACCGCACCCCTGACAACTTGTTCGGAGTCCGCACGATCAACGGGTTCGACTTCGAGTATGACGACAAAAAGATGCCGGACCGGAACCCGCGCATGATGTATCTCTCGTGGCTGGAGAAGGCGAAAACCGATCCCGCCGCACGGCAGGCCGTCGAGCGGTTCCGCAGGCAGCCGGAGTTCCAGTTGTTTGATTTGGCCTTGGACCCGTGGGAAATGACGAACCTGGCGGGCAATCCCGAGTATGCGGAGCGGCTGCTGGCCATGAAGACGTCGATCGCCGAATGGATGAAACAACAGGGCGACAGCGGTGTGCCGCGCGCGACCCCGGCAGGCCAGATGAACCATCAGAACCACTGAATCAACACGACAAACCCAAGGTGAACATGAGAACAATGAATGGAACATCCGCAATGCTGCGGTGTCTGGCCGGGGCGCTGGCGATGCTGTCGCTGGCGGCGCATGGGGTGGCCGCGGCCGCGGCTGCGAAGCCGAACGTGATCTTCGTCCTTGTCGATGACATGGGTTACAGCGACATCAGTTGTTATGGGGCGGAAAAGGTGGACACGCCGAACATCGACCGGATGGCGGAGAACGGCCTGAAGTTCACGGATTTCCACGCTGCGGCGTCGATCTGCTCGCCATCGCGCGCGGCGTTCCTGACGGGTGCCTATCCGCAGCGCGCCGGGCTCTACATGGGGATCAATCCGAACCGTGAGGCGCACTGGTTTCTCGGCTTGAACCCGGATGAAATCACCATCGCCGAGCAGTTCAAGAAACAGGGATACGTCACCTCGATGATCGGCAAGTGGCACCTCGGCAGCCAGGAGGAGTTTTCCTATTTCCACCAGGGCTTCGACTTCTACTACGGCATGCACGAGAACAAGGGGCACGACACCCGGTTTTTCGACGGCAGGAAGCTCGTTTACGAGGACACGCCGCTGGAGAAGCTGACGACGCTCTACACCGAGCGGGTCGTGCGGGAGATCGAAACGCACAAGGACAAGCCGTTCTTCATCTACTACGCGCACAACTATCCGCACACGCCCTACAAGGCGGGGCCGGAGTTCAAGGGCTCGTCCGGCGACGGCATGCACGGCGACGTGATCCAGGAGCTCGACTGGAGCATCGGCGTGATGCTCAAGGCGCTGGAGGACAACGGCATCCTGGAGAACACCCTGGTCATCTTCAGCTCGGACAACGGGTCGACCTCGCCGAAATACACCAAGCCCTACAGCGGAACGAAGTATGTCTCGCTGGAGGGCGGGCACCGCGTGCCGTTCATCCTCTACTGGAAGGGGAAAATCCAGCCTGCGGTCTCCGACGTGCCGGTGGTCGCGATGGACTTGTTTCCCACGCTCAGCGAGCTGATCGGCGCGCCGCTGCCGGGCGACCGCGTCTATGACGGGGTGACCCTCACGCCCTTGTTCGACGGCGGGAAAATCGCCCGCTCGGAGAACGAACCGTTCTACTACTACAACTGCGAGAACCTGCAGTGCGTGCGGGTCGGCGATTGGAAACTCCACCTGCCGCGCGAGAAGAAGCAGGTGCCGTTCTGGGCGATGAACAAGCAGAAGCCGATTCAAACGCCGCGTCTCTACAACCTCGCGACGGACAAGGCGGAGGCAAACGACGTCGCCGCCCGGCACCCGGAGCGGGTTGCCGAAATGATGGCGCTGGCCGCGAAAATGCGCGCCAAGCTGGGCGAATACCAGCAGCGCGGGTCCGAACAACGTCCGACCGGTTCGCTTTTTCCGGAGGTGCCCATTGTGACCAATCACGCCACCGACTGGCCGAAGCTCTCCGACGAGGAAAAAGGCCGCGCCAAAACCGAATTCACGGGCGGACCCAAGGCGAAACGAAAAGCCAACAAAAAGAAACAGGCCCGGCCCAATCCGATTACAAACGAGAACCACTGATTACACGGATTTCACAGATTTTGCTTAGCTTGAGAGGCGGATTCTGTGGAAAGTTTTACGCAACCGTGAAAGCGTACTCTGATCACATTCCAGCCCCTCCATTTTTCAGTGTAATCCGTTTAATCAGTCTCAATCCGTGGTGGTTTTGTCGAGATATCCAAACACAAGCTTCCTAACCAAATCGCCCTTGGATTAGCCGCAGACGAAATCCGGAAAACAACCCGAATCCAGTCCTTTCAAGTTCATCTGGGTCATCCGCGTTTATCCGTGGTTCCTCTTCCTCTATCGTTTCCCAACAAGCCCCTCACCAAGCTCATCACCCGATCATGAACCTATCCAAACGAATCCGCTCTACGGCGATCAGCCTGCTTGCCCTTGCCGGGCCCGTAGTTGCCGCTGACACATCCCCGCCCAACGTGGTGCTGATCCTGGCCGACGACCTCGGCTACGGTGATCTCGGCTGCTATGGCGCGACCAAGGTGCGCACGCCGAACATCGACAAACTGGCCGACGAAGGGGTGCGTTTCACCGATGCCCACTCGGCCTCCGCGGTGTGCACGCCGTCGCGCTACGGACTGCTGACCGGGCAGTATCCCACACGCGGGGGCGGCGGCAAGGGACTCTGGGGGCCCTGCGGGCACTTCCAGGAGCTGCTGATCGATACGGACAAACTCACGCTCGCCCGGCTTTTCAAGAACAAGGGTTACACCACCGGAGCCTTCGGGAAATGGCACCTCGGCTTTGGCAAAGGCAAGACCGACTGGAACAAACCGCTGCGTCCGGGACCGCTCGAGCTGGGGTTCGACACCTACTTCGGCGTGCCCAAGGTGAACAGCGGCTTCCCTTATGTGTATGTCGAGGACGACCGCGTCGTCGGCTACGAGGCGGACGACCCCATCACCTTCAAGCCGCCCTTCTCGAAGACCACCACCTACCCGCCGGAGGCCGGCAACAAGACGGTCAACAAAGTCGGCGGAGCGAAGAAGGCCCACGCCATTTACGACGATGAAAAGACCGCCACGCTGCTGACGGAGAAGGCGGTCGGGTGGATCGAGCAGAACAAGGAGAAGCCGTTTTTCCTCTATTTCCCGACCACCAACATCCACCACCCGTTCACGCCGGGTCCGCGATTCAAGGGGACCAGCGACTGCGGACTCTACGGCGACTTCATCCACGAGTTCGACTGGATGGTCGGCGAACTGATGGCGTGCCTCGACCGCAACGGGCTGACCGACAACACGCTGGTCATCGTCACCAGTGACAATGGCGGCATGTTCAACCGCGGCGGGCAGGATGCCTTCAAGGCCGGGCACCGGATCAACGGCGACCTGCTCGGCTTCAAGTTCGGCGTGTGGGAGGGCGGTCAGCGCGTGCCGTTCATCGCCAAGTGGCCCGGTAACATCAAACCGGGCAGCGTGTCGGACCAGTTGATCAGCGGGGTCGACATGCTGGCGACCTTCGCCGCCCTGACCGGTCAGTCGGTGGAGAAAGAGCAGCTCGCGGACAGCATCAACGTGCTGCCGGCGCTGCTCGGCGAGGCCAGCGAGCCGCTGCGGGAAACCCTGTTGTTGTGCCCCTACAAACCGAGTCACCTCTCGATCCGCATGGGCAAGTGGGTGTATATCCCGAAACAAGGGTCCGGTGGATTCACGGGCGGTCCCGGCACCCACGCCGCCGGCGGCCCGAAATGCATCTCCCACGTCGGTAGCGAAAACAGCAATATCGAAAACGGCAAAATCAAAAAGGACGCCCCGCCCGCCCAGCTCTACGATCTGGAGGCCGACGTCCGGCAGACTAAAAACCTCTACCACGAATATCCCGAAGTGGTGAAGCAGATGGAAACCCTGCTCGCCACCTACCGCCCCGCCGCCGGCAAAAAGGGCAAACGGAAGTAACAACGGCTCCCCGGATCGCGGACGCCCCGGCGGTGCGTCCCTACCGGATGGCGTTTTGCGTTTTAGGTAGCGCGGTCTCGCCGAGACCGCAGGTGATGGGGATGCGAAGGTTCTGTTGAGGAGATGCGGGTAGCGCCCTGCGGGCTGGTGGGGTTCGGCGATTCGGAGATCGCCGCTCCTTGGGGAGGGGGAAAGGAGCGGCGAAACGTGTTCGCCGATGCGGATGGATTGTGGATTCCTAGGTAGCGCGGTCTCGCTGAGACCGCAGGTGAATGGGTCGTGAAGGTTCTGTTGATGAGATGGCTGGTAGCGCCCTGCGGGCTGGTGGAGTTCGGCGATTCGGAGATCGCCGCTCCTTGGGGTGGGGGAAAGGAGCGGCGAAACGTGTTCGCCGGTGCGGGTGGGACGTGGGTGATGAGATGGTCGGGACGCGGGGACTTGGTGGCGAGGGCTGCATTCGCCGGACAGCTCGGAGAGCCGTCCCTGCCTGTTTGACCAGATTCATTGGCGTGGTGTTGGCGGGAAGACGGACGCCCCGGCGGTGCGTCCCTACCGGATGGCGTTTGGCTTTTTTGGTAGCGCGGTCTCGCTGAGACCGCAGGTGAATGATGTCGCGAAGGTTCAGCTGATGCAATGGCGGGTAGCGCCCTGCGGGCTGGTGGGGTTCGGCGATTCGGAGATCGCCGCTCCTTGGGGAGATGGGCTTCAGCCACGGGGATGATGCCGGATGGCCCGGCCAGCGGTCTGGGAATCTTGGTTAAATGTTGGTGATTCGGGGGGGCTTTGCTATGCATTTACTCCATGGAGAAGATGGTGCATGCCTATCAAGCGACCAACCACCCTTTGCTTCGTCGGGCGAGAAGTCTCGATGACGAGGAGGCGTGGCGGACGCTGAGCGAGCACTATGAACGATTCATTTACTATGTGCTCGGTGAGCTCAACGTGAGCCCGGGCGATCTCGATGATGTGGCGCAACAGACGTTGATCGTGCTGACGCGTGATTTGCCGAAATACGACCGGGATCGCTCGAAGTTCCGGACCTGGCTTAAGCAGGTGATCCGCAGCACGGCGCTGATGCATTTCCGCAAGCGCGACAGCCAGCGGCGGAAGATGGAACGGTTTGCCGAGAACCTGAGCGACGGCGATGCCCGACAGGCGCCGGAGATCGACCGTTTCGTCGAGGACGAATGGGAAACCTATGTGACCAGCATTGCCATGGAACGGGTGAGGGCGGCCTACAAGGGCAAGGCGATGGAAGTGCTCGAGATGGACCTCAAGGGGGTGCCGAGCACGGAGATCGCGGAGCGGACCGGGCTGGCGGTTTCTTCGGTCTATACGCTGCGCAAGCGGGTGAAGCGCAGCCTGTTGCTGGAGGTCCGGGCGGTCATCAAAGAGCTTGAGGGATGACAAATCCGACGGCAGGCGGCGGCGCGGAAGGCTACAGGCCGGACCCGCGGCTCAAGGGGATCTACCGGCAGGCGGATGAACTGGACGATGAGGCACTGCAGACCTTGTGCCCCAGTTTCAGCGAGCTGGCGGCGGTGGAGACCCGCTACACGCAGAAGATGCTGATAGGCAAAGGTGCGCTCAAGGCGATCTACCGGTGTTTTGACGAGAGGACGCAGCGGTTTGTGGCGCTGGCGAGGCCGCGCGCCGAGCATGGTGCCGATTGTTACGATGATTTCGTTCACGAGGCGTGGTTGGTTTGCGCGCTCCGGCACCCGAATATCATCAAGGTGCACGATGCCGGGGTGGATACGGAAGGCCGACCGTATTTCACGATGGACCTGAAGGGCGGCAGCACGCTGGCGGATGTGGTCAACCAGGGGACTGCGCTGCGGCCCTTGCTCGCGATTTTCCTCAAGATCTGTGATGCCGTGGCCTACGCCCATGCCGAGGGGATCATCCACCGGGACCTGAAACCGGAAAACATCCAGTGCGCGCGCTTTGGCGAGGTGCTGGTCTGCGATTGGGGACTGGGGAAATTCGTCCACGAGTCGGGACGGGACGTGGCGGGACGGGACGAGGTGGTCGGCGGGGCGGGCGGCGGGGTGGCGACCGCCAGCGGTCGGTTGATCGAGGTCCGCCACATGACCGCTCACGGAGACATCAAGGGATCGCCGGGATTCATGGCGCCCGAGCAGATCCAGCCGGGCGGGGTGTGCGACGATCGGAGCGATGGGTTTGCGCTCGGGTGTTTGCTCCACTTCATCCTGACCGGGGAGGCGCCCTTCACCGGCACCCGGGAGGAAATCCTCGCGCAAACGGTCGAGCCGTCGCGCAAGTCGCCGCGCAGGGCGTATCCCGGGAAACGCATTCCAAAGAGTCTGGATGCCGTGGTCCTCAAGGCGATCGCCGCGGACCCGCGCGACCGATACGAATCCGTCACTGGGCTGCAGACCGATGTCAGCAGTTTTCTCGCCGGCCATGGCACCACTGCCGAGCGGCCGGGTGTGCTGCGCAGGGCGGGGTTGTTTGTGAAGCGGAACAAGACACCGGTTTCGATCGCCGCGGCGGCGCTCGGGGTGCTGACCCTCAGTGGTTTCCTGTTTCTCGCCCATGCCGAGCGCAAGGAGCGGGAGGCGCGGATTGAACGGGCGCGAAGCCAGCTGCTGAGCACGGAATTCGACGCCTTGTCCGCGGAGTATGAGGAGCTGATGAATCAATCCGAGGAAACGCGTGAAGAGTGGGCCGAAAAACTGACCATTTCCGCGATCCGGAAGAAAAGCGCCTCGGTTTTCACCCGGCCCAAGGTTCCCTTCCGCGACGTGCGGGCGCTGATTGCGAAGGCGCTGGAGCTGGATCCGGAATCGGCGGAAGCGCGGTTCCAGTATTTCAGCAATTGCTGCATCATGCTGGACTTCGAGGAGGCGATGAAACATCCGGTCGATCCGCAGCACCGGATGGCGGGATACATGAACTATGTGGCGGCGTTCCCGGGCTTCGATTACTCCGAGGAACGACGCCCGGCGGTGGACGAGCTGACGCGGTTTTTCAAAATGGCGAAAACCCTCGGCAGCGGGCACGTGCCGTTGATCACGGCGATCCTGACCTATGATGCGGATGCCCGGAGTGACAAGACCCACTACGCCCAAGTCGTCGGGGCCGCGCTGGAATACCTCGCGCCGGCCCCCGATGCCCTGGTCACCGGATACTCGCCGGATCTCGATGAACTGCGGGTGAAAATGAAGAAGGGGGCGGAGGTGAACTTGCGCGGCGGCCGGGGTGCGGGCGCGATCCTGCGCTTCCTGCAGGTGGATTCCCTGGTGCTCGAAGTGGAGGGAAGGTTTGATCTCGGCAGTTTGCAGCGCTCGTCGGTGAAACGCCTCGATGTCTCGAAGGTGCAAAGTCCGGTCCTCAAAAAACGGTTGTTGATCAAGGGACTGGAGGAGGTGGTGATCCGCAAAGACCAGTCAGGCGCCACATGGCTGCGCTTCCTGCTGACCTCGGACGGCTTGTCGCGTCCCAAGGTGGTCGTGGCCGGGTAGGGGGGGCGTTCTCACGGGATCAATGGGGGCTGGAAAACCGGCCGGTTGCCGGGGGGGCTGGGGGTGAAAAAATGTGTGATTTCGTGTCCAGAACACGTGGGCTGCCCGCACATGTGAGGGAGCATGGGGGATTCGCGTCAAGGATCGCCCGCTTTGCCAATTGCGCATCCACTTCCAACACTCCCCATTCAAATCAATGAAACTCCGTAGCGTTCTTCTCTCCTCGATCGTGTGTTCCTCGATGCTTGCCGGAGTGGCGAGCCGCCGGCGTCGCAAGGGCTGAACGGACGGGCGGAATTTCGCCGCATTTCCGCGATTTTGGAAAAAAACGGCGATTGTTTGTCCCAATCGGTCAAACGGTGGCACATCGCTAGGTGCATGGTCGGTTTGTGTGTTGAGCCGACGTGCGACATGTCATCAAAAAAAAGCCTATTTTAATGAAAACAAACCCCCTGATTTTTCACGCGCTTGTGATTTGCACGATTGCCGGAAACGCCAGTGCCGCGATGGTGGCCGGCGATGTGATCATGATTGATTTCGGCAGCGATGCCGGCAACGTCAGTGCCACGACCCCACAAGGAAACACCATTGCCAACCCGGGAAATGATATCGGCGCGGGGAATCTGGTGAATACCTTGGGAGTGACCGTCTCCGATGTGGAGTTCAACACCACGGTGCCGGGTGCCAATGTCGGCGAGAACAACGGTTCCAGCGCCTCCAGCGCGTATTCGGCGATTTTCCCCGATCAGGCCCAGAATGATGATTGGTTTGAGAGCAATGCCGGCCAATTTGAGTTCACCTTCACCGGTCTGGATGATTCGTTGATCTACAGCCTGACGATCGGCAGCTACTGGCCCGGCGGCACGGATGCCCAGCAAGACAACCGGGACACCGGTTGGCAGGTCGACGCGGTGCAGTTGTTCACCGTTTCGGACAGCCTGTCCGACTCGTATGTGACCTTCGACAACATTACGGTCACGGGTGGCACGCTCACGGTCTCGACCTGGGATTTTGATGCCGACCGCGATGGCAGTGGTGATGGCAATATCATCAGCGCTGTTTCCGCGCTCCAGTTGACCGCGGTCCCGGAACCGTCCTCGCTCGGCCTTCTGGGACTCGGCGCACTCGGCCTGCTCGCCCGCAGGAAGAGGGGCTGAACGCCGGCTGGTTTTCTCTCCGCAGCAGCTTGGCCTCCGTCCCGCGCACTGGCGACGGAGGCACAGCTGTTGCCATGCCGCGCATGGGCTGTCGCGGCTCTCGCGGCGGCGGATGACGGCCGCCCGCCGATCACGACTGGCGACAAGCCGGTGCGGAGGCAGTGGCATGAGCCGCGCGACCTTGGATGTGCGAACTGCATATGATAAGCCAGTGCTGAATCTGATAACCCAGTGAAATGATGAAACCCCATGTGTCGGTAGCTGCCGCCGCCTTTCTGATGGCGGTCGCCGGAGCGCGCGCGGAAATTTCCGCCGGCGATGTGATCGGCATTGATTTCGGTGCCGATGAGGGAACCGCGGCCGGTTGGAATACCCTGAGTTCCATCAATTCGGGGATTGCCGCCGGCAGTCTGGTCAACACCAGCAACGTGGTGGTGAGCGGGGTGTCCTTCACGAGTTCGGGAGCGGCGGGGGAGAACGACGCGGCTGAGGTTTCCTCATCCTATCCCGGGATCCCCGCCAATGCG
Source organism: Verrucomicrobiota bacterium JB025 (assembly GCA_030673875.1). GTDB lineage: Bacteria > Verrucomicrobiota > Verrucomicrobiia > Verrucomicrobiales > Akkermansiaceae > Luteolibacter. The sequence goes on along the minus strand of JAUTCT010000087.1, from coordinate 18,366 downwards.
CAGGGTGACTGGTGGTTTGAAAATGCGGCCGGCGGGTTCACGCTGGAGTTCGCCGGACTGGACGACTCGCTCGGCTATGATCTGGTGATTGGCGCCTACAATGCGGAGGCCACCAGCAGTCCCGCACTTGAGAACAGCCGCACCGAGTGGACGGTGGGTGGCGGGACGCAGACGACCGTCGCTGCGGATCTGGACGGTTCCTATGTGACGTTCACGGGCTTGCAGTCGTCCGGCGGGGTGTTGACGATCGCATCGAACGACGACAGCGGAAACCTGGTGGGGGCGGTTGCCGCGCTGCAGTTGACCGCCGTGGACGGCACGCCCGCGGATGAGGATTCGATTCGCATTGATTTCGGCGCCACGGCACCGGCAAGCGCGAACTGGAACGCGTTTGCGATGGTGGGTAGCACCACGACGGTGTCGAACCTCGTGCGGAGTTCGGACGGGGTGGCCACCGAGGTCGGGCTCACCGTGACCGGCATTTCCGGCAATGGCAGCAACCACCTGGTGGGCGGCGGCAGCACGGACGCGACGATTTACGTCGACCACATATTCGCCCAGAACGAAAGTCCCGACGACACCCTGACATTCACGATTTCCGGCCTGGATGACTCGCTGGTCTACGGGCTGTCCGGTGGGTTCCGGCGCGACAGCAACCGCTTCGAACACGTGTGGACGGTGGGCACGGACGAAAGAACGAACGCCTACGACGGCGCGGTGGTGGATGGCTATGAAACCTTCAGCGGACTGGTGCCGTCGGGCGGGCAACTTTCGTTTTCCATTTCCGACCTCGACACCGGCGACGACTGGGCGTCGATCGCCGAGCTCACGCTCACCGCGGCGTCGTTTGCCAGCGCCCCGCCGGTGGCCCATGGGCAAAATGTTCGCACGCAGCCCGACACCGCGCGAGGCATCACGCTGAGCGGGAGCGGTGACGACCTGACCTTCAGTGTGGTGACGCAGCCGGAGCACGGCACGCTGTCCGGCACGGCGCCGGAGCTGACCTACACGCCGACGGGCGGCTTCACCGGGCATGACGGATTCACCTTCACCGTCAGCGACGGCGGGAGGACCAGCGATCCGGCTGCCGTGTCGATCACGGTGGCGGAGAAGGGACCGAATTTCATCATCTTTCTGACCGACGACCAGGGATACAACGACCTGGGCGTGCAGGGGTCGCCGCACATCCGGACGCCGAGGATCGACAGCTTCGCCTCGCAAGGCATCCGGTTCACCAGCGGCTATGTGCCGTCGCCGGTGTGCGGACCGTGCCGCGCCGGGCTGCTGACCGGGTCCTATCCGATCCGCATCGCCGAGCCCGGCAATGAGAAGAACCACCATACCGAGCCGCACGCCGATGAGATCTATCTGCCCGAGCTGCTGGGGACGGCGGGCTACACTTCCGCGCTGATCGGCAAGTGGCACAATTCCGGCGGGGCCACCAACGCGACGGACTTTGCCGCGGGCAGGGGACCGATCGATCAGGGGTTCGACTCCTTCTACGGCACGCCTTTGCATAACGGCGTCCGGGCGGTGGACACGGGCACCAACGTCAATACCTCGATCCTCCGGGCCGATGCCGGCGGGACGACCGTGGTGGACGCGGACCTGGACCAGAGCGAGGCCGATGAAATGATCTACAACTACACCGAGGAGGCGAAGGCCTTCATCACCGGCGCGGATGCCGCGGACCAGCCGTTTTTCCTGATGCTGGCGCACAACATGCCGCACGTGTCGCTGGGGGCGCGGCAAAGTTTCCGCGACAGCGCGGCCGCCCGCGGGCTGGACGTTTACACCGCGGTGATCGAGGAACTCGACTGGAGTTTCGGGGAGATCGTCGACACGCTCGATGAGCTGGGGATCACCGACGAGACCTTGGTGATCTACAGTTCGGACAACGGTCCGTGGACGCAGGAAAACCTGGAAGGCTACTACGGCAGCGCGTTTCCGCTGAGGGGGTCCAAGATGCGCTCGCTCGAGGGAGGACCACGCGTGCCCTACATCGTCCGCTGGCCGGGCACCGTCACGCCGGGTGTGGTGTCGGATGAACTCGTGACCCTGATGGACCTGTTCCCCACTTTTCTCGACTATGCCGAAGTCGAGATGCCGGAGGATCTGGAGATCGACGGGAAATCGATCCGTTCGTTGATCGAGGGCACGACCAGCACCAGTCCGCACGACTATTACTACTACTATTGTTATACGCAGTTGTCGGCCGTTCGTGACAGCCGCTGGAAACTGGTGCTGCCGCGGAGGAACAATCCGGCATCCAGTTGGATGGCGTTCTGGCGGGGCTGGCAGGACCGGGTGGATGAAGTGGAACTCTACGACTTGGACAACGATCGCGAGGAAACCACCAACGTGGCGGCGCGCTATCCGGCGGTGGTCAAGCGGTTGCTCGATCAGGCCGAGGTGGCCCGTGCGGAACTGGGCGACAAGGACCGCATCGGCTCCGGCGCGCGCTTTTTCGACGACCCGGCGACCCGCCGGCCGGATATCGACCTTTACAATAACAGCGCCAGCCAGCCGTATGTGAACGAACCGCTGACCGGCATGCCCGGCTCCGTCCGGACCGCGCCGGACCGCGCGGTGGTGAGCTATGATGACGCGGAGGCCTATACGTCGGTCGAGCTGGTGTGGGCATACGAAGACCAGGGTCAGCAGGCTGCGGGCGTCTGGGAGGCGGCCGATGGAGGTGGCAGCGCCAGCCTCGGTGCGAAGAGTGGCAACGCCCCGGTCGAGGCGGAGATCACCGGCCTGAATCCCTTCCGCGACATCGTCTATCGGTTCATCCTGACCAATGTCGCCGGGACCTTCTGGTCGATCCCGGCGACCATTCCGGCGCAGGAGGAGGACCTGATCGCCTACGAGATCGGCATCGACTTCAGCGACGGCGGCAACACGGAGGGCAGCGGGTCGGAGCCGGGGTGGAGCATCATCAACGGCGACGGGACGACGCCGGTCGTGCATGACATCCGCACCGGCAACGAGATCCCGGGAGTTGCGATTGTCACCACGGGCATCAGCGGTGGCGAAATGACCGCGACCAACCTTGGCTTTGGCGTGGCAAGCTATGGAAACTACCTGGACACGCCGTTTTCCGATCTGTCCGCGAATGACGCGGTGGAGGCCGGTCCGGGCACGATGCAGGTCGTGCTCAGCGGGCTGGATGACCGGGTTTGTTACGATGTGCAAGTGGTCGCGATGCCGGAAACGGACACCGGTCTCAGCGACCTGACCATTGATGTCGGCGGCCTTTCACAGGTGGCCACCTACGAGTCGTTCCGGCCGTATATCAACAACGATCCGGCGCCCTACACCAACAGCGACCTGGTGTTGACCAGTCCGTTCTACTCCCGGCCGGTGCTGGTTCCCGTCGTGTTTGAAAACCTCAGCGCCGACGGCGCCGGCACGCTGACGATCACCCTCAGCGATGACGAGGCCATGCCGGTCAACGCGATCCACGTCACCGCCAGAGCGACCCGGCATCTGGTGGGTATCGAGAACGGGACGCAGTTCAATTTCTGGGCCAGTCCGCTGCCGGCCGGGCAGTCGTATCAGATCCGGAGTTCGACCGACCTGGAAGTCTGGACGCCGATGGTGCCGCCCCGGGAGATCGGCGCATCGACCAGCCAGCCGCTGAGCGTCCCGATCGACCCGAATGAATCGAGGAGGTTTTTCCGGGTGTTCGAAGGCGCCGACTAATTCTAGGAACCCCGGCTCATACGCTGTCCGTTTCCTATCCACTTCGACTCTCGTGATGATTCCCATGATCCCACCGGCCAATCCTTCCGGCATGCTCCGGCGTTTCGCCATGCATCCGATTGTGCCGAGTCCCGTCCTATCAGCCGTGGTTCTCGTTCCGGGAGAAGTTTTCTGGCGTGTCACGGTGGTGGATTGAAGGGGAGGAAACCTGATTGCCGAGGATTCCCGTTCAAGTGTCGGTCGCCTGACGAAGCGGTCAGCGAGACATTCATGACCGTGCAGCCATTCAGCATTCTATTGAGCCGTTGCCTCGTGCAGGGGACCGCCTTCGCCGCTGACCCGGCGGGCCTGGTTATTCCTGCCCGGGTAGGAGCCCAGTCCTGAAGCCGCGGGCAACCGCTTCCGGGGCATTCTGGACATCGAGCTTCTTGTAGATATGACCGATGTGGAAGTCCACGGTCTTGGGGCTTATCTTCAGCTTTTCGGCAATCTGTTTTTGCAACATCCCGCTGGCAAGCAGCTTCAGGATTTCCAACTCCCGTTGCGACAACAGGTCCTGTTCTGCATTCTGGGATTCTGATGGTTTAACCTTGGCCAACAAATAGCGGGCCATTGAGGGATCGAGTGGGGCTCCGCCGGCACGAACCGAGCGGATTCCCTCCGTGATCTGATCGAGCGACGACTCTTTCAATAGATAGCCGATGGCTCCGGAGGTGATGGCCGCCAGGACATCCGCTTCCCGATTCGACTCCGTGAGCACGATGATCTCGGTTTTCGGGGCAATGGACATGAAGGGGCGGATGGCCTCCAAACCGGAGCTTCCCGGCAGGTTGAGGTCGAGCAGGATCATGTCCGGCATCTCGGTGGCGGACTTGCCTTGCAGGCTGCGGAGGGCGGAGTCAGCCGTGCTGAACTGGCCGGCGATCTCGATGTCCGGTTCGTCACTCAATCCGAACGCGATGACCTCCCGGTAGGCCGGGCTGTCTTCCACGAGCATGACTGTGATGGGCTTCATGAGTCCTGGCTTTTGAGGGTGTTTAGGCTACCCCGGCCGCCCGGTAAAGTCAGGATAATCCGGGTGCCATTCGGCTCGGGGGTCTCGATCCTGATCCGGGCGCGGAGCATTTTGGCCCGGCGTCTGAGCGAGGGCGGCACCTCGGTGGCACCAAGGCCATCGTCGGTCACCGTCAGCACGACTTGTTTCGATGAAGCATCCAGCCGGACATCGCACGACGAGGCCTCCGCATGACGGGCGATGTTGATCAGGCACTCCTTGAAGAAGAGAAAGAGATCGTTGCGGGTTCTTCTGGGCAGGTGTTGGAGCTTCGCTTCTCCTTTGAAGTGCAGATCATACCGGATATCCGACAGCAGGCGATCCGCCGTGTATTTCATTTCTTCCACCAGGTCCTCGCCGATGGTCACCGCCTTCAGCATGTTGGTGCAGTGGCGCGCCGCATTGCGGCTGCGGTTGGACAGGTGCTGGATCCGGTCGATCACCTCCTCGAGCTTGCCGGGCGAGTTGATGTTTTTCTTGGCCATGTCGCCGAGCAGCGCGAGGCCATGGAGATTGGCGGAGAGTTCGTCGTGCAGGTTGGCGGCGATGCGTTCGCGGGTTTTCATGATCGCGCGCATCCGCAGGTTCCGGCCGACGAGGATGGTGAAGGCGATGCCTGCGGCGAGCAGGGCGGCGATCCAGTACATTCTCGTGAGGTTCGCCTTCTGGCGGAGATACATCTGATTCAGATCTTCCGCAACCACCGGTCGCAGGGTTTCCAAATCGTGGCGGCGGGCCAGTTGTTCCATCCACTCGCGTGTGGATAGAATCTCGCCGAAATGGTTTCGTCCATCCGTGATGGAGGACTCTGCATGGTGACTGATCCTGTTCCTGCGCTGAAGAATCACTTTTTTGCCTTTGGCCACATTCCGGCCATTGGAAATGACCTCGAATTCGGCGATGCCGACGGAGCGGTCTGGTCCTTTCCTGATGGGCGATAGGTAGGGATCCGGAATCGACAGGCGGATGTAGCGGCAGGTGGTTGCGGGGACATTGCGTGTCAGAATGGGGCCCGCGCCGTAAATCGAATCGCGCCGATAGCTCAGCAGGCTTGTCGCGTCGGAAAAATCCTGTCGGTTCGAGCCTTCCACGACAAGATGGTAGGGTATGCCAAAATCAATTGGATTGATTTGCGGGATATGTTCGCTGGCGTCGGCACTGTGGATGCGGATTTCATCCACTGGATGGCTGCTCCCCAAATCCACCACCAGCGAGTAGGGCACCTCCGAATCAAAGAAGGCCAGGTAGGGGCTGCTCACCGCTCCGCGGGCATCCATCACAAAGGGAGTGAAGCCATCCGTCAGGGAGTCCTTGTAGATCGCCGGGGCTCCCCATCCGCCGACTGTGGATGAAACCTTGACCGGCTGAGCCAATGCCGCATTGCGCTCTCCCGTGAAGACCATGATTTCCGACAAGTTGAACACTGGTTTCCCTGTCCGTGCGGCTGGCGAGAGGCGGATGGATTCGACTTTCACCCAGGCTGCTGTCATCGGCTTCACGTCAATTACCAGCGGAGCAACGCGCGGAAGGAAGTTTTCACCAGGGCCGATTCGGGCAATTATTTGCCCTTTGTCATCGTTCTTCGGACCGGCAATGATTTTGAATTCCGCGGGGAAGCCGGTTGCCAGCGGGCCATGTTCAGCATCGTGCCAGAGCACCGGGACGAGTGCGATCCGGTCAATGAGCGTATCCTCGGAGAGGGTGATCTCGACCCATTCGGAATCCGTGGGTCTTTCGCGCGGTCTTGAGATCCAGCCGATGTTTCCGGCGCCACTGCGCAGCGTGAATCGGGCCAGGCCGTCGAGTTCGGCGTCGATCTCAGCGAGGCGGTCTTCAAGCTGGGTCACGGACTCCCCTTGCGGGGCACCACCGGCTGCCACCGCCCGCCCGGAAGAAACCAACGGGACGGCGAAGAGCAAACATCCGACCACCAAAGAGCGGAAATGGTATCGGGGGCGAGGAGGATGTTTCAGCATGGGTTGGGCGGATTTCTAGCACAAGTTCATCCTCTTCTCCCGAAAAACCGATGACTGCCGGCGTTTCGGTCGGCTGTTTTGGAATTCTGAAGGAAATCGCAAGACGAACTAGGAAAACACCTAGCTAGGCAAAGGTTGAGAATCTTCTACCCTCGTGATTCAGCCGAGACGCCGGGGAAACCAGAGGATCGGCTGTTCATCCCAAAAAACTCACTATGAAACTCAAAGAAATCCATTGCCGTTCTCTAGGGCTTACTGTTGCGGGGCTGCTCATGGCTTCATTTTCGGCCTCGCGTGCTGCGGTTGTTTTAGGCGATGTTATCGCGATTGACTTTGGTGCGACAGCGCCAACCGTGGCCAATTGGAACCAAATATCGTCATCGACTCTTTCAATCAGTGATTTGCAACGATTGTCTGATGGCGCCCTCACTGGTGTCGGCGTTACCGTTACCATCTCTGGAACCAATGGGGATTATGTGAAGAATGCAGCTCCGAGCGTCGGTTTGGGTTCGACTGATGTTTCCATTTATGACGACCATCTTGCAGCCAATGATCTGTCCGGCCCTGATTTCATCACGGTGACATATTCCGGTCTGGATGACAGCCTGAGCTACACTCTTACAGGTGGAATGGCTCGCAGCGGCAACACTTCGGCATTCGAGCAGACTTACACTGTGGATGGAATTGATTACGATTACACGGGCACTACAGGTGTTGATGCATACGCAGCATATGCCGGTCTCTCCTCAAGTGGCGGAGTGTTGAGTTTCACGGTATCTGATTTCTCTGATACTGATCTCGCATCGATATCGCAGATGTCGCTCACGGTGGTTCCAGAACCGTCCAGTGCCGCGTTGCTCGGCCTCGCAGGATTTGTCCTGTTTCGTCGCCGCCGGGCGTAATTGCGAATGGTGCGAGGCAATCGAATGGTCGTCGGACTATTCGAGACAACGATGACCAGGCTTTTGGAGGTCATATGGGCACGACCATTCCCGTGATCCGGGCGAAGGATCTCGTTTGTCATGCCCCGGCCTCCTCAAGCTGCCAATGCCATGGGTGGAATGGTCAAGGCAGGATGAGACGCAAGGAAGACAACCTATGACGACCCCGAAAACCAAACTTGCCACATGATCGGTATTTCCCGTTAGTCCCGCCAATGGGGCACTTCTGAATGGAGGTATTGCCAATCCCAACTCCACCGTCCGAGGCGGTTTCAAGCGGCTCTGCTGTGATGATTCAGTCAATCGGAAACTCAGGTGCCGATGATGCGTGTGAGTCGCGAGGATGAGTCTGCGGTTGGAGCCGCGAATGGAATCTAAAGTCGGAGTTAGGATGCCTTGGCAGCGCATGTTGGCGGGCTTCAGCCATTGGAGGTGAGGCCTGCTAGTGACCATGGCTTTTTGAGAATCATCCCGGAACCCGAATCATTGGCGGTCTTTGTAAAAAGTTACCCGTCGAACAGCAAACGAAATTGAAAAACCCTACAAAATGAAGATGAAATTGACGAAAGTGCCTTTCATCGCCTCTGCCATGTTCAGCATGGTTGGAAGTGCGAAGGCACAAGTGCAACTGGGGGATGTCCTCAGAATCGACTTCGGTAACACTGCTCCTGGCACTGCGAACTGGAATCAGTACAACAGTACCACCGGGGCATCTGTCGCGTTGAATCGTTTTTCGGATGGTGCTGCCACTGGCGTGAGTATCGCCGTTACCAACACCGCAAGCATTGGCAATTTTGGTAACCATGTTGCCTCAGTTGGTGGAAGCACCGATGCGACGGTATTCGCCGATCACATTGCGGGTAACAGCACTTCTGAAAGTGACGTGTTGACAATTACGATTTCAGGATTGGACGACACTCTAGGCTACGATCTCGCTGGCGGTTTCACACGGACGGGAGGTGTGAGTGCAGGCTCGACCCAATGGGGGAATATTTGGGATGTCGATGGAGATATCCGGGTGAATGCGCCCTCGGCGACAGAAGATATTATCGAGGCCTTCGAAACCTTCTCCGGTGTCGCGACGACATCACCGGGTGTGATTGAATTCACGATCGCAGAAAACACCGGTAGCACGATTGTCTCAATTGCAGAACTGACAATTACGGCAAGCGTGTTGCTGGACAGCGATGGCGATGGTTTGAACGACCTTTGGGAGGACGAGCACTTCGGCGACAACAGCGGAACCGTGGAGCCTTCCGACCTGTCTCCTCAGGATGGATTTGGAGACGGCTTCCCGGTAGAGGATGGCGATGGGCTCACCAATGCGCAGGAACAGACCGCCGGCACCGATCCTAACGTCGCGGATACCGATGGCGACAACCTGAGCGATGGTGACGAGGTCAATACGCATTTCACCAACCCGACGCTTGCGGACACAGACAGCGACCATATCGATGACGACAAGGAACTCGCCGGGCAGGACCAGAGTGGCGCATCAACGGGATTCGGGGCGACTGACCCGCTGCTTGCTGATTCGGACACAGACGGTGTCTGCGACGGGGATGAAGTGGCCTTCGCTCCGCCCAGCGACCCCAATACTCCGGACGACACCGATGGCGATCTGATCCCGAACGCGACGGAAGACGCCAATGTCAACTGCGTGGTGGATGCCGGTGAGACCGACCCGCTCAATCCCGACTCCGATGGTGACAACCTCACGGACGGTGCCGAAGACGCCAATCAGAACGGGGTTGTCGATACCGGCGAGACCAATCCGCTTTTGGCCGATTCCGACGGAGACAACATCGATGATGACAAGGAGCTCGCCGGGCAGAACCAGAGTGGGGCCGCAACTGGATTTGGCCCGACCGATCCGACCCTGGCCGACAGCGACCTCGATGGCTACAATGATGATGTCGAGCTGGGAGCGGGCACAAATCCCAACGATATCAATCACATCCCCGTTGTGTCGTTGGCGGCTGGAACCATCATCGGAATCGATTTCGGGGCCGATGACGGCGCTCCGGTCAACTGGAATACTCTCGCGTCTCCAGGAGCATCAGTGAGCGCAGGGTCTTTGACCAACCTTGGCGGCAGCTCCGTGATCGGCGTTGGATTCACCACAAATATATTTACCGCTTCCGGGGAAAATGACGGTGCGCAAGTCTCCACGTCCTATCCGGATATTCCCGATGGGGCACAGGGTGACTGGTGGTTTGAGAGTAATAGCACGGACGATTTCGTCTTCACCTTCAGCGGTCTTGACGACAACCTCAAATACGATCTGCTCATCGGGGCATACCGGTTGAATCTGGATCCGGTCCAAACCGAGCTTGCTGCTTCCGGCTGGGAAGTCAACGGCACGCAGATGGCGACCGACCCCAACGACTCCAAGAATTCTTATGTCACCTTCAGTGGGCTGGAGACCGATGGGTCCGGAAATCTGACGATCGTGAGCTATTCGTTGAATGGCGATCATGTCAACGCGGTTTCGGCCCTTGTTCTCACGGCGGCAAGTTCCGTTCCTCAACTCAAGATCGCCAGCGCGGCCAACGGCACGGAGCTGGAATTCAGTTGGGAGAGCAACGCCGGGAAGCTCTATGACATCCTCAGGAGCACGGACCTGTCGACGAGCCCAGCCACCTGGGATGTCTGGCAGGCGGACATTCCGGCCGACGCTTCGGGGTCCAACCTGGAAATCCATGCCAGACCGGGTGACCCGAAGAGCTTCTTCGTTCTGGTCGAGAAGGATGTGCCCGCGCTTTTCGAGGAGGACTTCGAGGCGGACAACGGCGGCTTCACCAGTGTCGTGACCGAAGGGACCGATTGGGCCTGGGGCACACCGGCTTCGGCCGGCTATGGCGGCACGGTCAGCGTCGGCAACGGGGCGTCGACCAAGTGCTGGGGCACCAACATCGGGACGCCAGGGTTCTATCTGAATCCGACCACCGAGAGTTGTTTGCGCTCCGCGGTGATCGACCTCACGGGAGTCGCTGCCGCGGAGTTGAGCTTCGCCCAGGCCATTGACATCCACGGCGGGGATTCGGTGACGGTCAACATCATCGATGACACCACGGACACGGTGATTGCCGCGGACATTGTGAGCATCTCGGACGGTAACGTCACATCGGCGGCATGGGAGACGGTCGGGCCGATCGAGATCCCGGCCGCCGCGCTCGGGCAGGCGGTGCGGATAGAGTGGTGCTTCAGCGGCACCGGCGGCACCACGGAAGACTACTTGGGATGGTACATCGACGACGTGGAGGTTCGGGAGCAGTGATTGGGAGGCCTCCGGGAAGGCATCTTCGCGGAGGCACCCTTTCTGACCGCTTTTCCGCCCCGCTGGATGAAGCCGCTCCCTTGTGCGGTTCGATTCCGCTGATCCCGATGTGCTCGGGGAAATTTTTCGAAGGAAGCAGTAAAATGAAGTCACTCATGATGAAAAATACAGTAGCAATGGCCGCAATGGTTCTGGCCTTGGCCGTCGGCTCGCGGGCGTCCCTCATATCGGATGGTGACGTCCTCAAGGTGGATTTTGGTGATACCTCTCCATCGGCGGCAGCAGTTGCCGATGGTTACGTGCAGTATAACTCCGTTTCTGGTGGAACGGTCGTTCTGATGACTGACGGGACGGGGCCGGAGGATGATGTCACGGTGACTGTCACAGGGGTGGACGGCAATTTTGTGAATAACCTCGACGGGTCGGCTTCCGGAGGAAGTTCGGATGCGACGGTATACGCCGATCATGTAGCCGGAAATGGAACTGACACTGATGTCATCACGATCACGGTTAGCGGATTGGATGACGCGCTAACGTACGATCTTTTCGCGGGTATGCGTCGCAACACATTGAACTCGGATTGGGATCATACCTATCGCGTGGGCGGGACAAGTGAGTCTTATACCGCTTCGGGCGGAATTGTTGATTCGTATCATACCCACACCGGCTTGTCTTCGTCGGGCGGGACACTGTCATTCACTGTGACTGAGAATGTCCCGGGCTCAGTCGTATCGATCTCGGAGATGAGACTGACCGCAGTTGGAGAACCCGAAGCGTTTTGGTCCGTTGCGCTTGATTTTGGCGATACCCCGCCGACCAACCATTTCAATGACATTCCGTCGAACGGCACCTACGGTTCGCTGGTGCGGCTCTCGGATGGAAGCCCGGTGGACGGTGTGTCGGTGGTCGTTGACGGTCCGACGTTCTATTTGGGGACAGGTCCCAACGACTCGCTGACCGGGTTGTCGAGCGATTACGATGTCTCGAATGTCACCGACTGGGCCGGGGCGACCGGCGCGTGGAGCGTGACGTTCTATGGTCTGGATGATTCCATGGCGTACCACATCGAGGGGGTAATCGGCGGGTTCACGAACAATGATCTTACCGATACGACTTTCCTTCAGGCGGGAACGCGGACGAATATGTTCACCCCGGACACGGCCTCTGCGGATCCCCGGATCGCCCGTATTGAAGGAGTCAGGTCCTTTGGGGGTATTCTGGAGATCTTCGTGCAGCCGAGCACGAAGGTGCCCGTTCTGTCGGCCCTGATGATCACTGCGGTGGACGGCGGTGACTCATCCAATGACGTGATCGTCCTGCCGAAGATTCTCGACCTTGCGGTTGAAAGCGGGAGTGACGTGGTGCTGAGTCTGGAGCACGCTGGGGAGAACTATGTGGTCCAGCAGTCGGATGATCTCCAGCAGTTTTCCACGGTCGGGTTTCAGGTTGAGGGAGACGATGGCGATAGCGTGCGACTCACAGGAAGCGAGAACGTGGATCCCGATGGGGATGGAAGATCGTTTTTCCGGCTGAAACGACAGCCGAACTTCATCATCATCATGACCGATGATCAGGGATACCAGGATCTCGGGTGTTTCGGCTCACCCAATATCAAGACGCCGAACCTCGACAAGATGGCGGCGGAGGGGATGAAATTTACCAGCTATTATGCCCAGACCGTTTGCGGCCCGTCCCGAGCGGCACTGATGACTGCGAGCTATCCGATGCGGGTGGAAAGGCACCCGGATGATGACGGAACGATGGTACATCCGGCGATGTCATTGAACGAAATCACCATTCCTGAAATCCTCAAACCGCTCGGGTATGTGACAGGAATGGCAGGCAAGTGGGATCTGTCCGGGCGCCCGCCTGCCGGAACCTATCGGGTTGGGCTCGGGCCGCACAACCAGGGTTTCGATGAGACGTTTTGGTCGCCGACAAGTGACACGGATGAAATCCTCGAAGCAGAAACTGTCGTCCTCAGCAATCCTGCCCGGTCTTCCGTTACGCGACGGTTTACGGATAAGGCCATTGAGTTTATTCATGCCAATAAAGCCCGTCCATTTTTCTATTATCTCGCTCACCCCATGCCGCATACGCCGATCGCGGCTTCCTCGGATTTCCTGGGGACATCGGATGGTGGACTCTATGGTGACGTCATTGAGGAACTGGACTATCATACCGGTCGCGTTCTGGATGCGGTGAAGGAGGCCGGGCTGGATGACCTCACGTATGTCATTTTCACGAGTGACAATGGTCCCTGGTGGATCAAGCAGCCCAATGCCGGATTCGCTGATCCGCTGCGCAGTGCAAAAACCAGCACCTATGACGGTGGCATGCGCGTCCCGTTCATTGTTCGCGCGCCGGGCAGGGTTCCCGCTGGAACAACCACAGACCTGGTCTGCGCAAACCTTGACATGATGCCAACCATTGCCCGCCTGGCCGGAGCCACGGTTCCGGACGACCGCGTGATCGACGGTGTCGATATTTCAGATGTTTTCCACGGCACGCAAGCCGAGTTGGATCGTTCGTTCTTCTTCTACCAGCATGAGGCATTGCGGGCAGTGCGCCGTGGCGAGTGGAAGCTCCATCTCGTGCATTCCGATCTGGACCGCACCAAGGAAGGGGTGCAATGGCTGACACACGTGCCCCCCGATGACCGTCCATACATCGAAGAACTCACCCTCTACAACCTCGACGACGATATCGGAGAAACCACCAATGTCGCCGCGCAACATCCGGCAGTGGTTGCCGAGTTGTTGGAGGATCTCGACTTTGCCAAGGAGGATATCGGCTACCACGACGTAATCGGGGAGAATTCCCGACGATAGATTGGTGAAAGAGCTGTCAATGAGACCCGTAAAGACTCGAACGAAAATGACGAAACACGGAGTGACGATCCTCATTGTCCTTGCGCTTACCGCCATATGCTCACTCTCTGAGGAAAAGCCCAATATTCTCTATATCTTGGCCGACGATTTGGGCTTTGGTGATCTGGGTTGCTACGGGCAGGAGGTCATTCAGACGCCACATATCGACAAGCTGTGCCGGGAGGGCATGAAGTTCACGAACCACCACTCCGGCAGTACGGTCTGCGCGCCGTCACGTGCCTGCCTGATGACCGGCCAGCATACGGGGCATGTGTGGGTTCGCTCCAACGGGAATATTCAACTTCGTGCGGATGGTGAGGATCTTACGATTGCGCGCGTGCTGAAGGATATCGGCTATCACACGGCGATGATCGGCAAGGCCGGGACGGGGTGCACGGTTTCAGTCGGCCAGCCTAATGAAAAAGGATTTGATTATTTCTACGGATTCAACAGCCATGCCTTGGCACACCACTATTTCCCAAAGGAGGTCTATCGGAACGATCAGAAGGTTCGTTTTCCGAACAATAGAAGGCACACGGGAGATACCTATATCCATGACGAGTTCATGAAGGAAATCATGGGCTATCTTGATCAGCGCAAGAAGGACGGTCGGCCGTTCTTCCTGCACTATGCCGCACTGATTCCGCACGCGACCATCGTTGCGCCCGATGAGTGGATTGAACGATATCGAGGGAAGGTGGACGAGGTTTCGCCGTTCAAGGGCGGGGGCGGGGGCGGTCGTAACGCGCAGTATGGCCCGGTCGAGGAGCCCAAGGCGACTTTCGCGGGGATGGTGAGTCGTCTCGACTGGGAGATCGGCGAGATTCGCAAGAAGCTGGAGGAACTTGGCCTGGCGGATAATACGCTGATCATGTTCTCATCCGATAACGGACCGCATGGTGAAGGCGGCCATTCGCCCGATCATTTCGGCTCGAATGGACCGCTGCGCGGCGGCAAGCGCGACATGTTTGAGGGGGGCGTCCGGGTTCCGCTGATCGCATGGTGGCCGGGAAAAATTGCCGCTGGCAGCGAATCGGAGCATTTGTCCGCATTTTGGGACGTCATGCCGACCTTGTGCGAATTGACGGGGGCAAGTTCGCCGGAAAGCATCGACGGGATCAGCTTTCTACCGACCCTGCTGGGACAGGGCGGACAGGCGCAGCACGATTATCTCTATTGGGAATTTTACGAACAAGGCGGGAAGCGTGCCGCATTGACGCAAAAGTGGAAAGCGGTTCAGCTGAATGTGGGGGGAGGCGGAGATCCCATGATGCTGTTCGATATCCATGCGGATATCGGAGAGAAAAATGATGTGGCGGCCCAATACCCCGAGGTGGTCGATCAGTTCAGAGGCATCTTCAAAAAGGCGCACACGCCGTCCCCGAAGGTCAAATGGCCTGCGGCAGCCAAAGGAAAAATTCGGAGGAGCAAGTAGTGTGGAGTGCTACGAAGAGATTGGAGATGAATAGGAAGAAGTGGATGGCGGCATTGGCCGGGGGACTTTTCCTGTCATCAGCGGTTCATGGTGGTGCGGTGCTGACCCGTGCGACGGATGCCGAAGCCATTGTTGAAAATGAGCAGGTGAAGGTTCAGGTTTCGCTAGAAGAGGGAACGTATTCAGCCATTCGAAAAAGGGATGGCGTTGAATGTCTGTCGAACGCATCCTGGTCGGTTGGAAAGTGGGATTCCACAGATGGCTATACATTTACATGGGAGGAAGAGGAACTGTCGGATTCCTTAGGGAAGGGTCTAGCGCTTCAGTTGACTGGAGCCAAGGACGGTGCGCCATCACTGATTCTCAGCCTTGGGCTCTACGAGGGGCAGGGGTTTGTGGTTGCCTGCAGCGGTGTCGAAAACAAATCGAATCAACCATTGCAGGTGAAAACGTTTTCGCCGTTGACTGGCGCGGCCTACCGAGATTCAGAGTTTGCGGACTTCATGCTGCTGGATGGTGAAAGTGGTGAATATGACAGCAAGGTCCGGATGGGTGACGATGCGAAGAAACTTTCGTGCTTCAACAATGTTATGGCCTCATTCGGGAAGAATGGATCCGCCAGGAACAATCTATTGATCGGTGGCTTGAGCTATCGCGAATTCATGAAGCGTTGCGAGGTGAAAAGGTTGGCGGATGAGCTTGAGGTCAAGCTCCTGGGGCATGATCCGTTCGGTAAACGTGTGGACTCCGGCAGCACCTACCTGTTCGATCATGATCGGTTCTATATCGATTTCGCAAGCGCGTCACGATTTGGCATTCTGGAGAACTATGGTCTGGCCCTGAAGGCGGCGAACCATGTGAAGCTGGACACCTTGACTGCGCCAGGCCTGAACTTTTGGTATTGCATGTGGCGTGCATTTGGAGGCGATGAGTTCAGAAACACGTCTGTCGGAACACTGGAGGCACTTCAGAAGGCAAAGGAATCCGGGTTTTTGAACTATGCACCACTGGCCATTCGGCTTGAGCCGGACGATTACGCAGTTCCAAACAATCAGCAGGGCTGGTGGGATGATGAACACTGGCAGATGTACGAAGGCGGGAAGCTTGTAAGGCCGTACGAAACCATTGATAAGTGGGGCAATGAAGTGATCCGGCAGGGGGGGATTCCTCTCATCTACAGCCAGACGGCACGCCGCTCTCTCGACTATGCCGAAGCTTTTCCCTCGCACATGTTGTTCAACGAGGTGAGCAAAGAACGCTCCAAGGGCAGGATTGATTATTGGAAAGGTGACCTCTACTGGTCGTATGATTTTACGGATCCCGGGTTCACTGAGCACATGCAGGAGGTTTACCGTAACCTCAAGAAAGGTGGGTTGAGGGGGATCAAGTTTGACTACCCTGACACCGGTTGGGCTTATGACGGGGGGATGGAAGACCGCTACGCGACGACAACCAGCGCGTACCGCAGGATCTATGAATTAGCCCATGAAGGCTTGGGCTGGAACTCCGACATCCATGAACGCCTGCCATTGCACGGCGATGTTTGTCTGGGTGCGATCACGACGCATCGAACCGAGCAGGACACGGATCGGTTCTATCCGGTCATGGCCAGAAAGTGCGGGCTGCGTTGGTACAAAAACCGGGTGGTCACCAAATATGTCAACGATGTGATCAATCCGTTCCATGCATTCCCCTACAACAGCGACGGTTGGCGGACGATGTATACGATGACTTACCTCACGAATGCGCGCATTGAGATCGGCAAATACATTGAGAAAATGACCGACGAGATGCGTCATGACCTGACCCGCACCATTCCACTCTACACCGCAGAGAAGAGCGCGAGACCGATCGATGCATTCAGCGGAAAAGAGTATCCGGAGATCTTCGACTTTGAAGTATCACCTTGCTGGCATCAGGTTGCGTTTTACAACACACGGATCGAGAAAAACAGAAACAAACTCAAGGCGCAATGGGACTCGATCCCGAGGGAGCCTCACAATGAGAAAATGAAGAAAAGGAAATCCGCCCCGGCGACTGCATGGCCCGTCATCAGCAAGAAGCTTGCAGGTGCCGCACAGACGCTGCCGGTTGAATCGACCATTTCTGTTTCACTTTCAGACTCCAATGACGATGGTGGCCTTGGGCTTGATCCGGCAAAAGCGTATTATGTCTATGATTTCTGGAACGATGCATTCGTCGGTAAACTCGCCGGCAAGGCCATGCTTGAACAGACGCTGAGACCGGGTGAAACCCGCATGATGTCCGTTCACGCGGTGCAGCCGAACCCCCAGTTTATTTCTACCGATCGCCACATCATGCAGGGGTACGTGGATTTTGAACAAGTTCCTCAGTGGGATGGTGAGAGCAACACGCTCTCTGCGATCTCTAAAGTGGTCGAAGACGAAGCCTATGCCGTGACAATCGCACTTAATGGAAGAGAGGTGGACAGCGTTTCAGCTTCCGGAGCCAGTGCTGAGTTCAAGCTCGTGGATGCACAGATGGGGATTGGGAAGTTGACTCTGCTTGCAGAAGAAAACGGTGCTGTTGAATGGTCCGTGCACTTCAAACGGGGGAAACTGGAGAAACTGCCGAGACCGGGGCCGCAGGGCGGGCAAACAAGGACGGAAGCTGATCAATGGGTCGTTCCACGGGAACCTGAGCAATAGCGAGAATTGAGATGCAAACGACGGGCCTCAGACCGGTTGAATTCGATCAAGGAGCGATTCCGCCCGCTTTTCACCTACCCGCTTCAGGCGATAGACGGCATGAAGGGGCGGCGTAGGCTGTCTTCCATCGATCCTGCGACGGCTGCGCGAACTGGGAGGATCGATGGTTCCAAGAATTTCACACCAATGAAGATACCAACCATTCCACTGCTTTCACTCTGCCTGCTGGCAGGTCATGCCGGGGCGGCTGACCCGGCGGGTTTATACCGCGACACGATTCCGGAGGACAAAAAACTTGGCGCTCCTGAGAATTTAGTGGGTTGAGGGATGGCATGTCGGGATCACGAGACCGCCAGCGATCCAGTAGGCGATGGCGCGGAAGTTCTCGAAGCGCCGGTATCCGCGTGCTCTCCGGCGGGCGAGTTGGAGGAGGCCG
>JAUTCT010000086.1 GCA_030673875.1 Verrucomicrobiota bacterium JB025 | reverse complement strand
GCACGGGCGCAAGGGGACGCTGTGGGAGGAGCGGTTTAAGAGCGTGATCGTGGAGGATGGAGCGGCAGCGCGGACGATGGCGGCCTACATCGATTTGAATCCGGTGCGGGCGGGGATGGTGGAGGAGCCGGCGGCCTATCGGTGGAGTAGCTATGGCGAGGCGATCGGCGGCGGGCCGAAGGGTAATGGACGAAAGGCGAGGGCTGGTTTGGTGAGGGCCTTGCGGGCTCACAAGGGGGCGGGAGCGGATGCGGAACTTTGGGCTCGGAATGTTTCGTTGGAGTATCGACGGATTCTGATGAGCGGAGCGGAAGAGAAGGCCGAAGAGCGGCTGAACCGCGATGGGAAGGTGGAACGTGTGGTGACGCGCAAGGGAGTCTCCAAGGAGGAGGCAGGGAAAGAGAAGGATATCTCCTATGGCCGGATGCTGCGGTGTCGGATTCGGTATTTTTCGGATGGAGCAGTGATCGGCAGCCGAAAGTTTGTGAACGATGCGTTCGAAGGGGCGCGGGAGCGGTTTGGTCCGAAAAGGAAGGATGGGGCGCGGAGGATGCGTGGCCGGGCAGGGCCTGCAGCTGGTGCGTTATGGAGTTTGCGGGATTTGCGCTTGGAGTAGCTGCGCGGTGAGCCTGTTGTCCTACGGTATGGGAGGATCTGTCAGTTATACCACATTCGAAAAACCTATGGACTTTGTTGTTTATTGGGAGCGTGGATCAGCAATCATGCGATTGAAGTAGGTAGGAGATTCGGGCGTCTTTTGTGCCAATGCGGCGTTGTTTGTCAGTGGCGGTGCTCACACCGCGCCGTCCTCACGCCTTGCCTTGAAACAAAATCCGCTCCGCCAAGAGTCCAAACCTTTTTCGAATTTGGTATGAGCGGTTCTTTGCGGGGAACGCTTGGATTGGTGGCTACCGTTATCCGAAGTGCGGGTTGTTACTACTGGAGCCGTAGTTGAGGTGAAAATCGTGATCAAGAAGAACCCGGTGATCCTGCCGTGGGGCGGAGCACCGGGTTTTCTGGAAGGACAGGGATACGGACGGGGGGGCGCCTTCGCTGTGGGCGTCGGCGGACCCGTCGTCCGGGTTCCTTATGCGATGAAGGTGTCTTCGGCGGGGGTGTTGCCGAGGGTTTGCTTCGCTTCGCCGTTGTTGGCGAGGTGGGTGAGGCTGTGGTAGACGTCCTCGGTGTCGGCACCGGTGGCGGTGGCGATTTGGTCGGCGGTTTTGGCTTCGGCGGAGATTTCGCCGCGCACTTTGGTGAGGAGTGCGAGGAATTCACCGGCGGCTTTTTTACCGGCTTCGACGCCGGGTTGGTGGTAGGCGTTGATGTTGACCAGCGATGCGTAGAAGGACGTGGCGCGCTCGAAGAGGGCGATGAGCATGCCGAGGGTGAAGGGGGTGACTTCGGGCACGGAGATGGTGAGCGACTTGCGGCCGGCGGCGTGGAGTGCCTTGCGGGTGCCGCGGAGGAAGCCCTGGAGGTAGTCGGCGGTGGTGGTGCCGGGGTCGACTTCGATGTTGTTGCCGTCGCGGCCCTTGCGGACTTCGATGAAGGCGGCGAAGAAGTTGTTCACGCCGTCGCGGAGCTGCTGGATGTAGGCGTGCTGGTCGGTGGATCCCTTGTTGCCGTAGACGGCGAGGCCCTGGTGGACGGTGTTGCCGTCGAGGTCGAGTTCCTTGCCGAGCGACTCCATGATGAGCTGCTGGAGGTATTTCGAGAAGAGCACGAGCGAGTCCTTGTAGGGGAGGACGACCATGTCTTTTTCGCCTTTGCCGTTGGAGGCGTGGAACCAGGCGAGGGCGAGCTGCATGGAGGCGTTGGTGGCGAGGTCCGGCTTGCGGGTTTCGACGTCCATGGCGGCGGCGCCGGCGAGGAGTTGGTCGATATCGATGCCCTGGATGGCGGCGGGGACGAGTCCGACGGTGGAGAGCACGGAGGTGCGGCCGCCGACCCAGTCTTCCATGGGGAAGCGGGTGATGAAGTTGTGGGTTTCGGCGAATTGGTCGAGTTTGGATCCGGTTCCGGTGACGGCGGCGGTTTGTCTGCCGAAGTCGAGGCCGGCGGCTTCGAATGCGGCTTTGGCTTCGAGCATGCCGTTGCGGGTTTCCGCGGTTCCGCCGGATTTCGAGATGACGAGCACGAGGGTTTTGTCGAGGCCGGCGGCGTTGGCGAGTTTTGCGACGGTGGCGTCCATGCCGGCGGGGTCGGTGTTGTCGAAGAAGAAGATCGGCAGTTTGGCGTCCTGGCCGATGGCTTCGGCGACGAGTTGCGGGCCGAGTGCGGAGCCGCCGATGCCGATGACGAGGAGTTGCTGGTAGTTGCTTCCGTTGGGAGCGGAGACCTCACCGGAGTGGACTTTGGCGGCGAATGCCTTGAGTTCGGCGAGCGGTCCGGTGATGGCGGCCTTGAGTTCGGGGGTGGGGGCGAGCTCGGCGTTGCGGAGCCAGTAGTGGCCGACCATGCGGCCTTCGTCGGGGTTGGCGATGGCGCCGCCTTCGAGTGCCTTGATGTCGCTGAAGGCCTTGTCGATTTTCAGCTTCATGGTTTGGTAGAAACCGGGCTCGATGTCCATGAGGGAGAGATCGAGGGTGAAGCCGAGGTCGTTGTAGCGGAGGGTGTTTTGGTTATATGATTTCCAGCTCATGGCGAGGGGTTCTGATTACGATTGTATTAGTAGGTGAGGATGGAGTGGACCTTGTGGCCGCCGAGGAGGTCGCGGCCGTGGAGGAAGGTGAGTTCGATGAGCACCGAGATGGCGACGAGGTCGGCGCCGAGTTCGTCGAGCAGTTTGACGGCGGCGGCGGCGGTTCCACCGGTGGCGAGCAGGTCGTCGATGAGGAGGACTTTTTCACCTGGGGTGACGGCGTCTTCGTGGAGTTCGACGATGGCTTCGCCGTATTCGAGCGAGTAGGCGGTCTGGCGGGTTTTCCACGGGAGTTTGCCTTTTTTACGGACGGGGACGAAGCCGGCGTGGAGGCGGTCGGCGACGGCGGCGGCGAAGATGAACCCGCGGGCGTCGATGCCGACGACCTTGTCGATTTTCTGACCTTCGACGGTGGCGCAGAGGCGTTTGATCGACTCGTGGAGGAGCACGTTGTTGGCGAGGATGGGAGTGATGTCCTTGAAGACGACGCCGGGTTTGGGGAAGTCGACGACATCGCGGACGGCATTTCGGAGAATATCTGGCTTGGCCATGGAGGGCGGAGCCTAAGGAGTGGAGTGGAAAAGGGAAACGCGAATTTTGCGGATTGCTGGGCGGCCACTGGCGGGGCCGGGGGGCTGGAGTGGATGTTGTCTTTGTGGAAAGAAAAGGATAGGGTGGAGGTTGATGAATGGGTATTTGCTGATTTGTTGTTGTTGTCTGGCGCTGGGTTCGGCGGTTTGTGCCGAGAACGGGAGGGAGGATGCGCCGGTTCCGGTGGAGGAGTCGCGGGTTCCGGTGGAGGGGTCGCGGGAGATGGCGCGGTTGAGCGGTCTGGTGCCGGCGTTGCAGGCGGCGGAGAGCGAGCTGGCGGAGCTGAGGAAGCTGCGGAAGGCCGCGGCGACGGATGCGGAGCGGATGGAGGTGGAGAAGGAGCTCGATGCCCAGCGGGAGCGGGTGGCCCAGTTGCGGATGAATTTCCGGACGCTGGCGGCGGGTGTGGAGGAGGGGAAATACTTGGGCGAGGAGGAGCAGGAGGTGTCCTGGCAGCGGAACCTGGAGGACATCATCGCGCCGGTGAGCAGCGGGGTGAGGGAGCTGACCTCGGGGCCGCGAGAGATGGAGGCGTTGCGGAGTGAGTTGGCGAAGTGGAGGGAGCGGAAGGGCTTGAGCGAGGCGGCGCTGGCGAGGATTGACAGGCTGGAGGGGATTGCGGATTCGGAGGCGGTGCGCGAGGAGTTGGAGGCGACGCGCAAGCTCTGGGCGGGGCGGGTTGACGAGGCGGAGAGCCAGATCGAGGTGTATTCGCAGCAGGTTGAGGAGCGGGAGCGGAACACGCCGACGGCCTGGAACATGGTGTCCGGGGCGATCGCGAAATTCTGGCGGAGCAAGGGGATGAATCTGGTGATGGCGCTGGGGGCGGCGGTTGTGGTGTATGTGGTTTTCCGGCGGGGCTACCGGCAGTTGACGAGGTTGAGTCCGTTTCACCGGAGAAAGCGGAATGGACTGGCGGCGCGGGGGACGGATTTGATGGCGGGTGCGCTGGCGGTGTTTTTCGCGGTGTTGTCCGCGGTGGTGGTGTTTTACCTGCGGGGCGACTGGTTGTTGCTGGCGCTTTCGATTATTTTCGTGGTGGGGATTTTGTGGGCGTCGAAACGGGCGATTCCGCCGTATGTGGAACAGATCAAGATGATTCTGAACATCGGGACGGTGAGGCAGGGGGAGCGGATGGTTTACGAGGGGATTCCGTGGCGGGTGGACCGGTTGAATTTCTACTGTGATTTCAGTAATCCGGATCTGCACGGCGGGACGCTGCGGCTGCCGGTGCGGGCGGTGATGCCGCTGCATTCGCGGGAGCCCGATGCGAAGGAGCCGTGGTTTCCGACGCGCTGTGACGACTGGGTGCTGGTGGGGGACGGGACTTATGGAAAGGTGGTGCAGCAGACACCGGAGCAGGTGGTGGTGCTGCAGCTCGGGGGGAGCCGGAAGACGTATCCGACGGCTGATTTTCTAACAAGCCAGCCTGAGAATTTCTCGCATGGTTTCCGCGTGAGTTCGGTGTTTGGGATTGATTACGGGCATCAGGGGATCTCGACGACGCTGGTGCCGGAGGTGCTGGAGGAGCGGTTGGAGGAGGAGCTTTACAAGCTGGCGGGGAGGGAGCACGTCAAGTCGGTGCGGGTGGAGTTTGCGTCGGCGGGGGCGTCTTCGCTGGACTACGAGGTGTTGGTTGATTTCGACGGGGTGGTGGCGCCGCGGTTCCGGAGGATGCGGCGGGCGATCCAGCGGGTTTGTGTGGATGTGTGCAACGAGCGCGGCTGGGTGATTCCGTTCACGCAGATCACGGTGCACGAGGCGGCTGTGGCGGAGGCGGGCGGGGAGCGGGTGGGGTGAGCGGCCGGCAGAGCGTGGCGGCGGCTTCACCGGTGCGGGCGTGCGAGGCGTGCGATGCGTGACGATCGGGAGATTGGCGTCACGAGTGCGCGTGGGTTTGGGCGGCCGGTTGGTTGGCGGCGGTGCGGAGTGTTATTTGAAGCTTTTGGAAAGCACGAATTCGGTCCATGCGAGTTCGAAGTCCGCGGTGGAGTCAAAGCCGAAGACTTTGGCGATTCCGGCGGAATCGGGGAGTTTGGCGGAGTTGTTGATGTCTCGCAGCAGGGTGGCATAGCTGGCGAGTTGTTTCTGGGTGCTCTGCATGTAGCACGAGAGGGAATACATGCTGACGAGGGTATTCGGGGTGAGTTCGTTGGTGTTTTTGATGGCGAGGATCAGGTCCAGGCTGAGTTCCACTTCTTCTTTTTTGACGAGTTTTTTGAGGTGTCTGGCCCATCCGGTGCCGTCATCGAATCCGGACACGGTTTCGATTTCCTCGTAGTCTGTGGCGAGCAGGTTGGTGGCGGATTTTTTGGTGAGCTGGATTTCCTTGAAGTATCCGTGACCGATGGAGAGGGCGAAGTAGCCTTCTTTTTTTGCGGTGGTGAGGGGGCCGGCCTGGCTGGCAAACAGGGCGCGGGTGAGGCTGTTGGTCTGGAAGGAGTCGAAGTCCCGGCGGAATCTCTTGAGGTCCGGCAGGTTGTAGACGAGCGCCTCGCGTTTGACGTTGAAGGCGTCGGCCATGGCGGGAGTCAGCGCCATTTTACCCGAGGACAATCGGTTCCATGTGAGGTCGGTGAGGTAGGCGGCATCTTCTTTTCCATGTTCCCGGAGGAGTTCGGCCTGGCTGGCTCCGAGGGCTTCGTAGAGTTCCTTTTCACCGGGAATCACGATCAGTTGCCGGGTGTCGCCCCAGTTTTCCCGGAATTCGTAGTGTTGGAAGGCCATTCCGTGCCAACAGGCTTCCGCGGTTTCGGCGATGCCGTTGACCTTGACTTTGCGCCCGACGGCAAAGAGGTAGTGGTCGGTTTCATGGAGGGCGAACGTGAGGTCCTCGTTGTCGGCGAAGGTGATGGTGTCCTCGAGCACGCGGATCGGATCCTGCGGCTTGCGGTAGTCCAGCTCGGGGATGGTCGTGTCGCCCGCCAGGAGCACTTCCGCATCGGCATCCGCGTTTGCGATGAGATACTGCCGGTCGGCAAGGCTGAGGTCATTCGCGGCCATGTCGATCGTGCGGTTTTCCTTGTTGGCGAGGCGGACGGTGCCGTCTCGGTAGGCGGCCAGTTTGGCTTCGAAGGTGGATCCCTGACGGGAGGTCCAAATGCGGAAGTCGGAGGCGTGGCTGAGGATGGATGCGAGGCCGAGGGTGAGGGCGATTCCTAGGGATGGGTTCATGGACAGAGTGATGGTTGCGGGGAGGAGTGGGAATGATCTCCTGTCTGGTCCGCAGGGATGGATGCAGATTCAGCGCCAAAACGACAGACTTCTTTTGGCAAGCGGGCTCATGGTGGCCGGTGAAAACGTGGCTTTGTGGAGGCGCCGCTGAAATGGCACAAGACGGAGGGAGGGCAAAGAGGATTCGCGGAAGTTCAATCCGGCGCACTTGAATGCCGAGCAGGACGACGGGACATTCAGCGCCGATTCAGCCCCGATAGGCCGGCCATGGTCCGAAGCTTCTCCAGAGCATGGAGAAGCGATTACCGAGCGGTCACTTTGACTGTTCGAGCATGCGGAGCAGGGGGGCTTCGGCGCGGGCGCGGGTTGCTTCGTCCATTTGGACCTGGGGGGAGAGGTTGGCGAGGCAGTCGCGGAGTTTCTCCATGGTGTTGAGTTTCATGAAGCGGCAGTCGGCGCAGGCGCATTTGTCGGTGGGTCCGGCGATGAGGTTTTTGCCGGGGCATTCCTTGCGGAGGCGGTGGAGCATGCCGGACTCGGTGACGACGATGAGGTTGTCGCTGGGGGCGTTTTGGCACCATGCGATCATTTTCTCGGTGGAGCAGACTTCGTCGGCGAGGAGGCGGACGGCCTGGGTGCACTCGGGGTGTGCGACGACGAGGGCGTCGGGGTATTCGGCTTTGATTTTGTTGATTGAGTCGCGGGTGAACTCGACGTGGACGTAACAGGAGCCGTTCCAGAGGTCCATTTTGCGGCCGGTTTGTTCCATGACCCATGCGCCGAGGTTGGCGTCCGGGACGAAGAGGATCGGGCGGTCTGAGGGTGCCTGGTTGACGATGGAGACGGCGTTGCCGGAGGTGCAGATGACGTCGCAGAGTGCCTTCACTGCGCCGGAGCAGTTGATGTAGGCGATGACGTAGTAGTTTTTATCGGCGTGTTGGTCGAGGAAGGCTTCGAGTTCGTCGGCGGGGCAGGATTCCTCGAGCGAGCAACCGGCGTCGAGGTCGGGGAGGATGACGGTTTTGTCCGGGTTGACGATTTTTGCGGTTTCGGCCATGAAGTGGACGCCGCAGAATGCGATGACGTCCTGTTCCGCTTGTTTGGCCTTGTAGGCGAGGCCGAGTGAGTCTCCGACGTAGTCCGCGATGTCCTGGATGTCGCCGGTTTGGTAGTTGTGGGCGAGGATGATGGCGTTTCGCTCTTTTTTAAGGGCGAGGATTTCTTCCTTGAGATCGAGGGCGGCTTGCATGGCGGTGGGGAGTTTGTTCAGTGGAAATTTCGGGTGGGCGAGCCGGATATCAAGTTTGGGTTTGATTGATGATTTCGACGGTTCCCTTGTGTTCTGCTCCGGGGTTGCGGATGAGGTTGGATGTTTGGATCAGGCCCTGGAAGCGTGAGCGTTTGTGGAGGGTGACGGGTCCGGAGCAGGAGAGTTGGCCGCGGACGCGGCCGTCGATGGACGCGGATTCTGCGTTGACCGGGTGGAGGAATTCGACGCGGGCGCCTTTGGTGATGTGGAGTTCGCGGCAGCGGAGGGTTCCGGCGATTTTTCCGCTGGATCGGATGGTGAGGGTTCCGGAGCAGTCGATGTCACCGGATGCCTTGCCGAGGATGGTGATGTTGTGGCAGCGGATGGCGGTGGAGACGTATCCGGTTTTGCGGATGACGACGTCGCCACGGGTTTCGATGCGGCGGTTCCAGGTTTCCTCGATGTCGAAGTTGGCGAGGCTGACGTATCCGCCGCAGCTGGGGCACTGGCTTGACTGTGCCTCGCCGACGGTTTTGAAGGAGGTTCCGCATGCGAAGCAGAGGACCTGGCGTGGCGGGCGTGACGGGAAGATGAGCCGCTGGAGGAAGTTTCGTTTCCGCGGTTCGGGTCGTTTGGGTGGGGCGGGTTTGGTTTTTGCCGCGGGCGGTTGGGCGGCGGGGTGCGGTTCTCCGGGGCGTGCGATGCGCGCCTTGGAGACGAGGCGTTGCACGGCCTTGCCGTCACGCACCTGGAAGTTGGTCCGGCACGCGCGGCATTGGGTGGAGATTACGAGCGCAGGTTCGGTTTGGCTGTGGCCGCATTCGGGGCATACCAAGTCGATGCGATGGCGCTGAGGCTCATCGGCCATGGGCAGAAGGGGTGATGTGACGATTCAGTGAATCGGGCACCGGACGGTGGCCGGTGTTTGGTCAGGATTTGATGCCCTTGAGGTTGCCTTGTTGCGTGCCGGATTTCTGGCCGCTGTTGTTGGGATTGCCCTGGGAAGGGGTGGATCCGGACTGTTGCGGTTTGTTGGCCGGAGCATCGGCGGGTTTCGCCGGGGTGGCGGATTTCGTTTGAGCTTGGGCGGAGGGTCCGACGGTCGATTTTCCGACGAAGACGGCGCCGGATTCGATGGAGAGGGTCTTGGTGGTGATGTCGCCGACGACTTCTGCGCTGGCCTTGAGGTCGATGCGCTCGGTGGCGGTGAGGTTGCCGTGGACCTTGCCGTAGACGACGATGGTTCCGGTTTTGACTTCGGCCTTGATGTTGGCGTTTTCACCGATGGTGAGGTTGCCGGTGGAGGCGATTTCGCCTTCGATTTTGCCGTCGACGACGAGGTCGTCGTTGAAGATGACGATGCCGTTGATTTCGACGTCGGTGGAGAGCACGTTGCGCATGGCGCCCTGGGTTGACGAGGGTGCGGGTTGCGCGTGGGAGACCGGGGCTGCCTGCTGTGGTTGGACGGGAGCGGGTGCGGCTTGGGGTGCGGGAGGAGCCGGGGCGGGTGGGCGTTGAGTTTCGTGGCTATGGCTGTCTTGGCCGATGACTTTCTTGAACACGGTAATTAGATTGGTTGGGGTTAAATGGATGTCAAATAGATAGAGATTACTGTTCCGAGGGTTCCGGAGTGGTTTCGGCGGGCTCGGGTTGTGGTGATGAGTCGCCGGAGATGGCGTCGAGCATCGGGTTGTCGGTGGCCGGGGTTGAGTCGATGGCTTCCTCCATGGTGGCGCCGGTGGTCATGGCGTCGAGCAGCGGGGAGTCGCTGGAGGTGTCGATGTTGTCGGCGGCGGCCTTGAGGGCGGCCTCGATGTCCGCGGAGGTGGTTTCCGGGGTGGCCGGGGGGTCGATTTCGACGGGCGGGGTGGCCTTGAGGGTGGAGATGCGTTCGTTGGCGGCGCTGACGAACTGGCTGTCCGAGAAGTCGGTGGTGACCTTGTAGTAGGAGGTTTCGGCCTTGTCGGTTTCGCCGGCGGCTTTGGCGATGTCGCCTAGGCAGATCAGTGCGTAGGGAGCGATGTAGCGTGCGGCGGGGTCATCGGCGAGTTGGCTGAAGATTTCGGCGGCTTCGCTGGATTTGCCCTGGCTCATGAGTTTTGCGCCGAGGGATGCCATTGCGGCGGGGATGGCGCTGTGGTCGGGTTTGGCGGCGATGAAGTCCTTGAGGGTGGAGATGGCTTCGTCCTGTTTGCCTTCGGTCCATTGTTGGTTGGCGAGCAGCACGGCGGCGCTGCCGGAGGCTTTGGAGTCCGGGTGGTTTTCGAGCACGGTCTGGAGTTCGGCGAGGTTGCCGGCCTTGTTGAGTTCGGCGCCGGCGGTTTCCTGGTTGCCTTGTTCGACGCCCTGCCAGACGACGAATGCGGCGACACCGAGGGCGATGACGATGGCGGCGATGATGAGGTTCTTCTGGTTGCGTTCCAGAAACTCATCAAAGGCACTGGGCCCGTGGGAGATTTCTGCGAGAGGCGCGGCGGATTCTGGTTGATCGTCGGGCATAATAAAAGTGCGGCAATTTGCGCGGAGCCCGATCAAAGCGGGGGCGGCGTCGAAATCAATCCGGAAGTCCTCGCGAAGGACGATTTTCCTGATTTCTGCGGAAAATTGCTGATTTCGCATCGCCAATGGTGGTTGGTGGAATTAGTTTCGGCGCCATGTCGAAGCGCTTGTATGTGGTGGCTGGCGAGTTGAGCGGCGATGCTCATGGTGCGGGGTTGTTGCGCGCGCTGAAAGGGATGGTTCCTGCGGTGGAGATTCACGGTGCGGGTGGTCCGAAGATGGCGGAGGTGGCGGGGCACGGGTTGAACGACTGGGTGGCGGATGCGGCGGTGATGGGTGTGGTGGAGGTGCTGAAGCGGTATGGGTATTTCAAGGAGCGGTTTCACACGATGTTGGGGGAGCTGAAGGAGTTTCGGCCGGATGTGTTGTTGTTGATTGATTATCCGGGGTTCAACCTGCGATTTGCGGAGGCGGTGAAGCGGGAGTGTCCGGAGACGAGGATTGTGTATTACATCAGCCCGCAGGTGTGGGCGTGGAACAAGCGGCGGATTCCGAAGATGGTGCGGTTGCTTGACGAGATGTTGTGCCTGTTGCCGTTTGAGCCGGAGATTTTCACCAAGGCGGGGCTGAAGGCGTCGTTTGTGGGGCACCCGCTGGTGGACGAGTTGTCAGCGGAGCGGCTGCCGGAGGGGGCGCGGCGGGAGAATTTGGTGGGTTTGTTTCCGGGTAGCCGGGAGCGTGAGGTGGCGCGCTTGTTTCCGATGATGGTGGAGACGGCGAAGCGGCTGCACGAGTGGCGGGGGGATTTGGAATTCGAGGTTCCGGCGGCGTCGCCGGAGTTGGCGGGGCAGATCCGGGGCTTGCTGGAGGATGCGGGGGCCGGGGATCTGGTGAAACTGGAGACGGGGAGCAGCCATTCGCTGATGCAGCGGGCGTGTTGTGCGGTGATTGCGAGCGGGACGGCGACGCTGGAGGCGGCGTTTTACGGGCTGCCGTATTGTCTGGTGTATCGACTGGCGCCGGTGACGTATGCGATCGGGCGGATGGTGGTGAAGATCAAGTTCATCGGGCTGGTGAATATTCTGGCGAACCGGAAGGTGGTGGAGGAGATGGTTCAGGATGCGGCGGAGCCGGTGGCGGTTGCGGATTGTCTGCGCGGATATCTGGAGAGTCCGGCGAAGCGGGATGCCCTGCGGGCCGAGTTGTCCGAGGTGACGGCGATGCTGGGAGGCGAGGGGGCGCACGCACGGGCGGCGGAGGCGGTGGCGAAGTGGTTGAAAAACGCGTGAGATGTGGATTTTTCGGAGCAGAAAGGTTGCGTTTCCGGGGTGAGGGGCTAAGAAACCGCCCGATGAAACCACTCTTTCTGTTCGTCGCGGCTGTGTTTTTTGTTGGTGTTTCCTGTGAACGCCAGGAGTTCGATGGGCCCGGTGGGACGAAACAACTGCATGAAGGCCATGGCGCGCATGGCGGTGGTCACGAGGGTCAGGATGCGGCCGACCACGATGGCGGTGCTGCGGAGCATCACGACGGGGACGACCACGAGACGGGTCATTGAGGCGGGGTGTCGGGCGGAGTTTCCCGTGATGAGGGGGCGTCGCCTGTGGTTCTCAAGCGCCGGTAGCTGAGGAAGCACTCGCCGAGGTCGGGGCGGGGGTCGAAGTGCGTGAGCTCGAAGGCGAGCGAATGCGGGAGGAACCCTGCGGGGATGCCGGTGCAGGTCGGGCTGTCGGCCGCGCCGAAGAGGGTGTGTCCGGCGAGGGTGAGGTGGAATTCGTCGATGGCGTCGAGCGCGGCGAGCCGGCGGATGATTTCCCCGCCGCCTTCGCAGTGGAGGGTGGCGACCCGGTGGTCGGTGTGGAGGGATTTGAGGAAATGGTCGAGGGTTTGGTGGTGGATGGTTGCGGGGAGATTGCGCAGTGATTGCGGGGGGGCGTCGGTGGCGAGGATGTGGACGGGGCCGCCGCCGGGATGGAAGACCGGGTGGTCGGGCGGGATGTCTCCGGTGCGGCTGGCGATGCAGCGGAGCGGTTGGATTGGCCGGCCGGGGACGGTCAGGCGCATGTGGTCGGCGAGCAAGGTGGCGCGACCGACAAGCAGGGCGTCGGCGTGTTGGCGGAGTTCGAGGAGGCGGGCGTGGTCCTCGCGGGAGGTCCATCCGGACGGCCGGCGGGCGGCGGAGGTGATTTTGCCGTCCGCGGAGATCGCCAGATTGGTCGACACCCATGGGTAATGCATGGGGGATGCTGGCGCGTGCGGGGTGGCCGGGCAAGCGGGTTCGTGCATGGGGTTGCGATCGAGAGAGGCTTGCCAAAACCCGGCTGGCAGTGCAATGGGGGCCCGCATCCCGACGCGGGGCGGCCACGTTCATGACACTTCAGATCGCACTCATGCTGGCGGTGATCGCCCTCACGCTGATCGCCTTTGTTCGCGAGTGGGCGCCGCCCGACGTGCTGGCGCTCTCGATTTTGTGTTTGGTCACGGCGCTGGGGTTGGTGGACATGGACAGCATGGCGCTGGTTTTCCAGAATGAGGCGCCGTTGACGATTGGTGCGTTGTTTGTGATTGGCGGGGCGCTGGAGCAGTCCGGGGCGGTCGACCGGATGGGCAAGGCCTTGCAGGACAAGCTGAGCGGAAACACCGCGTCGGCGATTCTGGCATTTTCGGTGGTTTCGGCGTTTTTCAGTGCGTGGATGAACAACACGGCGATCGTGGCGATGCTGCTGCCGGTGACGCTGGGTTTCGCCCGTTCCAAGCAGATCGCGGCGTCTAAGCTGCTGATGCCGCTGTCCTATGCGTCGGTGATGGGCGGGATGTGCACGCTGATCGGCACGTCGACCAACCTGCTCGTGAATGGTGCGCTGCGGGACCTGAATGTGGCGCCGATGTCGATGTTCGAGCTGGCACCGATTGGTTTGCCCGTTGCGGTGGCGGGGATTGGATATCTGGCGATTTTCGGTCCGAAGATCATCCCCGCGCGATCATCGATCACGGGCAGTCTGGAGATCGACCACCGGACGACGACGCTGTATCATCTGCTGATCGAGGGCGATTCGGAGATCATCGGGAAACCGGTGACGGAGACGATGCTGGGAGATCTTGGGGCGGGCATCCACATCATGGAGGTGCGGCGCGGCGGAGCGCGGGTGATGCTTCCGCTATCGAAGATCACGGTGAAGAAGAACGACCGGTTTCTGGTGGCGCTCCACCGCAGGCGCGGCCGGGCGGCGAAGCCGAAGGAGTTGTTTGCGACGATATCCGCCAAGGTGCTTTCGACGGTGGACGGCATTGTTTCCGAACTGGTCGTGCGGGAGGAGAGTTCGCTGCTGGGGCAAACGCTGGCCAACGCGGATTTCCGCCAGAAATACAACTGCGTGGTGCTGGCGATGCACCGGGACGGCCTCAACATCACCAGCCGGATTGCCGAGTTGCCGATGACGGTGGGTGACACGCTGCTGGTCATCACGGCGAGGAACAACCTCGGCGAGCTGGAGGCGACGCGTGATTTCGTGATGACCGATTCTCCCGACGAGGAGGAGGATGACGACGAGCCGGAAGCGCGCCGCGGCCGGCGGCTGCATGTGGTGATTTCCTGGGCGGTGCTGATCGGCGTGGTCGCGACGGCGACGGTGACGGACTCGCTGAACCGGATGAATCCGGATTTTCCGGTGATTCCGATTCACTTTGCGGCGATTGTCGGGGCCTTGTGCCTGATGTGGCTGCGGGTGGTCACGCCGCGCGATGCGTATGCGAGCATCGACTGGCAGGTGTTGCTGATGCTGTATGGATTGTTAGGACTGGGGATGGCGATGCAGAACACGGGCGCGGCGGAGTGGCTGGCGCACGGGTTGCTGGAGGGGACGGGCAATCTGGTGAGTCGTGAGAATCTGCCGATGGTGATGCTGTGGCTGGTGTTTCTGCTGACGCTGGTTCTGACGGAGGTTTTGTCTAACAACGCGACCGCTGTGATGATGATTCCGATAGCGGTGACGATGGCGGTGGAGTTGGGAGTGAATCCGCGGCCGTTTGTCATTGGCGTGACGGTGGCGTCTTCCTGTGCGTTCGCGATGCCGATGGGCTACCAGACCCACATGATGATTTACGGTCCCGGCGGCTACAAGTTCACTGATTTCCAGCGGGTTGGGGTTCCGTTGAACGTGTTGTGCTGGGTGATCGCGTGCACGTTGATTCCGCTGATCTGGCCGTTTTAGGGGCGGGCGGAGGCGGTGGCGAGCGGGGCGGAAAATCCGGCGGAATCCGGCGCGCGTGGGGCGGAATCTTTGGTTTCGTACTTGTTTGCCGGGGCGGTTTTGTGTTGGCTGCTATCGGATAGGGAGTGTCTTCACTGCCGTTTGTTCAAACCCGGAACCCAACCCAAAACCCAACCCGGGACCCAACCCAAAACCCAACCCAGACCGCCATGCTTGAATGCCAGATGGCGCGGCGTTGCGAGAGCAACGGAAACGATCCGCGCGCAGGAGAATTTGAGGAGAAAGGGGAGCGTCGTGGCTGAGAACAAGGAGGCGGGTCCGCACGCGACGGGCGAGAGGCTGGCGAAGCTGGCGGAGCTCAGGGCCCAGGCGCGGCTTGGCGGTGGCCAGAGGCGGATCGACCGCCAGCATGCGAAGGGCAGGCTGACTGCGCGCGAGCGGTTGGAGAGGTTGCTGGACGCCGACAGTTTTGAGGAGTTCGACATGTTCAAGACGCACCGTTGCACGGACTTCGAGATGCAGGACGAGGTGTTTCCCGGCGACGGTGTGGTGACCGGATACGGGACGATCGACGGTCGTCTGGTGTATGTGTTTTCCCAGGATTTCACGGTGCTGGGTGGATCGCTATCGGAAACCGTGGCGGAGAAGATCTGCAAGATCATGGACATGGCGATGACCAACGGTGCGCCGGTGATCGGGCTCAATGATTCCGGCGGCGCGCGGATTCAGGAAGGGATCGAGAGTCTGGCGGGCTATACCGAGATTTTTCAGCGCAACGTGGATGCCTCCGGGGTGATTCCGCAGATTTCGTGCATCATGGGGCCGTGTGCGGGAGGTGCGGTGTATTCGCCCGCGCTGACGGATTTTGTGCTGATGGTTGAGGACAGCAGCTACATGTTCCTGACGGGGCCGAAGGTGGTGAAGGCGGTGACCCACGAGGAGGTGGACACGGCGACGCTGGGCGGGGCGAAGATTCACACGACGCGGAGCGGGGTGGCGCATCTCTCGTATGCCACGGAGGACGACGCGTTGAACGCGGTGCGCGATCTGCTGTCGTTTCTGCCGCAGAACAACCTGCAGACGTCCGATCTGGTGGAGAGCAATGATCCGCCGGAGCGCATGTCGGATTATCTGGACCAGCTCATTCCGGCGAATCCGAACGAGGCTTACAACATCAAGGATGTGATTCAGGAGACGGTGGATGATGCGATATTTTTTGAGATTCAGCCGGGGTTTGCGCCGAATCTGGTGGTTGGTTTCGGGCGGTATGGCGGGCGATCGGTGGGGATAGTGGCGAACAATCCGGCGCACATCGCGGGCACGCTGGACAATGATTCGTCGATCAAGGGGGCGCGTTTCGTGAGGTTTTGCGATGCCTTCAACATTCCGCTCGTTGTTTTCGAGGACGTTCCGGGATTCCTGCCCGGGACGGTGCAGGAGTATGGCGGGATCATCCGCAATGGGGCGAAGTTGTTGTATGCGTTTGCCGAGGCGACGGTTCCGAAGATCACAATCATCACCCGCAAGGCGTATGGCGGTGCGTATTGTGTGATGAACTCGAAGCATCTGGGCGGCGACATCAACTACGCGTGGCCGACCGCGGAGATCGCGGTGATGGGGGCGAGCGGCGCGGCCGAGATTCTCTATGCTGGCGAGCTGCGGGAGCTCGATGATCCGGAGGAGGCGAAGAAGCAGCTCCGGGAGCGGGAGAAGGAGTATGCGGAGAATTTCACCAATCCGTATGTTGCGGCGCGGCGGGGCTATGTGGATGACATCATCCGTCCGTGCAACACGCGGTTCCGGATTATCAAGGCCCTGAGCATGCTGGAGAACAAGCAGGTCCGCAAACCACTGAAGAAACACGGCAACCTGCCACTGTAGAGAGAGCCGCCATGATGATGATGACGATTGGATTCGACCTGGACAACATCGTGAAGAGCGATGGGGTGGCGATTTCCATCACCGGGATGTCCATTGTGTTTCTCGGTCTTGCGATGGTGAGCGTGATGATTTTCTGGCTGCCGCGGGTGCTGGAGATGCTGGATGGGCTGCGCTCGGCGAGAGCGGAGCGGGATGGGGAGGCGGAGGAACCGGAGGATGAGTCGAATGACGGGGAGATCGCGGTGGCGATCGTGATGGTGCTCCAGGACGCGCTCACGCCGGAGGATGGCAGCGCCTTGCAACGGATCACGATCCGCCGGCGGCCGGAGGATGCGAAGTGGAAGATCTTCAGCCAGCTGCACACGCTATCCACCCACGTTCCGATGAGAAAGGTCCAGCGATGAAGGAATATCACTTGAAGGTAAACGGGCACGATTACGTGATCACCCTGAAGAATCTCTCGGGCAGCCGGGCCGAGATGGAGGTCGACGGGGAGCCGTATGTGGTCGACATCCAGAGCATCCACCGGAAAGGGAAACCGAACCGGCGTCCGTCTCCGTCGGCCCAGCGCGGGACGACGGAGTCCGCGCCGCAGGTGACGAGTGCGCCGAACATGGCGGCGGTGGGGGTGGCGGATCACGTGACGGCGCCGATTCCGGGAGCGGTGCTGGAAGTGTATGTGAAGGAGGGTGACGAGGTGAAGGCGGGGAGCGCCCTGCTCAAGATGGAGGCGATGAAGATGGAGAACCGGATCGATGCGCCGCGCGACGGCACGGTGAACAAGGTCCTCGTCAAGGTGGGGGATCCGGTGAGTCAGGGACAGGAACTGGTAGAGTTGAAATGACGCAGTTGTTCCAATTTCTCGAATCGACGGGTTTCGCCAGGATGACCTGGGGCAACGGGGTGATGCTGGTGGTCGGGATTGTTTTCATCACGCTGGCGATCGCCAAGGACTATGAGCCGTTGTTGCTGGTGCCGATCGGATTCGGCGTGCTGGTGGGGAACATTCCCTACCTGCCGGACATGCCACTGGGGGTGTATGACGAGGGCAGCGTGTTGAGATACATTTACTTCGGGGTGAAGGAAGGGGTGTTTCCCCCGTTGATTTTCCTGGGGATCGGGGCGATGACGGATTTTTCCACGATGCTTTCGAATCCGAAGCTGGTGTTGTTGGGTGCGGCGGCGCAGGTGGGGATATTCCTGACGTTTCTGGGGGCGCTGGCACTTGGATTCAATGCGCAGGAGGCTGGGGCGATCGGCATCATCGGCGGGGCCGACGGTCCGACGGCGATCTTTCTCTCGGCGAAACTCGCACCGGATTTGCTGGGTGCGATTGCGATAGCGGCGTATTCCTACATGGCGCTGGTGCCGGTGATTCAGCCGCCGATCATGAAGCTGCTGACCACCAAGGAAGAGCGGTTGATCCGGATGAAGCCGCCGAAGCAGGTGCCGAAGCGGGTGCGGATCATTTTCCCGATCGCGGCGTTTCTGATTTGCGCGATGATTGCACCGGGGTCGATGGCGTTGCTGGGCATGTTGTTTTTCGGGAATCTGCTCAAGGAGTGCGGGGTGACGGACCGGTTGGCGAACTCCGCGCGCAACGCGATGATCGACATTGTGACGATTCTGCTGGGGTTTGCGGTGGGTGCGAGCACGCAGGCGGTGCGGATGGTCGAGATCGACGGAGTGCTGGTGAACAAGGGGTTTCTGACGCATCAGTCGCTGTTGATTTTCGGTCTTGGTGCCTTGTCGTTTTGTGTGGCGACGATGGGCGGGTTGCTGTTCGCGAAGTTCATGAATCTGTTTTTGAAGGAGAAGATCAATCCGCTGGTGGGGGCGGCCGGGGTATCCGCGGTTCCGGACTCGGCGAGGGTGGTGCAGATGATCGGGCGTGAGAGCGATCCGAACAACTTCCTGCTGATGCATGCGATGGCGCCGAACGTTTCCGGGGTGATCGGATCAGCGATTGCCGCGGGGATTCTGTGGTCGGTGCTGGCCGGTTGACGTGTTTGGTTTGCATGCGGGGCTGAAATCGAGTGGGGTGGCCGGCGATGAGGATGCACCGATTTTTGGCTGACGCCGCCGCAGGGATTTGCAAGACTGTTTTCAAGGAACACAAGGTGCTGGACCACGAGTTGGCGGCGGTGTTTCAGGCGAACAAGAAATGGGGGAAGCGCGACCGCGGGTTTGTGGCGGAGACGGTGTTTGAGGTGGTGCGTTGGCGGCGTGCGCTCGGGTTTCTGGCGGATTCCGAAGAGGCGGTGGCGTTATGCGCGGCGCAGTGGGTGAGGATGGGCTACGAGCTGCCGGAGTGGTGGAGATACAAGGGGGTGAGCGCGGAGGAAATGACGGCGCGGGAAGCGAGCCTGGCGGATCAGCCGCGTGCGGTGCGGGAGTCGATCCCGGATTGGCTGGATGCGCTCGGGGAGTCCGAACTCGGCGATGCGTGGGCGGATGAAATCCGCGCGTTGAACCAGCGGGCGCGGGTTTACCTGCGGGTGAACACGCTGGCGGGATCACTGGACGAGACGCAGGAGTGGCTGGAGGCCAACGGGGTGACCACCGAGCTGG
Source organism: Verrucomicrobiota bacterium JB025 (assembly GCA_030673875.1). GTDB lineage: Bacteria > Verrucomicrobiota > Verrucomicrobiia > Verrucomicrobiales > Akkermansiaceae > Luteolibacter. The sequence goes on along the minus strand of JAUTCT010000086.1, from coordinate 6,010 downwards.
TTCCCGGTGTGCCGGACGCGCTGGTGCTGGAGGCCGGCAAGGTGCTGCCGAAGCCGCTGAGGACGGAAGGACGGGTTGAGATCCAGGATGCGGGGTCGCAGATGATCGCTCCGATGCTGGGTGCGGAGGAGGGGGAGCGAGTGATCGACGCCTGTTCGGGGGCCGGCGGAAAGGCGCTGCATCTGGCCGCGCTGATGGGCAACACGGGCCGGGTGTATGGGATGGATGTGGATGGCCGGAAGCTGGGCGAGCTGGAACGGCGGGCGAAACGGGCGAAGGCGCGGTGTGTGGTGACCAAGCCGATCATTGAGAGCACGCCGCAGGATTTCCGCGAGGTGGGCGACCGATTGTTGATCGATGCTCCGTGTTCGGGGCTGGGAACCTTGAAACGCCAGCCGGATCTCAAATGGCGGCTCAAGCCGGCGCAGCTCAAGCGGGTGCAGGGCATTCAGAAGGAGTTGTTGCTGACGTATCCGGAGATGCTCAAGCCGGGCGGCACCTTGGTGTATGCGACGTGTTCGGTGCTTCCCTCCGAAAACCGTGCGGCGGTCGAGTGCCTGCTGGAACACGGCGGGTTTTCCCTGCTGGAGGAGTTGAACGTGTCTCCGGCGCGGTTCGGCTTCGATGGATTCTACGCCGCCGCGTTGAGAAAGGACGGCTGAGCTGCCGGTGGTTCAGGATGGCCGCGGGAGGTCCGTCGCAGGGGCGGCGGGCCACAATATGGGCGGCGGGAGGGATTTTGCCACCAGGGTGGCGGGAGGGATTTTGCCACCAGGGCGGCGGGTCTCAGGATTCTTCGTTTTCCGGTGCGCTGCCGGTGATGAGTCCTCCGGCTTCGATTGCCTGGATCGGTTCGATGATTTGGACCGGGGCGCCGTTGGGTGCCCATGGCAGGTTCGAGGTGGCGAGCCATTCGCCTTGTTCGAGGCCATCCCGGATGACGAGGGTATCCGGGGTGGTCCAGACGGGAGCCACTTCGGTGCGGCGGAGGCGGAGTTCCTCCTGGTCGATCAGGTAGATGGTGTTGAGTCCGCGGACTGCGTTGCGGGGGATGGCAAAGACGTCCTTGAGCACGATGCCCTGCACGTCGGCGCGGACGGGTTGGCCGATGCGGAGTTCGGGGTTGCCGGACTTGAGGCCGAAGGGGTCCTCGATGCGGGCGATGGCGAAGAGTTCGCGCGAGCGTTCGTCGAGTTCGCCTTCGGTGCGGACGATGGTGGCCTTCCAGGTGTTTTTGGCGGGGCCGTCCTTTTCGTCGATGGCATCGGTGAGTTCCACGGGGACGGGCGAGTCGCCTTCCCGCGAGGGGAGTTTGACGAAGCGGAGCTGGCCGGCGGAGAGGGGCAGGCGGATTTCCGCCAAGTCCGAGGCGAAGACTTCGCCGAGCGGGGTGGTTGCGCCGACGGCTTGGCCGAGGCCGACGATGCGGGTTTTGACGCGACCGTCGAAGGGGGCGCGGATTTTCGTGCGTTCGAGGTTGCGTTGTGCCTGTTCGAGGTTGGCCTGGGCCGAGGTGACGGCGGCGTTGGCTTCCTTGAGTTGGGGGATGCGGAGCACGAGGGGTGACGGTTTTTCCTCGTAGCCGAGGTCGTCCCAGTTGAGTTGTGCCTGTTTGGCGAGGGCTTCTTCCCTGGCGAGGGAGGCTTCGGCGCGGGCGAGAGCGGACTCCGCGGCGGTGAGCGCGGCGGTGAGGTCCGCGGGATCGAGTTCCGCGAGCACGTCGCCCTCGTTGAAGAACGCGCCGTCCTCGAAGCGGGGATGGATTTTGGAAATGGTGCCGGAGACGAGCGGGGTGAGCGTGGTCTGGTGGTGGGCGCGCACCGATCCCTGGGTCTTGAGGATCACCGGGTAGTCGGAAATGTTGATGATTTCCTTTTCGGTTTTCAGGCGTTTGCGTTCGTGGCGCGTGGGTTTAGGCTCTTCAACGGGTATGCCGAGCCATTTCCACGCACCAAAGCCGAGCACGAGGATGAGTAATGGAGCAAGAATACGGGAGAGCATGGATGGAAGGTGCGAAGGTGCGACTGCGTGAGGTTGAGGTATTCTCAGTTACGCATGGGAATCTTGCGTTGTATCGGGAAAATGCGGGAAAGTTCGGTTTACTGGTTGAATGGGGTGGTTTGGAAGTCGCCGCCGAGTGCGAGGTGGAGGTCGATTCGGTTTTGCAGGCGGTTGTTGCGGAGGCGGATCATGCTGGCGCGTGCGTTGTTGGCGCGGCGTTGGGCTTCGAGGATGGAGAGGATGTTCGAGTTCACGCCTTCGGAGTAGTCGCGTTCGGCCTGTCTTTCGGCGAGGGCGGCCTGTTTGAGTTCGGACGCGAGGTGTTTTTCCTGGATGGCGAGCGAGCGGTCGGCGGCGAGGGCGGATTCGACTTCCTGGAATGCTTCGAGTGCGGTTTGGGTGTAGCTGTGGATTTGGGCTTCGTTGCGAGCGAGTGCGGCGCGTGCCTGGGCTGCGGTTTCGCCGCCGTCGGTGATGATCTGGGTGAGGTTTTCGGCGATGGTGAGTGCGAGTTCGTGGGGGTCGAGCAGCTGGGTGAGTTTGGAGCTGGATGAGCCGCCGGTGGCGGTGAGGGAAAACGAGGGGAGCAGGGCCTTGCGGGCGGCCTCGGCGCGCTCGGCGGAGGCGAACAGGTCGGCGCGGGCGGCGGAGAGGTCGGCGCGGCGGTCGAGGAGGTTGGCGGGCAGGCCGGCGGGGACGGACTGGCGCATGGTCGGGAGTTCGCGCCGGTTGCGTTCGGTTCCGGCCGGGTAGCGGCCGAGCAGGAGTTCGAGAGCGCGTGCGGCTTCGTCGCGTGCGTAGGTGCTGGTTTCCACCGAGCGTTTTGCCGACGAGACGTTGGTGCGGGAAAACTGGATGTCGAGTGCGCCGTCGCCGGTGCTTTTGTAGGTGCGTTCGACGATGCGGAGGTTTTTCGAGTAGGATTCGAGGGTGAGGTTGGCGAGGCTGAGTTCCTGTTCGGCGGAGATCAGGTTGCACCATGCTTTGGCGGTATTTGCGACGAGCGAGAGGCGGGCGGCGCGGAAGTCCTCGACGGCGGCGTAGGCGTCGGATTCGGCGGCGTTGCTCAGGTTTGCGAGGCGGCCCCAGAGGTCGGGTTCCCATGAGGCGGAGAGGTTGAGCGAGTGGCTTTGGTCGGCATCCGAGGTGGTGGAGCTGCGGTTGGAAAGGTTGAGGCCGGGTTTTTTACGGGCTTTGGCGACGATGACCAGCTGCTTGAGCTCCTTCATGCGTGCCGCGGAGACCTTGAGGTCCCGGTTGTGTGCGAGTGCTTCGTGGACGGTGCGGGTGAGGTCCGGGTCGTTGAAGTCGCTCAGCCAGCCGGTGGAAATTCTGCCTTCCGTGCCCTGGGATGCGGCCCGCCATGTTCCGGGCGTGCGGATGGAGAGGTCGGAAACAGGGGTGGAGAATCGCCATGATTCGCAACATGTCATGGCGAGGCAGAGTCCGGCGCAGCTGATTGTTTTTGTGAATCCCATCGGTGGAGGCGATACGGTGGACCGAGGGCGGATCTTTTGGAAGAAAAACGCCATGGGACGGATTTTATTCCGCTGGGGCCTGGTGAGGGCATGGCGGGGTGGCCGGATCCGGGCGGATCCGGGGCAGGGCTGGTGCCGATCCGAGGCGGCCGTCGGGGGCGGTGCCGGTGGAAATCAGCGCCGGCGGCGGCGCAGGAGGCCGAGCAGTCCGAGTGCTCCGAGCAGGATTCCGGAGGGTTCGGGAACCGGGGTTCCGGTGATCAGCAGATTGTCGATGCGCATGTCATCGTTGCCGGTTCCGTTCTGCCAGTCGTCGAAACGCAGCACCACGTAGCTTTCGTCGTTCAACTCGGTGGTCGCACTCAGGTCCACGACGATCCGGCTGTAGGAGGCGGTGGCGTTGACGGATTGGTTGTTGTAGATTTCCGACGAGATGCCGTCGGCGAAGTCCTTGATGGTTCCGACCACGTCGCCGGGGTCGGTGACGTCCTCGATGGTGGCGAGGGAAAACTTGAGGTCGTAGCCGGGGATGATGCCGTCATTGCCGCGCAGGTCGAAGGAGATGGTGATGTCGGTGTAGCCGGCGGTGGAGAAGACGATGAAGAACTCGGCGTCGTTGTCGCCGGATTTCGCGATGTCGTCCCATGCCATGGCCTGGCCGTCGCTGACGTCGATGCCGTTTTCGGTGTCGGTGAATGCGATGCCGTCCTTGCCGTTGCCGTCGGTGTCCGCGCGTTGTTGATAGATCGTGCCGGAGCCGATGCTGGCGCTGTGGACGATCTGCGGGCTTTCATCCGGCACGACGTAGCCATCGTTGAAGTCCCAGAAGGCGATCACGGATCCGAACGAAGAGGAGGAAAGCGCGAGAAGCGAGCAGCTGGCGAGGAACGTGGATCGGAGGTGTTTCATGGCTTGAATGTCCCAATTGTGATGGGGCGCATGATCGCCAGGGCCGCGGGACGGGGTCAAACGAATGCGTGTTAATTTTCCGTTAAGGCCGGGGGAGTTTGATCTTCAATTACAGATAGAAGATTCCGAAATGACTTGTGATGAGTTCAACTCCGGATCATTGATATGGTTTCGACTGATGTGTGGATGATGAGTTTTTGAAATCAACCCGATGAGATGATGAGGGCTTTCTGGATTGCAGTGTCTTCGGTTGTGCCGTTGTGCGGGGTGCATGCGGCGGTTTTCAATGTGACGAGTGCGGCGGACTCGGGAGCGGGATCGCTGAGGCAGGCCTTTGCGGATGCGGCGGTGTCTCCGGGTGCGGATGAGATCACTTTTGACGCGGGGTTGGACGGGATGTCGATCATTTTGGCCAGCGAGATCCAGATCGCTGATGTGGATGCGCTGACGGTCGATGGCTCGGCGCTGGACGCGTCGTCCGGGAGTGCCGCGACGGGGGGGCAGCGGGGATTTCCGATCGCGGGGACGGCGGACATCGGGGCGTATGAGGCGGGAACGGTGACGGGAAATTACCATGCGTGGATCCACGAGACACTGCCGAACACGGCGGGCATCGGGGAGGCGGCGTTCGGCGGGGACCATGACGGCGACGGCTGGAGCAATGGCGACGAGTTCGGGTTCCTGAGCGATCCGCTGGACCCGCTGAGTTTTCCGGGAAGCGTGAGATGACGGCGGCACGACGGTCCTGCGGGTGATGGCTTGCGGGTGTCGGGCGGGGCGGTGCTACTTGGTATTTAGTAGCTCACGCCGAGCCGGAAGAACCGGCGGGATTCACCGGCGGGCCAGAGGGATTCCGGGATGGTGACGGATTCCGTGGCGGTTCCGGTGCCGGTCCACACGGGGCTCCAGGTGGTGGTCGAGAGGTCGCTGGTGGATTCGACCGTGTAGACAAGCGCGGGGTCGTCGATGCGGTCGAAGATGAGTTCCAGTTCGCCGTTGATGGTGGATGACGGGCGGATCCGGACGGGCGAGCCATTCGGGCTGTTGGGATCGGTTCCGGTGGCGTATTCGATCAGGTTGACGAGGCCGTCGGAGTCGGCGTCGTAGTCGTCGGCCGCGGTGCCGGAGTTGTCGTAGCTCCCGAAGTGGAGGAAGCGCCAGTTTTCATGGGCGGTGTAGGTGATGACGAAGTTTGCGGTGACTGCGAGGTCGCCGGTGACGTTGAGGTCGCTGCGGGTGGCGTCGGTGAGGCCGTCACTCCAGTTTGCGAAGCTGTAGCCTTCGTCGGGCACGGCGGTGACGGCGCTGCCGTCGGTGCCATGGTCGACGGTCTGGGGAGTGGTTCCGGAAATGGTTCCGTTGGCTCCGGCGTTGTAGGCCAGGGTGTAGGTGTTGATGGCGAAGTTTGCGGTGACTGCGAGGTCGCCGGTGACGTTGAGGTCGCTGCGGGTGGCGTCGGTGAGGCCGTCGCTCCAGTTGGCGAAGCTGTAGCCTTCGTCGGGCACGGCGGTGACGGCGCTGCCGTCGGTGCCATGGTCGACGGTCTGGGGAGTGGTTCCGGAGATGGTTCCGTTGGCGCCGGCGTTGTAGGCCAGGGTGTAGGTGTTGATGGCGAAGTTTGC
>JAUTCT010000085.1 GCA_030673875.1 Verrucomicrobiota bacterium JB025 | reverse complement strand
TGTCGTCGGTGGTCAGTTTTAATTGTCGCTGAGGGAATTTCTAATTGTCGCTGGACAACTCCGCGTTTGCATCCATCCGGAGAACTCCCGCCACCTCCCCACCTCCCCGGCCGACGCTCGTGCTGCTTCCCACTCAACACTCGCTCAGGACAAAAGAAATCGGCGGACGCGAAAGGGGGGAAACACCTTCACATCCGCCGACTTTGTCTTGGGGGGATCTTTTCGGGGGGGATCTCTTTGGGGGGCTTGTCGCTCGAGCGAATCAATTGGGGGGGCTCGCTCGCAACGACAAGAAAACCTTATCCCATTTTCGGACATCCGGCATCACGCGATCGCGTAGTTATCGACCGAATTTCCGCATATCCTCCACCTCCCCCGCCACCATTCACCACCCTCACACCCAGCCGAACCAGCCGCCCACGCCAGGGAACCACTCACTCAAGAGGATCCGGCAAGAACCACGGATTGAGACTGATGAGCCGGATTGCTCTGATTTCTTAAGACATTTAAGGATGGAGAACTCCCAACTCGCGGGAACTTCGGCGCGCCATGCCTTCCCAGACAGCGAACACTCAGTGATTTCAGTGCCATCAGTGGTTCTGCTGCCGAATTGATCAGGCGTTCCCCCCTGACTTGATCGCCCTCCCATCCACGCCCGGGATTTTCCCTTGTCGCTATATTCTATATCTGATATTTGCGATACATGCCGATCGCAAAACTTGAAGCCTTCGAAGAGTCGTCCGTGCGGATGGCTGCATTCGCGAAGGCCCTCTCCCACCCCGCCCGCATCTGCATTCTGAGATTTCTCGCGGGAAAACGGGAAGTCCCGTGCATGGACATCGTCGCCGCCCTCCCGCTTTCCCAACCGGCATGCTCCCGGCACATCAACGAACTCAAGCGGGCGGGCCTGCTCACGGCACGCAACGAGGGCAACAAGGTGCTCTTCACGATGGATCAATCCGCGCTCAACCATTTCTGCCTCATGATGAACCAGACCCTGCATCCAGCGGACGAGTCCTGAACCACAATTCACAGATCCAAACCAATCCACCATTCCATCACACACATGCAAAAGCAACCCAACACACTGTTAGTCATCGGCGGCGTCGCCGGAGGAGCGTCGGCGGCCGCACGCGCACGCCGGCACTCGGAACACACCCGGATCATCGTCCTCGAACGCGGGCCGGACGTCTCGTTCGCCAACTGCGGACTCCCCTATCACATCGGCGGAGACATCCCGGACCGCGAGGAACTCGCCGTGCAAACACCGGAAAGCCTCAAGGGAATGCTCAACCTCGACATCCGCACCATGACCGAGGCCATCGCCATCGACCGCGCAAACAAGGCGGTGAAGGTCCGCTCGGTCGCCACCGGTGAGGAGTCGTCCATTTCCTACGACAAACTGGTCCTCGCTCCCGGAGCAAGCCCGCTCCGTCCGCCACTCCCCGGAATCGACAGCCCGAAAATCATGACCCTGCGCAACCTCGAGGACATGGACCGCATCAAGGCGGCCGTCGAATCCGTCGACAGCGTGGCAATCATCGGCGCCGGATTCATCGGCCTGGAAATGGCCGAGCAACTCCACGAAATCGGCAAACAAGTCAGCGTCGTCGAACTGCAGCCGCAGATCCTGCCGCAGGTCGACGCCGAAATGGTCCGCCCGCTTGAAAACGCGCTGCGCGACAAGGGAATCAACCTGATCCTCGGCGACGGCATCCAGGGCTTCGAGGAAATCGAAAGCGGCCTCTCGGCAAAACTCAACTCCGGCGCAACCCTTGACGTCGGACTGGTCATCCTCTCGATCGGCGTGCGACCGGAAAGCGGACTCGCCAGGGACGCCGGACTCGAAATCGGCCCGCGCGGGCATGTCGTGGTCGACGCCTGGCAGCGCACCAACGACCCGGATGTCTATTGCGTCGGCGACGTCTGTGAAACCGAGGACCCGATCCTCGGCAAACGCACCGCCATCCCGCTCGGCGGCCCGGCCAACCGCCAGGGCCGCACCGCCGCCGACCACATCCACCTCGGTGACAAGGCCCTCAAATACCCCGGCAGCATCGGCACCTCGATCGTCCGCGTGTTCGACTACGCCGCGGGCATCGCCGGCTACTCCGAACGCCGGCTGAAAATGGAGGACGTCCCCTATCAGACCGTGACGGTCAACGGCCCGTCGCATGCCAGCTATTTCCCCGGCGCGGAAACCATCACATTGAAGCTGATGTGGTCGCCGGACGACGGCCGCGTGCTCGGCGCCGAAGCCAGCGGCAAGGACGGTGTCGACAAGCGGCTCGACATCATCGCCACCGCGATCCGCGGACGCCTGACCATCGACGACCTCGCCCACCTCGAACTCGCCTACGCCCCGCCCTTCGGCAACGCGAAGGACGTCGTCAACGTCGCCGGCTTCGCCGCCGGAAACATGCGCGACGGCCTGCTGCTCCCGGTGGCCGACCTGCAGAGCGCCGGCGAACAGATCATCGACGTGCGCCCGCCCGCCTCGGCGGAGAAGAAACCCGTGCCCGGCGCGAAAAACATCCCGCTCACCGAGCTCCGCGGCCGCCTCGACGAGATCGACAGGTCAAAGCCGGTCTACGTCATCTGCCAAATGGGCAAGACAAGCTACTTCGGCGCCCGGATCCTCGCCAACAACGGCTACGAGGCATATAGTATTCTCGGAGGGGCCCACCACCAGGTCTAGGGTTCCCGCCGCCACACAAAACGACCGCACCGGATCGCTCCGGCGCGGTCGTTCGTGTTTCAAATTCGGTCGGCGGCGGCCTCAGCGCTCATCAAACGGGATGAAGTCGCGCGGCCCGGGCCCCGTGTAGATCTGCCGCGGGCGGTGGATCCGGCCGTCCTTGACGTTGGCGATCTCGCGCCAGTTGGCAATCCAGCCCGGCATCCGGCCGATCGCGAACATCACCGTGAACATGTCGACCGGGATGCCGATCGCCTTGAGCAGGATCCCGGAATAGAAGTCCACGTTCGGATAGAGGTTGCGCTCGATGAAGTAGCTGTCCTCAAGCGCCGCCTGCTCGAGACGACGCGCAATGTCCAGAAGCGGATCCTCCTGCTTGAGTTCGTCGAGCACCTTCACGCAGACCTCGCCGAGAATCTTCGCACGCGGGTCGAACGACTTGTAGACGCGGTGGCCGAAGCCCATCAGCCGGGCCTCCTTGCGCTTGGCCGCCTCGATGAAACGGGTGCCGTCGTCACCGTCCTTGTGGATCGCCTGGAGCATCTTGATCACCGCGGTGTTCGCACCGCCGTGCAGCGGTCCCCAGAGGGCGGAGACGCCGGCGGAAACCGAAGCAAACAGGTTCGCTCCGCCGGATGCCACCATCCGCACCGTCGAGGTGGAACAGTTCTGTTCGTGGTCGGCGTGCAGCAGCAGGAACAGATCGAGCGCGCGGGTGATCGTCTCGCTCGCCTCATACTTCTGGTAGGGCGTCGAAAACATCATGTGCAGGAAATTCTGCGAATACAGCAGGTTCGGGTCCGGATAGACAAACGGCATGCCCATCTCCGTGCGATACGCCATGGCCGCCAGGGTCCGCACCTTGGAAATCAAAAACGGCGCCGCGGTGTCGAAGTTCTCCAGATCCTGCTGGCGGTTGTTGGTGGCGAGCTCCGGATAGTAGCATCCGAGCGAGTTGATCAGCGCGGCGAGAATCGCCATCGGATGCGAGTTCGGCGGAAACCCGTCGAAATGGCTCTCGATCCCCACGTGAATCTCGGTGTTGTCATGCACCAACCGGCGGAACTTGGTCGCCTGGGCCCTGGTCGGCAGCTCGCCGTAAATGATCAAATACGCCGTTTCCAGGAAGCCGGCTTTCTCTGCAAGCTGCTCCACCGGATAACCGCGGTGACGGAGAATTCCCTTTTCACCGTCAATGAAGCTGATCTCGCTCTTGCAGGACCCCGTGTTGCCGTAACCATCGTCGTATGCAATGTAGCCGGTCGTGCTTCTCAGCTTGCGTGTATCGATGGCTTTTTCTCCTTCGGAACCGACGAATGTGTCGAATTCCCAAGACTGATCTCCAATGGTTAGTTTCGCTTTTTCGCTCATGGTGAATGGAAGAGGTAGGGTAATGGGTTAGTCAGTGGCTTTGCACAGGAGGATCGATTTATCAGGTTGTCAAAGCCGCAATTCCTCGGTTCCGCATTTTTGCCACAAATGCCGGAACCCGGCATTCATCTGCGGCAAAACACACGGACCATATCGCCGCCAACGGCGTCTGATACAGCCCGGCGGGGGAGCTTCGAGACTCTGCTGTTGCAGGTTATAACGTGAAAAACCGGCAAAGAGAAAGAGCAATGTTACTGCAAAACCCGGGACTTGCCGAAAACCCGGACAGTTTGACCCACATCCCGTGAAACTTTGTCCTGTTACTTGTGACAATCCGTCACTCACCAGCCCGCTGCATTTCCCCAACCCACTCTCCTTCAACACATTAAACCCTATGGCCCGCACCCTGCTTGATGGATCATTGTTCAAATCATCCGGCATGTCTCCGCAGGGAGACCGGCCGCTCGACCTCCGAACCGGACGAACGGAGGCCTCCGCGGAAAACCAATCCATCCGTCCGCAAACAAATCAGAAACAACACAAGACAATGAACACACTATCCAACTGGAATCCATACACCGACTTCGACCGCCTGCTCCGCGCCTTCAGCCGGGGAAGCTGCGACAACGGAGATTGCGCCACCCTCGAACGGGCCGACTGGTCCCCCGCCGTGGACATCTCCGAAGATGAAACCGAATACCTCATCAAAGCCGACCTCCCGGACATCTCCAAGGACGACGTCAAGGTGACCGTCGATAACGGCACCCTCGTTCTGCGGGGCGAACGCCGGCAGGAAAAAGAAGAGGAAAACAAAAAGTTCCACCGCATCGAGCGCAGCTACGGCAGCTTCCTCCGCACGTTCGTGCTTCCCGAAGACGCCGATCAGCGCACGGTCAGCGCGGACTTCAAGGAAGGTGTGCTCTACGTGCACCTGCCGAAGAACGAGGAAAAACAACCCAAACACATCGAAGTCAACGTCGGCTGACCCCGACGCCCGAGGTCGAAAACCATCACTCAAGGCCGCCCCTCCGTGGGGCGGCCTTTTTGCATGCCCGGCGAATCATGGCATTTCAAGCAATCCGGCCCAGGGCTACCTCACTTTGAGCTTACCGGGAACAGGATGCCCTCAAGGACGGATTCATCGAGTGCGGCCCGGTAGCGTTTGCCGCGCAGGCTGTCCTTGATGGTGGTGTCTTGCTTGAGCAGGGACAGGCAGACTTTGCGC
>JAUTCT010000084.1 GCA_030673875.1 Verrucomicrobiota bacterium JB025 | reverse complement strand
TTCTTTCGGCTCACTCACCTCACGGTGGCGACCTTGCCTTTCACTACGGTTGCTGTCACTCAGTCCGTCCAATACGTTTCAATTGTTAAGTTCATGCCCATGCCGGGCACACCAGGGACGGCTCTCCGAGCCGTCCGGCGGAGGCAGCGTGTTCGTTCCACAACGGTTCATCCCCCCCAACCCAAGCACCCAACATCCGCCCATTCCACCGGTAGGGACGCACCGCCGGAGCGTCCGTCTTCCGCCCAAGCCCAGCACCCCAGCCCATACCCAGCGCACCAACTCATCCCAATCCCCCCCACCAGCCCGCAGGGCGCTACCCGAAAAAAATCATTCTGCCATCAATCATTCTGCCAAACGCCCCAACCCAAGTCCCCCAACCCAAGTCCCCCAACCCAAGCACCAACATCCCACCAGCTTGAGCAAAGCGCGAAGCTCCCTTCCCTCAATCCATTCTTGGCGCCCTTGGCGGCTTGGCGGTGAAATCCCCATTCCCTCCAACCCAAGCACCCAACATCCGCCCATTCCACCGGTAGGGACGCACCGCCGGGGCGTCCGTCTTCCGCCCATACCCGGCACCCCAGCCCCCAAGCCCAGCACACCAACTCACTCCCAATCCCCCCCACCAGCCCGCAGGGCGCTACCCGAAAAAAATCATTCTGCCATCAATCATTCTGCCAAACTCCCCCAACTCAAGCCCCAACCCAAGCCCCAACATCCCACCAGCTTGAGCAAAGCGCGAAGCTCCCTTCCCTCAATCCATTCTTGGCGCCCTTGGCGGCTTGGCGGTGAAATCCCCGGCTTGGCGGTGAAATCCCCATTCCCCACACCCAAATCCCATTGATTCCCCCCATCTGACCCTGCAACCTCCCCCCATGCCCGCCGCCACCAAGAAAACCCCCATGATGGCCCAATACCAGGCCATGCGGAAATCCCTGCCCGCGGACATGGTCCTTTTCTACCGCCTCGGCGACTTCTACGAGATGTTCTTCGAGGACGCCAAAACCGCCGCCCCCATCCTCGGCGTCGCCCTCACCAAACGCGGCGGCACCCCCATGTGCGGCGTGCCCTTCCACGCCGCCCAGTCCTACATCGCCCGCCTGCTCAAGGCCGGCAAACGCGTCGCCATCGCCGAACAAACGTCCGAACCGAAACCCGGCAAACTCGTCGAACGCGAAATCGCCCGCATCCTCTCACCCGGCTCCATCGACGACCTCGCGCTGCTCGACGACCAACGGCCGAACTACCTCGCCGCCGTCTTCCGCAACGGAAAATCCGCCGGCCTCGCCTGCGTCGACCACACCACCGGCGAATTCACCGTCGCCGAGTTCGCCGACGACGGCCAGCTCCACGACGAAATCGCCCGCATCTCCCCCTCCGAACTGCTCGTCCCAGACCACCAGACCGCCGAGTTTGGAAACCTCACCAACTCCCTCGCCTACGACGGCTACACCTTCCTCCCCGAACACGCCGTCCAGCTCCTCAAGGACCACTTCTCCGTCCACTCGCTCGACGGCTTCGGCATGGGCGACCTCCACGCCGCAGCCGGTGCCGCCGGCGCCGTCCTCCACTACCTCATCCACCAGCTCCGCCGCCCCTGCGAACACCTCCGCACCCCGGCCGTCCGGGAAAGCGTCGCCCACGTCCTCATCGACTCCGCCTCACAGCGCAACCTCGACCTCGTCGAATCTCGCTCCGGCAAACAACACACCTTGTTGGGCGTGCTCGACCGCACCGCCACCCCCATGGGCGCACGCCTCCTGCGCGACTGGATCCTCCACCCGCTCCGCGATCTGGAAACCCTCACCACCCGCCAGGACATCATCGCCGCATTCCTCAAGGAACCCTACCTGCTCTCGAAATGCCGCGAGTCCCTCAAAGGCATCCGCGACATCGAACGCACCACCTCCCGGCTCTCGCAAAACTCCGGCAACGCGCGCGACCTCCAGTCGCTCTCCACCTCGCTCTCTCAAATCCCCGGCCTCAGGGAAGACATCAACTCCCTCACCGACTCCGAAATCGCACTCACCGCCTCCCTCCACGATTTCACCGAGCTCACTACCCTGCTCACCGCCGCCATCGTCGACGAGCCACCCGCCCACCTGCGCGACGGCGGCATCATCCGCGACGGCTGGAACGACGAACTCGACGAACTCCGCAACGCCGCCCGCGGCGGCAAGGACTGGATCGCCCGTCTCCAGGAAGACGAACGCAAACGCACCGGCATCGACTCCCTCAAGGTGAAGTTCAACAACGTCTTCGGCTACTTCATCGAAGTCACCGCCGCCCACCTCGCCAAAGTCCCCGACGACTACACCCGCAAGCAAACCATGGCCAACGCCGAGCGCTACATCACCCCCGCGCTCAAGGAAATGGAAAGCAAGGTGCTCGGCGCCGAGGAACGCGCCAAAAAACTCGAAGCCGAGCTCTTCACCCAGCTCCGCGCCCAAGTCATCACCCACCTCGTCCGGCTCCAGGAAACCGCCGCCGCCGTCGCGGAAATCGACGTGCTCTGCGCGCTCGCCGAGGTCGCCCAACTCCACCGCCACTGCCGCCCCACCCTCACCGAAGACAAAACCTTCGCCGTCACCAACGGCCGCCACCCCGTCCTCGAACAAACACTCACCGACACCAAGTTCGTCCCCAACGACACCGAACTCGACCCCGACGAAGCACGCCTCCAAATCCTCACCGGCCCCAACATGGCCGGCAAATCCACCTACATCCGCCAGATCGCCCTGATCGCCGTGATGGCCCAGATCGGCGCCTGCGTCCCCGCCGATGATGCTACGATAGGACTAGTTGACCGCATCTTCTGCCGCGTCGGCGCATCCGACGACATCTCGCGCGGCCAGTCCACCTTCATGGTCGAAATGAGCGAAACCGCCCTCATCCTCAACCACGCCACCGACAAGTCACTCGTCATCCTCGACGAAATCGGCCGCGGCACCGCCACCTTCGACGGCCTCTCCATCGCCTGGGCCGTCGCCGAGCACCTCCACGACCAAACCTCCTGCCGCACCCTCTTCGCCACCCACTACCACGAACTCACCGACCTCTCGAACACCAAACCCGCCGTCGCCAACTACAACGTCGCGGTTAGAGAGTGGAACGAGGAAATCATCTTCCTCCACAAGATCCTCCCCGGCGCCGCCGACAAATCCTACGGCATCCAGGTCGCCCGCCTCGCCGGCCTCCCGAAGCCGGTCGTCGAACGCGCGAAGTCGATCCTCTCGCACCTCGAACTCCACTCGGTCAAACCCGAGGCGAAAAAACGCGGCCCCAAAGCCAAAAACACCAAACAACCCACCCTCCCCGAACCGAACCCGCCACAACTCGATTTCGACTTCTAATGAATGAATGAATGCTAGGAAATCGCTTTTCCGCCCTCTGGAGAATGTCCGGATCATGGGTGGCCTTTCAGGGGTGTGAGGGGGTTGCGGGGGAGAGAGGGGCGGCGGCAAACGCTGAAACTCTGAAAAGCTGAAATCCTGAAAGAATATCAGGTTGAAGTTTGGCGGCGAATTGGCGGTTTGGTGGGATTTTCATAGTGTCGCGAACGTAGGAAACCGTGCCCATTCAGTCAAGATTTGCGGAATGGGGTGACACGGGCCGGTTTCCGGCGGGTTCAGTCGTCGAGGACGAGGATTCTTCCGTCGTCGAGGCGGATTTCTCTCGGTTTCCATCCGGAGGACTGATCGGCATCCTCGATGAACAGTTCCGGTTGATCTGGATCCGCCGCTTCGATCCTTTCGGATTCGGAGTTCCACTGGGGAGGAGGATCGAGCGGTTCCATCGTGACAACGTCATAGGGAGGTTTCGGCGGTGGCGGAATATCGACGATTCCTTCCCAAAGACCGAAGAGCCTCAAATAGAATTGGATTTCCTCGGGTCGCTGGAAGGTTCCGGCGGTCTTCATCACTCCCTTGCAGCAGGGGCAGATGTGGGGGTCCGCACCCCAAACGCGCCGGATGAGTTCCCTCCAGTGCGTGCGAATGGGTCTGGAACCCGCGTGGCGGGCGGGCGCCAGGATGATTTCCGGGGTGGACGGTCTTGCTCCGCCTTTCCCCCCTTCGCCAGAGCCGGCCCGGTTCGCGGTTTCCCCGGTCTTTGCGACCATGCCGCGTGTCTTGTTCGAGTAGATGCCGTAGTAGCGCACTGTTTGCGCAGATTTGGGCGGGATGTGCTCAATGGCGGCGGCGAGGAAATCTTCAGCGGAAAACACCTCGAAGTTGCGTTTCATACGCCACGAGCGGCTGGACCGGTAGATGACTTTGCGCGTGGTCGCGTTCCACGTAATCTTCTCCACCGAAAACGGCGCGCGCAGCAGATACTCGGCCAGCGCCTGCCGCCCCTCGACGTCGGTGGAGGCGACGGGTTTCGGCCCGGCATCGAGACTGAATCCGCTGTGCCGCCATTCGAGAAGTTCCCGGAGTTTCTTTTCGCTGATGAGCTTTTCCTTCCGGAGGACGGCGAGAAAGCGGTGCCGGAAGAGGTCGGCCAGAGGCTCGACGCTCTCGACAGGCAGCAGGTGAAAGCGGCCCTCGCCGTCGAACAGTCCGGTGGCGGCCAGCACATGGAGGTGCGGGTGGAAGACGAGGTAGTCGCCGAAGGTCTGCACGGCGGCCACGGCGGCGATCCTGCCCTCCGGGAGGTCGAGACGAGCACGGAACCAGTCGCGCAGGCAGCCGGTGGCAGTCTGGAAGAGCAGGCCGAGAAGTTCGCGGCGCTTGCGGAAGATGCCGCGCAAGGGCCTCGGCATGGTGAAGACGAACTGACGGTGCGGCACCGGGTGGCACAGCTCGCGGGCAATCCACCACGCGCCCGTGCGCACCCGCCGCTGATGGCATGCCGGGCAGAAGTAACGGCCCTTGCAGGTGAAGGCGAGCAGCCGCTCGTGGCCGCAATCCGGACACTGAAGGCGGGTGAAGCCGGAGGAGATATCTCCACAGCGGAGAAAGGAACGCACGACGTTGACAGCATGCCGGGAAAGCGGGCCGTGCTTTTTCCGATGGCACGTTTCGTATCCGGCCTGAAAGTCGGACCATGAGGTATGGACGACCTGCCAGAGGGGAGAGGCCCGCGGACGGCGGGGACGGTAGATGGAGGGCATGGTTTCAGGGAAGTTGAGGGGTGGCCTTGGGAGAAGCCGTGGGCGAAAGCACGACGATGGTGGCTCCGAAGGGCGTGTTGTCTGCGTGGTCGGGATCGTGCCGCCAGGAGACGAGCGTGGCATTGCGGTTGGCCGCGATGTCAGCGGCAACGGATGCTTCGTTTTCCATGAGCCACCGGAAGGCGGCGTCCTCGAAGGCATCGGGATCAGTCATCCGGGATAGCTCCGGTACGGCCTGGAGACAGGCGGGATCCCAAAGCTCCACGACGGTGATGGACGCCCGGTGCGGAGCCGCAGGACGGATCACGGCGAGGTCAGGTGTGAAACAAGCGCAAGCCAGCGCAAGGATGAGGGGAAGCGGGCGCACGGCATCCCGGTGGGACGCAACGAGGGCGGAATATGTTCAGTGCCTCCCGGGTCAACAAGCTCCTATCACGCTTCCCATCTTGAAAGTCTCCTCAACACATCCGAAATTTTAGTGTTTTCGCTAAATGATCTTCAACCATGAAACACCCGATAAGAACTGGGGGAATCCCGTGGGCCCGAGGTCTCCGAAAACAGGCAACACTATTGACGCGAGGAGGAAATACACTAGTGTGTGCTTGTGCTGAGAAGCTTCGCCGGTAGTGTAAATCTTTGTCTGTAAAAGCCCGCTACAAAGCAAAGGCCCGCCGCACTGGCAGCCGATGGAGCGTAGCGGAATCGGCTGCCAGTGCGGCGGCGCGCCGACCACCCCGGGGTTGTAGGCGTCCGCCCAAGACCA
>JAUTCT010000083.1 GCA_030673875.1 Verrucomicrobiota bacterium JB025 | reverse complement strand
CAAAGTCTGCCTGTCCCTGCTCAAGCAAGACACCACCATCAAGGACAGCCTGCGCGGCAAACGCTACCGGGCCGCACTCGATGAATCCGTCCTTGAGGGCATCCTGTTCCCGGTAAGCTCAAAGTGAGGTAGCCCTGGGGGGCGGTATGGAACGTCGCTTACGCGATGGTGCGGCCACTGATGGCGCGCTTGGTATGTTCCACGGTTTCCGCTTGGTCCTCGTCCAGACCGGCAAGGATACCGGCGAGGTCCGTCGCGATTTCGGAACGCATTTTGCCGACAAGCTCGGTGCCTTTGGCGGTGATGCGGACCATGATTTTACGGCGGTCTTCAGCGGCGTGCACTCGTTCCACGTAGGACAGTTTCTCCAGCCGATCGACGAGGCCGGTGGCCGCAGCGGTCGAGTGGCCCATCTTTTTCGCGATATCGGACATGGTCAGATATTCTTCGCTCGAAAGGTAGGTCAGAAGGAAAAATTGGGGGAACGAAATGTTTCCTTTGTTGAGTTCGGATGACAGGTTGAGGATGCAGCTCCGCTGAGTAAACAGGACGAAGTCAGCGAGACGGTCCGCGTCGGCTTTCACCGAGGCGCCCGAGGCGTTCATGGTATTCATTATGGCTGGTTGTAGTGTTCATGTTTCGGGACATGTAAGGGGGCACAGCCATTGCGAATGAGAAGTTACCCGGAGAACCGGATATTAATCAACCCTAAAAAAGAAGATTTTTTAGTCAAATGTCTGTGCTGGTCGGGACTTTTTGAAAATACAAGGATATGAGACATTTTGGAAGAAAAATAATCGTGGAAAGTTAATTAAAATTTTGAACATTTTAAAAACTGTGAAAGGACGGCATTTCCGGTTGATTTTCAACGGGTTCCGTAGGGGTGGCGGGTGGTGGATTGGAGGGGGTGGGTGCGGGGGTGTGCCGGGAGTAGACGGCGTCGCCGATTTTGACCTGTCCGGACTGGACATCAGCGGCGGCGAATTGGCCGAGGGACTCGCCGGTGACGAGAAGATTTGCGGAGCGATCGTTGTCGCCGCGGGTGGTTAGAATCGTCCCTGACTGGATATTCCAGCGTCCGTAGCTTTGAATGAGGACGAATTTTTTATCAGCCGGGAATGATGCGATGCGGCCGACGAGTTGGGGGGCGGTGTTTTTTGGCGGGGAGGGTTTGGAATTTTCGGGTTCGTTTGCGCAAGCGCCGAGGATCAGCGTGAGGAGGATGCAGAGGCGTTTCATCGATTGCGGTAGAGTTTGCGGACGGATCGGAAGGGTTGGGGAGATTCCGACTATCCAGGCGGGAGGATAGTCCGCCGACGTGTGCGGGTAAAGGGGGGAGCTCGGATCAGGCGAGGCGGATCTCGTCGGCGTGCACGATGTGTTTCAATCCGGTCCTGGTTCGGAGCAGGAGTTCGCCGCCGGGGGCGATGCCTTCGACGAGGCCGTCGAGGTTGCCGGAAATGGTTTTGAGGGTGACATGATTTCCGGTGAGCACGCAGCGTTGGCGGACGCCGTCGAGCATTTGGTTGAAGTCCGCGCCGATCTGGGGGAAGCGGATGGCGCAGCGGGTGACGATGGCGGCGAGGACCTCGGCGCGAGAGACGGGGTGTCCGGTTTCGATGTGCAGCGAGGTTGCGATGGGCTGCAGCTCGGGGGGAAAGGCGGGGGTGTTGACGTTGAGGCCGATGCCGACGATCGCGCAGTTGTTAGCGGCTTCGACGAGGATGCCGGCGGTCTTGCGGTTGCCGAACCAGACGTCGTTGGGCCATTTGATGCCGGCGGCGGGGCCGAAGGATTCGACGGCTTCCGCCACGGCGAGGCCGGTGGCGAGTGCGAGGCGCGGCCAGAGTGCCTGGGGTTCATCCGGGCGGAGCAGGATGGAGAAGGCGAGTGAGTCGCCGGGGGAGGCGAACCAGGTGGCGCCGCGGCGGCCGCGGCCGGCGGTTTGGCGGAGGGCGATGAGGACGACGCCGTGGGAGTGGCCGAGATCCGCGAGGGCGCGGATTTCATCGTTGGTGGAGGCTGCGCTTTCCCGGATGATGAGTTTGAAGGGGTCCGGGAAATCCGCGGCGATGCCGGCGAACTCCGAGGTCATGACTCAGCGGAGAAGTCGAGTCCGATGTCGAGGGATGGGGCGGAGTGGGTGAGGGCGCCGACGGAGATGAAGTCGACGCCGGTGCGGGCGATGGCCGGGACGGTCTGGAGGTTGACGCCGCCGCTGGCCTCTAGCATGGGGACGGTGTGTTCGCCGCGTAAGGCGACGGCCTCGCGGAGGTCATCATTGCTCATGTTGTCGAGCAGGATGTGGTCGACGCCATCCATTTTGAGGAACGCGCGGACTTGGTCGAGGGTATCGGCTTCGAGTTCGACCTGGACGCCGGGTTTGTCCTTTTTGAGCCGGGTGATGGCGGCTTGGAGGGCGTCGTTTCCGCCCTCGGCGGCGAGGTGGTTGTCCTTGACCATGGCGCGGTCGTAGAGGCCCATGCGGTGGTTGACGCCGCCGCCGTGGACGACGGCGAGTTTTTCGAGGACGCGGTAGCCCGGGGTGGTTTTGCGGGTGTCGAGGATGCGGGCGTTGGTGCCTTTGGTTTCCGCGACGTAGGTGGCGGTGAGGGTGGCGATGCCGCTGAGGCGCTGGAGGAAGTTGAGAGCGGTGCGTTCGGCGGTGAGGATGGAGCGGGCATTGCCTTCGATGCGGATGAGGAGTGCGCCTTCGCTGACTTTGCTGCCGTCGTGGATGAGGATTTCGATGTCGAGGGTGGGGTCGACTTTCGCGAAGACTCTGGCGGCGATTTCGACACCGGAGACCACGCCGTCTTTTCTCACTGCGACGAAGGCGCGCGATCTGCGGTCCTCCGGGATGAAGTAGAGTGAGGTGACGTCGCCATCTCCCACGTCTTCGGAAAGGGCGAGGTCGATGAGGGTTTCCGAATGATCGTTCATGTGCGGTGAGTGGAGGTTTTTCAAAGAGTGATGTCAATGTGGAGCTGATGGATCCGGATGCGGTGGCGGTGGCATGGAGCGCGCCGGTGGCGGGGAGGAGCCTTCAGGTCATTGGGGTGATTCGCCGATGACGCTGACGGCGATCTGGCGGTGGTGTGGGTGGCGGCGGTGTTCGAACAGGAAGATGCCCTGCCAGGTGCCGAGAGTCATGCGGCCGTCGATGACGGGGATGACTTCGCTGCTGCGGGTGAGCGCCATGCGGATGTGGCTGGGCATGTCGTCGGGGCCTTCGGCGGTGTGGATGAAGTAGGGGGTGTCTTCGGGGACGAGGTGTTCGAAGTATTCCTCGAGGTCGCGGCGCGCGGAGGGGTCGGCATTTTCCATGATGACCAGGCTGGCGCTGGTGTGGCGGACGAAGATCGTGACGGTGCCCTCGCGGATGCCGGATGCGGCGAGGATGGCGGTGACCTCGCGGGTGATTTCGATCGTGCCCTTGCCGTGGGTGGGAACGGTGAAGGTGGCGGTATGGACCATGGGAGCGGGGTGGGCTTAGAGGATTTCGATGGCGCTCTCGAGGGTTTCGATCACTTCATCCGCGCCGTGGTCGCGGAGTTGGCTGACGGTGAAGGAGCCGGTGGCGACTGCGAGGCAGCGGACACCGGCGGCGCGGGCGCAGGCGATGTCCTTCGGGGTGTCTCCGATGACCCAGACGTCTTCGGCGGTGAAGGAGGTTCCGGCATGGGTGGAGGCGCGTTCGAGTGCGATCGGGCCGAGCCGGTTGCGGTCGTGGTGGTCGCTGCCGAATGCGCCGAAGGGGAAATGGGCGGCGAGGCCGAAGTGGCGCATTTTCGACGCGGCACCGCCGGAGATGTTGCCGGTGAGCAGTCCGATGGTGGAGCCGTTGCGGGATTCGAGGGTGGCCAGCAGGTCGGCGGCGCCGGGGAGGACGCGGCCGGGGAAGGTGCCTGCGGCGAGGTTGTCATCCAGCCGTTGCTGATAGATCCCGAAGTAGTGCGCGAGGCGTTCCGCGGTGGGGTCGACGCCGAAGTGCTGGTGCACGCCGCGGACGATGCCGAGGTCGGTGCTGCCTGCGAGGTCGAGGGGTGGGCCGTCGTCGCCGAAGATCTCGCGGGTGGTTTGGCGCAGGGCGTCCATGCCCGCACCGCCGGTGTCGACGAGCGTGCCGTCGATATCGAAGAGGTAGAGCATGGGCGGCCGGCCGGTGTTCAGGATTCGGATTTTCCGGATTCGTCGGCTGGCTCCGAGGAGGCGGAGTCGTCCTTGTCGTCCTTTTCCTCGTCGAAGTCGTCGTCGAAGTCGTCTTCGTCGATGAGTTCGCCGTGGAAGAGTTGGAACCTGCGTTTGCGCTGGGCGGCGGGAAGCGGTGAGAGGATCATGGCGACGGCGCGTCCGTTGAGTCTGGGCGGTTGGTCGACCTGGGCCATGGTTTTGAGGTCCTCGATGATTCGGTTGAGGACGACGAAACCGAGATCCTTGTGGGCGTTTTCACGTCCGCGGAACTGGAGTACGAAGCGGCATTTGTGATTGGCGTCGAGGAAGTTTTCAGCGCGGTTCAGCTTGATGTTGTAATCGTGCTGGTCGGTCCTGACGCGGAATTTGACCTCCTTCATGCGGGTGGAGGATTTGGTTTTCTGGCCCTTTTTGAGTTTCGACTGTTCGTATTTGTATTTTCCGTAGTCGACGATTTTGCAGACGGGCGGGTCTGCTTTTCCGGCGATTTCGACGAGGTCGAGGCCGATGGATTTTGCTTTTGCGACGGCTTCGCGGGAGCTCATGACGCCGAGTTGCTGGCCGTCTGGGGTGACGACGCGGACTTTGGGCGCGCGGATGCGTTCGTTGACGCGGGTCATGTCGCGGTAGCGACCCCTGTTTTGATTTCTTTTTTTGCTAGCTATGGCTTTGTCCTCCGATGGGTGTGTGCGACACACGTCCGCCTGCGGTACGGCCGGAGCCGTGGCACACGAGACGTGTGAAGAGTGGTGTGGAACGTTGGGCCGGTTGGCGGATCATCGCGGCAAGACAGCAAGGCCCATCCGGTTTGAAAAACCGGATTCAAAATGGGGTTGGATACGTTCCTGGAAAATCATTGTGCGGCGGGTGCCGGGAAAGTGTGTCCTGAGTGTCAGCGGATGTGAGTCCGGATCTCGTTGTGGACGCTGGATTTTTAAGCGATTGGGGGGAATCGAGCAAGTTTCTTTTTAAGGGGGGGCGTCGGCGGATTCATGCACTGAATCCGCCGACCGGATGGTGTGGTCCGTGTCGAGCCGGTGGGCCGGAGGCTCCGGGGGCGGGCTATGTGAAGTGGTTGACGATCGCGTCGACGAGGCCGGGGATGTTGTGGGGGGTGGCTTCGATGGCGGGCGGGTGGTTGTGGGCGCGGAGGGTGGTGCTGGTGACGGGGCCGATGGAGGCGGCCTCGCAGTGTTCCGGCCAGTCGAGGCCGAGGGCCATGAAGTGATCGACGGTGGAGCCGGAGGTGAAGGTGATGAGGTCGGCGCCTTCGGCGGCGAGGCGGGCCTTGGCGCCAGTGGGGTCATCGGTTTCCGGGACGGTTTGGTAGGCGATGCATTCGTCGACGATGGCTCCCATTTTGGTGAGTTCGCGGCCGATGACGTCGCGGGTGTCGGCGGCCTTGATCCAGAGCATAGTGAGGTTGTCGACGGATTCCTTCTTGAAGGCGTCGATGAGGCCTTCGGCAACGAATTTTTCGGGCAGGAGGTCGACGGTGATGCGGTATTCGTTGATTTTCCTGGCGGTTCCGGGGCCGATGGCGGCGATGCGCGGGTTGCCGAGGCTGCGGGCGTCGGGGTAGGTGGCGAAGAAGGCGTCGAAGAAGCGGGAGACGCCGTTGGGTGAGGTGAAGACGAGCCAGTCGTATTCGTGGGCGTGGGTGACGGATTCGGCGAAGGTCCGGCGGTCTTCGGGAGGTGCGATGCGGATGGTGGGGAGTTCGACGACGTCGGCGCCGAGGGCGGCGAGTTGGGCGGAGAGTTCGCCGGCTTGTTCGCGGGTGCGGGTGACGACGATGCGTTTGCCGAAGAGCGGGCGGTTTTCGAACCAGTTGATGTTCTGGCGTTCGTTGACGACGCTGCCGATGACGGCGACGGCGGGGGATTTGAAGTTTTCGCGATCGGCGGTGTCGGCGATGTCGGCGAGGGTTCCGGTGATGGTTTTCTGAGCTCCGGTGGTGGCCCAGCGGGTGAGGGCGATGGGGGTGGCGGGTGAGGCTCCGTTTGCTACGAGGGATGTCGTAATTTCGCGGAGGCGGGCGACGCCCATGAGGAAGACCTTGGTGCCGGGGGTGGCGGCGAGGTGTTGGTAGTCGAGGGTGGAGGTTTCCTTGGTGGGGTCCTCGTGGCCGGTGAAGATGGTGAGCTGGGTGTTGTGCTCGCGGTGGGTGACGGGGATGCCGGCGTAGGCGGGGCCGGCGATGGCGGAGGAGATGCCGGGGACGATCTCGAAGGGGACGCCGGCGGCGGCGAGTTCGGCGGCTTCCTCCCCGCCGCGGCCGAAGATCATGGGGTCGCCGCCCTTGAGGCGGACGACGGATTTGCCCTGCTGTGCTTTGGCGACGATGAGGTCGTTGGTTTCGTCCTGGGTGAGGGTGTGGTCCTTGGCGCGTTTGCCGGCGTTGATTTTCTCGCAGCCGGGTTTGGTCCAGGTGAGGAAGACCGGGTTGCTGAGGGCGTCGTAGACGAGGACGTCGGCGGATTGGATGAGTTCCTTGGCGCGGACGGTGATGAGGCCGGGGTCGCCGGGGCCGGCGCCGACGAGGTAGCAGATTCCGTTGTGATTCATGGTGAGTGGTGTGAGGATTGAACCGCCAAGGTGCTGAGGATGCCAAGGTTTATGGCTGGCGGGTAGAGCCCTGCGGGCTGGTGGTGGGTTTGAATGGAAGGCGGATGGGCTTTGACGACGCTTCGCATCGTCCATGAGAAATGGTTTCGCTTTCAGGTGTTGCCGCTAGGAGCGGCGCGGTCATTGGGGCGGACTGAGGTCCGCGCTCCAGCTTATGAGAGGGATTGATAGAGGGCGAGGGCGGTGGCGATGGGGTCGGTGCCGCGGGCTTCGGCGGTTTTGGGTGTGGTGTTTCCGGACTCCGGATAGACGCGTGCGCGGAGGTGGAGGGTGCCGTCGGTGAGGGTGGAGTGGACGCCGACGGGGGTGTGGCAGCCGGCGTCGAGGAGGCGGAGGAATTCGCGTTCGGCGGTGATGCGCAGCCAGGTTTCCGGGTGGTTGATGGATTGGCAGAAGGTGAGGGCGCGGAGGTCTCCGGAGCGGATTTCGAGGCCGACGGCGCCCTGGCCGGCGGCGGGGAAGGATTCGGCTTCGGGCAGGCGGATGGCGCTGAGGCCGGGCATGCCGATGACGGGTTCGGGTCCGTTGGCGGATGGGGATCCGGGGAGGAACCCGAGGCGGACGAGGCCGGCTTCGGCGAGCAGGATGGCGTCGTATGATCCGCCGGCGGCGAGTTTTTCGAGCCGGGTGGGGACGTTGCCGCGGATGTCGGTGGGGATGGCGTCCGGGCGGAGGTGGGTGAGTTGTTTGGCGCGGCGGACGGCGGAGGTGCCGACGCGGGTGGCGGGTGGGAGGTCGGCGATGCGGAATGGTGTTTGCTGGACGTCGAAATTGACGATGAGCACGTCCCTGACGGGGCCGCGGGGGAGGGTGGCGGCGAGTTGGAAGCGGTCGTCGAGCACGGTGGGCATGTCCTTGAGCGAGTGGACGGCGATGTCGATGCTGCCTTGGTCGAGGGCGGTTTCGAGTTCCTTGATGAAGACGCCTTTGTCGAAGATGCCCTCGGCTTTGGCGACTTGGGCGAGGGAGACGTCGGTGCGGCGGTCGCCGGTGGTTTTGATGATTTTCCGGCTGAGGGGTTGGTCGGGAAAGGCGGCGGCGAGGGTGTGTTCGGTGGTGTCGGCCTGCCAGAGGGCGAGTTTGGATCCGCGGGTGCCGAGGATGATGGGCGGGGTGTCGGTCATCTGCGGGCTATGGATGGATGGGAGCGGCGCGTTGTGCAAGGGGTTTTGAACGGGCAGTGGCGCGGAGGGATGGGGAGGGTCGAGGGAGTGTTTTTGGGCAGAATGATTGACAGCAGAAGCATTTTTCCGGGGTTGGGGGCGGATGGGATTTGGGGCGAGGCTGGCTGTGCAAGGGGGGGAACTCTGAGGTACTTGTGGGAGGAAACTCACACGAAGGTGCGAAGCCACGAAGGGTTTTCGGGTGGATTTGTCAGGTGTTGAACAGTGCCCAGAGCCGGGGAACCAGCAGGATGAGCATGAATGCACAGCCGATCAGCCGAAGGCTGCGTCCGGCGTTGCCTGGGTTTAGCCTTCCTCCTGATTCGCGGATGGCGTGGGGCGCGAGGTCTTCCGAAAACCAGATGATGGTGACGGGGAGAAGGAGGGATGCGCTGTGTTTTATGGCAAGGGGAAGCAAGGGGAAATCCGCGAAGATGGATCAAGGGCACATCCGGCAACCCAACGCCCGCCGCGGCAGATATTGGTGCTGTTGATTGGAGCGGCTTCGCCGAGGAAAGGTAAGTGCCGCCGTCCCGGGCGCAGCGCCTTCAACTCCAATGCTTCGTTGCTCCTCGGTCGTGAATGGCTATTCACTTCCTCGTCGCGCCTTGCCTTGAATTTGAATGCTTGCGTCGCCGGACGCCGGGTTGCCGGATGTGCCCTAAAGAGGATCGTGTATGCGATGACCAACCCGATGGCGATGCGGCGTTGCCAGATGATTGCCGGGTCCGGACTGAAATCGCCGTCATTGAAGCTCATGTCAGAGGCCGGGGAGTTTGAGTTTGGCGAGTTCGGTTTCGATGATTTGCTCGCACTCTTCGATTTGTTTGCGGCGGCGGTCGCGGGCTTCTTCGGCGAGTTGTTCGAGGGTATCGATGTCGTAGAGGTAGACTTCTTCGATTTCGCCGACGGCGGGGTCGATGTCGCGGGGGACGGCGATGTCGATGAGGAAGAGCGGGCGGAATTTGCGGGCGCGGCGGACGTTTTCGACGGAGTCGCGCTTGACGATGGCGTGGGGGGATCCGGTGGATGAGATGACGACGTCGACGCGTTCGAGGGCGGATTGCCAGTCGTCGAAGCGGACGGCGCTGCCGCCCATGTCGCTGGCGAGGCGGGTGGCGCGGTCGTAGGAGCGGTTGGTGACGAAGATCGAGCGTGCGCCGCGTGAGACGAGGGATTGGGCGGTGACGCGGGCCATTTCGCCGGCGCCGATGATCATGACTTCGGAGTTTTTGAGGTGTCCGAAGATTTTTTCGGCGAGGTCGACGGCGACGTTTCCGACGGAGGTGGATCCGGTTTGGATTGAGGTTTCGGTGCGGACTTTTTTGCCGACGGAGAAGGATTTCTGGAACAGTCGGTTGAGGAGTCCGCCGGTGGTGTTGGCGGTGTGAGCGGCTTGGTATGCTTGTTTGACCTGGCCGAAGATTTCGGTTTCGCCGAGCATCATGGAGTCGATGCCGGAGACGACGCGGCAGAGGTGGCGGGCGGCCTCGGCTTTGTGTTTGCGGTAGAAGTGGTCGGTTGAGTCGCCGGGGAGTTGGCGGGTTGCGAGGTGGGATTCGAGAGCTTCGAGGGCGTCGGCGGAGTTTTCTGCGGCGAGGTAGAACTCGGTGCGGTTGCAGGTGGAGATGACGACGGATTCGGTGATGCCGTGGAGTGAGAGGAGTTCGTGAGCGGCGTCGCCGAGTTTGGTGGTGCCTACGGCGAAGCGTTCGCGCACTTCGACGGGCGCGGTTTTGTGGTTGAGGCCGAGGCAGAGAAGATCCATCAGACGAATGCGAAGACTCCGAGAGACAGGATGAAGAGACCGACGGTGGCGAGTGAGAACCGGCGTCCGGTGAGGCCGCGGATGGATTTGACGGCGAGCAGGGCGGCGTATGCGGTCCAGACGGTGTATGCGGCAAGGAGGTGGCCGACGGGAGCGGCGCCGTCTTTTGGCATGAGGGTTCCGGCGATGACGCCGATGGTGAGGAGTGCGGTTCCGAGCCAGAGGAGCCGGGTGAGTGAGACGAGGAGTTCGCGGACGGGGGGGAGGTTGCGGAAGAGGCCGCTTTTGAGGTGCTGGGCTTTGAGTTGTTTGTCGAGGGTGAGAAACATCACGGCGGCGACGGCGGCGAGGGCGAAGGCACCGTATGAGAGGACGGCGGTGGCGGAGTGGGTTTCGTGCCACGGGTTTCCGCCGGGGATGGTGGCGGGTGCGGCATCGAGCATTCCGGGGATGAGTGCGATGGCCTGGAAGGCGACGACGACGGGTGCGGTGAAGACGCCGAGCAGCGAGATGCGGTAGGTGGGGCCGACGAGCAGGTAGAAGAAGGTGAGCGCCCAGGCGAGGAAGCTGAGGATTTCACCGCTGTCTGCGAGGGGGCAGGCGGCGCGGGCCTGGCCGCGGAGGAAGAGGAAGGCGAGCTGGAGGGCGAAGGTGACGGCCATCCAGACAACGGTCCAGTGGCTGCGGTGGCCGTGGTGGACCGAGCGCATGCCCCAGACCGCGCCGATGAGGGCGGTGAGGGTGGAAATGAGGAGAATCCAGCGGTCCATGGCCGGGGGGTTATTGGGAAAAACTGAAATGCTGAAAAGGGGAAAAGCTGAAAAGCCGGAAATGGGGCGGCGAGGAGGGTGGCGGGACGGGTGCGGGGGAGAGGGGGGGATGCTGGCATTTGTGGAGGGATGAACCGTTGCGGAACGAACACGCTGCCACCGCCGGACGGCTCGGAGAGCCGTCCCTGGTGTGCCCGGCATGGGCATGAACTTAACAATTGAAACGTATTGGACGGACTGAGTGACAGCAACCGTAGTGAAAGGCAAGGTCGCCACCGTGAGGTGAGTGAGCCGAAAGAA
>JAUTCT010000082.1 GCA_030673875.1 Verrucomicrobiota bacterium JB025 | reverse complement strand
GGCGCGCCGCCGCACTGGCAGCCGATTCCGCTACGCTCCATCGGCTGCCAGTGCGGCGGGCCTTTGCTTTGTAGCGGGCTTTTACAGACAAAGATTTACACTACCCCGGGTAAATCCGTGCAGTGTGTTTCACCTTCTTGCCCTTGGACTCCCGTGCCGGATCCGTGAACGAGGTGTAAAAGTGCCCCTTCAGGTAGAGCCCGAACGGGCCATCACCCGGCTCAAACTCAAGCTCATCCAACTCTCCCTTGAGCGGAGGATAGAGCGTTTGATGCGCATCATGGAAAAGACCGTTTGATTTCGCCAGCCTGCCGATTTCCTCCAATTCCCCGCTGCCTTCGCGGAACAACCCAAACGGCACTTCTCCCTGCGGCGAATACCTCGCAAGCGCACGAACCGTCACCACCGGCTCCGGACCCGCCACCCTGAAATAGCAAGCCGCCACGCTGTCGCCGATCGTCTCCTCATCGGTGCTCATCTCCAGACCATCGCCGCCCACATCCAAGCCCATGCCAAACGCCTCGACGATGTCCTTCAACGCCGGTTCGTTGTCCGCCTCGAACGCCACCTGCCCGAGCCCGGTCAGCGTCACCTCGATCGCCGGTCCGCCGGTCCCCACCGTCATCAACGCCCGATGCCTCGCATTCCCCCGCTTCGGCTGGAATGCCAGCGTCCACCGCCCCTTCGTGCCCGCACCGAGATACTCCGGCGCATCGATCACTTCAAAGGCCCCGGCATCCTCGCCGGAAATCACGGTCGGCGTCTCCACCCGCTCGCTCCCGGTGTTCTCGATCCACAGGAACCTCGTCTGGGAGATCTTCCCCTTCACCGCACTCAGCGCCACCATCGTCCGGTCGGCAGCAAGCACCGGAGCCACCTCAACCGGACAAACGACGTCTTCGGCACAAACCGAAGCCAGCAGAACAAGGGAAACCAACGTCCTCATATCCCCATTCAAACCGCTGGCACAGGTGCGGCCAAGTCAGAAACCGCTCACTTCACCGCACTCAAGCGCTGCCGGCACCACATCAGCGCCTCGCTGTATTCTTCGCTCTGCGGCCTCGATCCCACCAGGCTCTCCCACAAGGCCTCCGCCGAGGCAAACGCCTGCCGCGCCTCCTTGGGACGCTTGGCCAACTGCATCGCATGCCCGAGATCCCCCAGAAGATACGCCGTCGACCGCTGCAACTGCTCCGCACTCGGACCATTCGCCGCCCGCTTCGCCTCGAGATCACCCAACCGCGACAGCGCCTTCTGCTCCAGCGCGATCTCCTCGTCCCGGCTTCCGGCCATTCCCAGCATCCGGCCCTTCTGCCACTCCAGCAGCGCCAACCGGTAGTTCACGATCACGTTGTCCGGCTTCGAAACCGAAATCGCCTCCAGCATCCGGATGCCCTCGTCGAAATCCTTCATCGCCTCCTCCGCTTTCCCCCGGTCCCGCATGATCCCCGCACGCAGCCCCAGCTGAGCCGCCTTGCGGGAAATCGCCTGCGTATTCTCCGGCTGCTTCATCAGCACACCGTCCAGCAGCTTCATCGCCGCCGCCGACAACTCCTCGGCCCCGCCGATGTCTCCGGCCATCACCGCCGTCTCGGCCATCGCACCGTAGCAGCCCGCCAACTCGAGACGCAGCGCATCGTTGCCCGGATCCTGCTTCAGCTCCGCCAACAACTCCTCGGCGGCAAGCGCCCGCACCTCACGGGCGTCACCCAGATTCCCCATCCCCTCCAGAATCGTCGCAGACGACAAGTAACACGTCGCCAACTCCGACTTCAGCACCGCCGATTCCGGCCGCTGCTCGGCGAGCCGGTTCAAGGTCTGCGTGGCATCCAGCAATTGCTTCAACGCCTTCGAATCCTCGCCCTTGGACGCAAGCAGCCGCGCTTCCTGGAAATCCAGAATCGCCAACAACTGATCGAGTCGATCACCATCCACCTCGCGCCGCGGAACCGCCTCCAACTCCTTGCGCGCCCGCGCAAACGCGGCACCCGCCTCGTCATCGGAATGGCTCTGGTGCAGCAGGGCCAGCAACAACACGTTCCGCGCCATCCGGAACTTCAAGTCGGCGTCCACCTTGAGCACCGACCAAGCGTCCAGCGCCTCGTCAAGCCGCAGCTTTGCTTCCGCCGCATCCCCTTTCGCCAGCGAAATCTCCGCCAACGCCAGCCGAATCCGCGCCCGCTCGTCCGCCAGCTCGCGGATGGAGGCGGTGCGCGTGAGAAAATCATCAAAATACCGCTCCAGCCGCTTCAAGCGCTGCTCGCGCCCGTCCAACGGCGGCAGCTGCCGGTGGCCTTTTTCCATCGCCCAGCTGAACAGCCGGTCACCCACCAGCCGGGATGCCTCCAGACGCGTCAGCCAGAGCTCCCGCTCGTAACTCAACCGCTGCCGGGCGCGCTCCGCCTCGGCCGTCGCATCCGCCTCGGCCTGATTCGCCGCATCCGCCGTTGCCCGCAGTGCCGAGACATCCTCGGCCCGCTTGCTCTTCTCACCCTCCAGCTGCGCCAACGCAAGCTGCCACAGCCCGCCGAACACCATCGCACCCGCAACCGCCACGCCCAGGGCGAAAACCGCACGCCGTGTCGCGCGCTCGGCCCGCCGCCGCTGGTCCAGCAAATTCTCCGTCTCCTCATCCAGCACCACCGCCCGCTCCACCGCCTCAAACTCCGCCGCCACCTGCACCATCGACGCCGGCCGCTTCCTCGCATCCAGCGAGAGACAACGAATGATGCACTCCCGGAACCCCTTCTCCAGCGCATTGTCCGCCTCATCCGGCCACTCGACCTCCGCGCCACCCTTCTCCTCCAGATTCTCCGCGATCTTCCCGAGGTCCGCGGTCAAGCCCTCGCGCCCGGTCTGCCCCGGCGGCGGCGCCACCTGCATGAACGTGTCATGACACCGCGGAAAACGACCGGTCAGAATCCGGTAGGACAACGCGCCGAACGAATACACATCCCACCGGTAACCCGCCTCCTCGAGATATCCGCCCGGATTCTTCAGCTGCTCGGGCGCCTGATACAGCACCGCATCGGTGAAATCCACATCCCGCGCCCCGGGCATGTTCCCCAGCGTCCAGTCCGTCACCAGCAGCTCGCCATCGGCATCGAACATCAGGTTTCCCGGCTTCAGGTTGCCATGCGGCACCCGGCGTTCGTGCATGCCCGCCAGCGCCTTCGCCAGCGCCTTCACCAGCTTCCATGACTCGATCCCCGGATGCTCGTCCAGACGGTGCTGCAGACAGCGCGGCACCAGCGAACCACCGTCGCCGTCATCCGCCGCCAACGGCATCGTCCGCACCGCGGGAAATTTGTTGAATCCAGCGCCAATCACCGGCATCACCCCCTCAGGCCAACCGCCGTCTTCCAGGCGCCGGGTCATCCGTGCCAGCAAATCCCGGTTCACCGATCCTTCGTCGAAAATCTTCAACGCCACATCGTGGCCGTCCGCATCCTCGGCGCGAAAAACCTGACCGCTGACACCACGGCCGATCAAATCACCAATCTTCAAGCTCTCCACGCTTGCGCTTTCCATTAGAAACCCGTGTTACACCAAAACTCCATGCCAGCCAACACTTGATTCCCAGCGACTGCTTGACCCTCAATCACTTCCCCGCCAATCCTCTGCCAGACATGACCGCTCCGCACGCCATCGCCCTGTTCGGCGGAACCTTCGATCCCGTGCACCTCGGCCACATCCACCTGGCCACTCTGGCGAAAGACGCCTGCGCACTCGACCAGGTCCGCTTCCTCCCCTGCCGCATCTCACCTCACAAGACCGGCAGCAGCCCCACCCCCGCGCCCGACCGGGTCGAATTGCTCCGCCTCGCCACCCGCAACATCCCCTGGGCCGTCGTCGACGATTGCGAAACCCGCCGCCACGGACCATCGTTTTCCTACCTCACCGCGGAGGAAACCCACGCGCGCTTCCCCGGCGCCCGGCTCTTCTGGATCATGGGCGGCGACCAATGGGACGTCCTGCCCACCTGGAGAAATGCCGGCCGGCTCGCCGAACTCGTCGAATTCATCGTCCTCGCCCGCGGCTCCGAACTCGCCCGCCACGACGGCTTCCGCCACCACCTCGTCCGCGGCGCACACCCGGCATCCGCCAGCGCCATCCGCCAGTCACTGCTCGCCGGCGAATCCTCACACCCGTGGCTCGACCCGCAGGTCGCCGAACGCATCCGCGAAAAACAACTCTACCGGAAATAACCGGACCGCAGCGCCTCACTTCCGCTCGACCTTCAGCTGATAGAACCGCCGCGCCGCCTCCCCCGCATCCGGGTCCCACACCTCCACCACCGACCCGTCGCCGACGGTCGTTCCTCCCAGGTCCTGCCACGACCCCGCTTCCAGGTCCTCGCTCCAGCGCACCTGATAGAACCGCCCATCCCGCGCCTCGAACGATAGCGCAAACCCGCTCCCCGCCTCATCACCCACAGCCGTCAGCCGCGGGAAATCCGCCGCCGACAGCGGATCGGTCAGCGCCACAAACTCACACTCGTCGGAAAATCCGTCGCCGTCCGTGTCCGCCGCGCCATCCTCCGCCAGCCCCGCGAAAGACTCCTCCTCCCACCAATCCGCCAGACCATCGCCGTCCGTGTTCACGATCATGCTGAGATTCAGCACACCCGCCGTCCCGACCAATCCGTCGAGCCCCGCCACCGGAGTCACGTGATCCAGAATCCTCGCCACCCGCTCGCCCGCGCTCTCGTCCGGGAAATTCGCCGCCGCAAACGCCACCGCGCCCGTCACATGCGGCGTCGCCATCGAGGTGCCGTCCAGCAACTGATAGGCCAGCGACTGGTTGCCGGTGATCGTCACCGTCGCGCCAACCGGCAGCAACGCCGCAATCTCCTCGCCATCCTCCAGCGACAACTGCAGCGCAGGGATCCAGTCGGCCTCGCCACCAAGCGTCCAGCCGAACGCCGTGCCACTGGTGTGGTCGTATATCACCGCCGCGATCGCCCCCGCATCCGCGGCATTCCCCACCTTCTCGGAAAAAAACAACTCGCCCCGTTCGATGAACGCGATGTTCCCGCTCACCCCGGCGGGAAATTCCTCCGGATACCCCAATCCGCAATCCACCAGAGTCCCGCTCAGCCCTCCCGTCGGCGTCGTCCCGGAGTGCACCAGATTCGCCACCGTGTAGGACGTCCCGTCAAGCTCCAGCTCCGCCGTGTAGGACAACAGGTTCAGCGGCAGCGTCGAATAGATGTTCTCACCCGGCGCACCCAGATCCACCGAGCCAGCACCGAAGTTGGAAAAACTCGCGAGACTGTTGTCCTGGTCGACCGCGGCCACCGAGATCACGTTCGCCAGATCGTAGTTCGCCGGATAGGTCGGACTCGCATCATTGTCCGCCGCCTCGTTGCCCGCCGCCGCACACAGCACGATTCCCGCCGCGTTCAGGCTGGCGATCGCATCATACTCCGCCTGCGTGAACGACGGCCCGCCGAAGGATGCGTTGACCGCCACCACATTCACTCCGCTGTACTTCGCATCCACCGCATAATCTAACGCCTCGATCATCTCCGAGGAATAGATGTAGCCGTCGTCGGACTCCACATTCAGCGCCATCAATTTCACCCCGTCGCACACCCCGGCGATGCCGACCGCATTGCCCGTCACCGCGCCGATCGTTCCGGCAACGTGGGTACCATGCCCGTCCCCGTCCTCCATTTCGCCACTGCCGTCGGCAAAATCATACCCGTGCACGTCATCCACGTAGCCGTTTCCGTCGTCATCGATCCCGTTGCCCGCCACCTCTCCCGGATTCACCCACACATTGGCCGCCAGATCCGGATGCCGGATGCTGATCCCCGAGTCCGCCACCGCCACCACCACCTCGGTCCCGTCCGGGCGGGAAAAACTCACGCCATCCTCGTAGTCCACGTCCGCCCCCGCGGTCCCCGCCTTTCCATCCACACTCTGCCCGCTGTTCTGGAGACCCCACAGCAGGCCGAACCCCGGATCATCCGGCAGCGCCGATTTCCGCCGGATCAAGTTCGGCTCCGCATACTCCACCAGCTCATTGTTGCCAAACTCCTCCAGCAATTCCTCCACCGACTTGCCGGCGTCGTGAAAAAGCCCCCGCCGAACCTTGCCGCCCCCGCCCTCCCGGACCCGGAACTCCTTCTTCATCCGCAACGACGCCCGCCCCGCCGCCCGCTGCCCCATCTGCTCGACGGACACCCCGTCCTTGAAGCGGACGATCACCTCGTTGGGCGCCCATTCGGCGCCGACGGACTCCCGCGGAAGCACCAGAATCACGCCCGCAAGCACCGCCGCCGTTCTTCGATTGATCGTAATTTTCACCAGCCTGGATTTCTCGGGTTCAATGGACTCGAGCCCGTCCCGAACGGGGGCGGATCACAGGCGGGCTTGCGCAACAAAGCCCCGCCATCCCCATCCGTCAAGCACCGGCCTTGCGCGCGCCACTCCCGGCAAACAACCCGAAACACCACAGCCACACAAACGCCAGCAGCACCGCCGCCAGCCCCACATGCAGCACCTGCGCCCACGGGAAAATCCTCACCTGCGCCATCACCACCCCCAGCACCATCTGCACCAGCACAATGCCTGCGACCACCTTCTCCACCACCCCCGTCCCGCCGCCCCGGTGTCGAACCGTTAGAACAACCGCCCACACCGTATTCGCCAGCACCAGCCAGGAAAAACTCCGGTGCACCAGATACAGGGTCATCTTCTCAAGCTCATCGATCCATCCTTCCTTCGGCGCATTGTCGTGAAACTTCGCCAACTCGTCCGTCATCTCCCGCACCTGCGTGCCCATCACCCCCTCGGCGATCAGCACGACCAACAACATGCCAACCGCCACCCGCAGCTGCACGGCCGCCCCGCCGCCGATGCCCACCCGCCACGGGTCGTCCGTCCCCCGCCACACGCAGAACATCAGCATCCCCGTGAGCGCCATCGCCAGCGCCATGTGCGCGGTGAGCACGCCGGGCTGCAACCCGCTGTAAACCACCCGCGCACCCATCCAGGCATTCACCAGAACCACCAGCAACGAACCCAGCGCCATCCAGAACACCCACGGCCGCTGCTTCCGCTGCCAACCCGCGGCAATCACCGTCGCCAGCGAGAAAAAACCGACCGGCAGACTGCACAAACGGTTGAAAAACTCCGTCCACACATGCCGCGGATTAAACTCCGCACGCAGTGTCTCCTCGGTGATCAACGACGGATCGCGCCCCATCCGCTCCGCCTTCCGCTGGAACCGCTCGATCGGCAGCTTGTCGAAATCCACCTGCTCCACCGCCGTCGGCGGAATCAAGCACCCCCAGCACGTCGGCCAGTCCGGGCACCCCATGCCCGACCCCGTCACCCGCACAATCGCGCCGACAAAGATCAACGCCAGAACCGAAACCAACGCCGCCGCCGCCAACCACTGGAACCGGTTCATCGTCATCGATCTACCAAAG
Source organism: Verrucomicrobiota bacterium JB025 (assembly GCA_030673875.1). GTDB lineage: Bacteria > Verrucomicrobiota > Verrucomicrobiia > Verrucomicrobiales > Akkermansiaceae > Luteolibacter. The sequence continues at coordinate 28,613 of JAUTCT010000082.1, read as the reverse complement.
CTCCGCCTACTTCACCTGAGACGCGCTATCCAGCAGGTCCTCGACCGGCAGCACCACGTTCATCGGCACCGGAGTGCCGCCTCCATCCGCTCCGGCGTTGAACCGGTTCACCCCCAGCCCGACGAATTTCCCGTCGGAGTTGAAAACCGCCATCCCCAGCGACTGCGAGTTGAGTTTGCCGAACCTCCGCGGCTTCCGGATGATCGAGACCACTTCATTGGTCATCACCACCGGTTCCCGGTTCAGCCCCTTGCCCAGACGACCGAGCAGAATCACATCCTCGAGCACGTGCATCTCGGCACCATCCTTCATGTCCACCGGCGTCAGTTGCACCGCGTCCGCATCCTTCAACCGCACAAACGCCAAATCCAGGTCCGGATCCTTGAAGGTCACCTCCGCCTCATGCTCCGTGCCATCCGGCATCAGCAGCTTCACCTCCTTGGTCGCCCCCTTCGCAGACAACTTCACCGGACCCTGCGGACCCTTCACCGTCCGCCCGTCGATCGCCGTCGCCGGATCAAGCGTCGAAAGCGGCGCGACAATCAGCCCTTCCGCCGAAATCACCGTCCCCAGCGCCTCCACCTTCCGCTCTTCCTTGCGCGCCGGACTGTCCCCGGCCGTGAACTCCACCTCGACCACCGCGGTGAGGAACAACACCGAATCCCGGTGCGCATCGGCAACCGCCAGCGCCTGCTCCTTGAGCGGACCCGCCGCTCCAAACACACCCGTCGAAACGGCCAACAACATCAGGGAAATCAATTTCATTTTCATCATCTATATTATCTTTGAAGCACACTACCACGTCGGATCCAGCTCAATGAAACGCGTCACAATACCCCGCCGCACGAACAAAACCACCGGACTGCGCTTCTGATCCTCCACCTCACCGAGAACCTTCTTCAAGCCATCCACCGATTCCACCGCCTCACCGTCCACGGAAATCAGGATGTCACCCATCGACAGCCCGCCCAGCGCCGCCCAACCGCCGCGCGCGATCGACTTCACCAGCACACCCTTCAGGTCATCCGGCAGCTTCCTCGTCACCCGGTCCTGCTGCCCCAGTTCCCTCACGCCAAACTCCAGCGCATCGGATTCATGGGATGCCAGATCACCGGTCCCCTCGTGGCCGCGCTCCAGCGGCACCTTCACCGGAATCTCGGAGTCATCCCGCCTCACCGTCAGATCCACCTCCACACCGACCCGATACTGCCGGATCATCGTCGCAAACACCTCGGACTCCTCCGGCCGCGAAACCGGAATCACGTCCCCGTCGAGTTTCAAAATCAAATCCCCCACCATCAGTCCGGACTTCTCCGCCTCGCTCCCCGGATGCACCCGCACCACCCGGACGCCCTTCGTCCCGGGAATCCCCAGCGCCTCCGCCAGCTCGCTGGAAATCACCTGCGTGTCCACGCCAATCCAGGCCTTCTTCACGATCCCCGGCTGGTCGGAGTCCGGCTCCGGCCCGATCTTCACGACCGTGAGGTAGTTCATCCCGTTGTGTTCGTAGGAAACCAACACCGGCACCGGCTCGGTCTTCCCTTCCGTGATTTCCGCCGTCACCGAAACCAGCGACTCCAAATCCGGCGTCGCCGTGCCATCCACCGCGAGCAACAAATCGCCATCGTTGATCATCGGCTTCGCCGCCGCCGCGGCGCCGCCCTTCCGGACGCTCTGCACCAGCACCGCATCGCTGTCGTCACGCAGCATCTGCTTCGCCTCCAGATCCGTCAGATCACGCGCCGTGATCCCCCAGGAAATCAACTCCTTCTCCCGCGGCTGCGCCGGCTCGCGCTCGCGCGTCGTCAGCTTCCACTCCATCGCCATCCCGTCCCGCACACCCTTCACCGGAACTCCCGTCCCGACCGGCGTCTCCAGCAGAATTCGGTTGAACACCGGAATATCCTCCATCGCACGCGATGCCGGAATCTCATGCTGCCCGAACTTCGTGATCACGTCACCCGCCACTATCCCCGCCTCGTCACCCGGTGAACCCTCCACCACTCCGCCCACCAGCACACCCGACTCCGCAGCAGAACTCTTCAGCAACGGCTGCACCTCCAGCCCCGACCAACTCCGGCTCACCCGCCCGTCCGCGATCAACTCATCCGCCACCTTGCTCGCCAGATTCGCCGGAATCGCCCCGCCCAGACTCCCGATCCCCACCTCGTTCACCCCCACGATCTCGCCACGCAGGTTCACCAGCGGACCACCGGAATTCCCCGGATAAATCACCGCGTCATGCCCGATCCAGCGCACCAACTCGCCCACGTTCTCACCGTCCAGCCGCAACCCGCCTCCCGGCGAAATCATCTCCGTGTTGGAAACAATCCCCCGCGTCACCGACTGCGAAATCCCCGCCGGACTCCCCATCGCCAGCACCACATCCCCCACGTCCAGCTTCGAACTGTCGCCAAACCTCGCCACCGGAAACTCCATCTCCGGATCCCTCAAATCGTCCCGATTGATCTGCAGCACCGCCAGATCCGCCAGCGGATCCGTCCCCACCAGCGTCGCCGCCACCTCCTGACGGTCCGCCAACCGCACCCGGATCCGCGTCGCACGGCCCGCCACGTGGTGGTTGGTCAGAATGTGACCGTCCTTGGAAATAATCGTGCCGGACCCGCTCGATCGCGACTTGCGCATCTTCCCGCCACCGCCTTTTTCAGACACCACATGAATCCGCACCAGCGCCGGATACACCGCCTCCACCGCCTCCTGCATCTGCGGATCCACCTCGGACGCCCCGACCACCGACATCGGCAGAACCAATGAAACCACCGCCACCGCACACATCGAAAACCATTTCATAGCAAACACTGCCCCATTAACGAACCCCACCCCCCGGATTGTCTACCTACATCACAAGTTTTTTCCCGCCGGAGATCGCGGCCCGCCACGCCAGCCCTCCCACCCCGGGACCGCCCCATCCACATCCCACAATCCCGTTTGCCTCCTCCCGTCCTTTGCCCCATTCTGGCAACCCGCCATGGAGAGAGAAACCAACGCATTCATCCGTCACATCGCCGTCGAACGGGGACTCTCCGAATCCTATCAGCTGTCCGTCCGCCAAAGCCTCGACTCCCTCGCCGCCTTCCTCGGCTCCACCCCGCTGCGCGACGTCGGCACCGCCGAACTCGCCGCCTTCCTCCACCGCAGGAAATCCGACGGCCTCTCCGCCGCATCCCTCCGCATCACCACCGTCCACCTCAAGATCTTCTTCCGCTGGCTCGCCAAATCCAACCGCGCCGAAATGGACCCCGCCGAACCCCTGCTCTCCCCGCGCCCGGACCACACGCTCCCCGAAACCCTCCACCTCAGCCAGATCATCACCCTGCTCGACTCCATCGACACCTCCGCCCCGCTCGGCCGCCGCGACCTCGCCATCCTCGAACTCTTCTACTCGTCCGGCCTCCGCCTGTCCGAACTCTGCCAACTCCGCCTCGAAACCATCGACTTCGACGGCGGCTTCATCCGCGTCACCGGAAAAGGCAACAAAACCCGCGTCGTCCGCGTCGGTGGCAAGGCCATCGAGGCCGTCAACACCTACCTCGCCAACGAACGCCCGAACCTCGTCTCCGCCAAATCCTCGTCCCACCTGTTCCTCAGCATCCGCGGCGGCCCGCTCTCGCCCGACCGCGTCCGCCAAATCGTCAAACAACGCGCCAAACACGCCGGCATCGAACAAACCATCTACCCCCACCTGCTCCGCCACTCGTTCGCCACCCACCTCCTCGAAGGCGGCGCCGACCTCCGCGTCATCCAGGAACTCCTCGGCCACGCCGACATCTCGACCACCCAGATCTACACCCACGTCGACCGCCACCGCCTCAAGTCCATCCACAAGAAATTCCACCCGCGCGGATGACCCCCGCCGTCACAGCCAGTTCTTCCGCCGGAAATAAACGGCCATCCCCACGCCGATCGTCAGCATCACCGCCAGCACCACCACAAACCCATACGGCTGCCTGAGCCCCGGCATGTTCTCGAAGTTCATCCCGTACATGCCCGCGATGAAACTCAGCGGCATGAAAATCGTCGCGATGTTCGTCAGCACCTTCATCACCTCGTTCATCCGGTTGCTCACGCTCGACAGATAGGTGTCGTGCATCCCCGTGAGAAGGTCCCGATACGTCTCCACCATGTCGATGACGTGAATCGCGTGATCATACAAATCCCGCAGGAAAACCCTCGTGTCGCCCCGGATCAGTTCGGAGTCGCTCTTCTCCATCGCCGCGATCTCCTCCCGCAGCGGCCACACCGCCTTGCGCAAGCCCAGAATCTCCCGCTTGAGACGGTGCACCTCCTGCAGATCCCCCGGATCCGGATCCTCCAGGATCTTGTCGTCCAGCACCTCGATCCGGTCGCCGATCCGCTCGACCAGCAGGAAATACTCGTCCACCACCGCATCCATCAGCGAGTAGGCCAGATAGTCCGCCCGCCTCGACCGGATCCTCCCCTTCCCGAACCGCAACCGCTCGCGCACCGGAGCAAACACATCCGCGCCCCCCTCCTGAAATGACACCACATAGTTCTCACCGAAAATCAAACTGACCTGCTCCATCTCCACCGCTCCCGCCGCCTCGTCAAAACGTATCATCTTCAACGTCGCAAACAGATAACTCTCGAACTCCTCGATCTTCGGACGCAGCCCGGTGTTCACGATGTCTTCCAGCGTCAGCGGATGCAGACCGAAACAACTCCCCAGAGACTCGATCAATCCCACGTCATGGATTCCGTTCACACTGATCCAGTCGATCCCCGGCCCCTTCGCCAGTTCCCCGCACACCCCGACGCCGACGTCGCGCAGTTCGGAATACCTGTCCGGCCCGTAAGAGACCACATCAACGCACAGCGCATCCACCTTCTGCTCGCCCAGAAACACCATCGTCCCCGGAGACAAGCCGGCCTTGGCGCTGCGCTTGCGCACCCCGCTCCGGCAATGACGGTCAGTCCCCTGCATACCCATTCCTCTGGCCCTTCCCCGGCCGCCCGTCAAGCATCCGCCGCCAACCGGCCGATTTGGCGCCGCTCACGCCTCATCCCCCGCCTGCACCGGCTTTTCACCCAGCACCTTGATCGGCGTCGCCCCGCGCTTCCGGCGCAATCCGAACTGCCTCACCGCATGCCGCTGCAAATGCGCCATCGCCTCGGCCACATCATCCGTGAAGAAAATCAATTCCGGATCATCCGGGCTGATCGTTCCCGCCTCGGCCATCTTGTAGACAAAGTCCATCAGCGGCTGCCAGTAGTCCTTGCCCATCAGGATGATCGGAAACCCCTTCAGCTTCTCGGTCTGGATCAGCGTCATCGTCTCGAACATCTCGTCCATCGTCCCCGCTCCGCCGGGCATCACGATGAACGCATACGAATACTTCACCAACACCACCTTGCGGGTGAAAAAGTAATTCATCGTCACCGACTTCTGCACATACGGATTCTCCTCCTGCTCGAACGGCAGCAGGATGTTCACCCCCACCGATCGCCCGCCGATCTCAAACGCACCACGGTTTCCCGCCTCCATGATCCCGGGACCGCCGCCGGTCACCACCGTGAACCCGGCCTTCGCGCAGGCCGCGCCCATCTCACGCGCCAGCTCATACCACCGCGTCCCCTCCTTCGTCCGCGCGGATCCGAAAATCGTCACGCACGGCCCCGCAAACTGCAGCGCCCGGAACCCCAGCAACAAATCCCAGCCCACCTTGAACAAGGTCTTTAAATTGTGAATCCGCGTGCTCGGCCCGGACAGCAGCGACCGGTCCGGCACCTCCAGTTCAAACAACTCCTGCTTGCGGATCTCCTCGTCGGTGATCGCATGTTCATCGGTGACTTCCGGACAATCAGGGCACTTGGGCTTTTTCATCGGCAGGTTTCTAGCACTTCACGCCCGGTCTGTTGAAGAACCAATGTTTCCATCCGAATCCGATCCCCCCCCCGCACCCCGCCCGGAAACAATTCGGGCGCGGCCGGTTCCCCGGTCGCGCCCGTCGTGAAATTCAAGCCGGAAACCCTCAGCTCGCGAATCGCTCCGCGACAAAGTCCCAGTTCACCACGCTCCAGAACGCGGCGATGTAGTCGGGCCGGCGGTTCTGATAGTTCAGGTAGTAGGCGTGCTCCCAGACGTCCAGACCGAGAAGCGGCTTGCCCGAGCAACCGGCGACCGCCTCACCCATCCGCGGGTTGTCCTGGTTCGCCGTCGAACAAACGGCCAGCGAGCCGTCGTCCTTCTTCACCAGCCATGCCCAGCCGGAGCCGAAACGGGTCGCACCCGCTTTCGCAAAGGCTTCCTTGAACGCGTCGAACGAGCCGAACGCCGAATCAATCGCCGCGGCCAGCTCACCGGACGGAGCGGAGGCACCGCCCGGAGCGATCGCCTTCCAGAAAAACGAGTGGTTGGCGTGTCCGCCACCGTTGTTGCGCACCGCCGTCTGAACGTCCGCCGGCAGCGTGCCCACGCCGCTCACCAGATCGCAAATCCCCATGGCTTCCAGATCCGCCTTGCCGGCGATCGCGTTGTTCAGATTCGTGATGTATGCCTGATGGTGCTTGCTGTGGTGGATTTCCATCGTGCGCGCGTCAATGTGCGGTTCGAGCGCGTCGTATGCGTAGCCGAGTTCGGGTAGAGTATGAGCCATATCGTTAGGGAGTTTGGTTTGCTTGTCGCCCGGCGGTTCGCTAGAAACCCTGACCGGCAACGCCCACTACCAAACAGAGCTTTCCCTCACTCGCAACATAAAATCCGCATGACGCCAACGGACATTCCGACTCTCCTGTCTTTCACGATTCCGCCGCAATACGCACCCTACGTGCCGCTCGCCATCTTCGCCCTCGGCGGGCTCGTCCTCGGCTGGCTCCTCACCCACCTCCACGCCGCCGGAAAAGTCGCCTCGCTCCACGAACGCATCAAGGCCGAGGAACGCCGCAACCTCGACATCGAGGCCCGCCTCGCCCAGACCACCGCCAACGCCGAACGCACCGAACAGGACGCCCAAACCTACCGCAACCACCTCACCGAACTCCGCTCCCGCCTCGACGTCGAACTCAAGGTCGCCGCCGAAAAACAGGAACTCCTCGAACGCTCGGAAGCCCGCCTCGCCAATACCTTCAAGGCACTCTCGTCCGACGCCCTGAAATCCACGTCCGAACAATTCCTCCAACTCGCCAAAACCTCCCTCGCCACCCAAACCGAACAGGCGAAAGGCGACATCGAAAAACGCAAGTCGGCAATCGAAAACCTCGTCAAACCCGTCGCCGAATCACTCGGCAAATTCGAATCCCGAATCGGCGAAATCGAAAAAGCTCGCGAGGGCGCCTACGCCGAACTCAAACAACAGGTGAAATCCCTCGGCGAAGGCCAACTCGGCCTGCAACGCGAAACCGCATCCCTCGTCAAGGCACTCCGCCAGCCCACCGGCCGCGGCCAGTGGGGCGAACTCCAGCTCAAGCGCGTCGTCGAACTCGCCGGCATGCAGGAACACTGCGACTTCAATACCCAACTCACCACCACCGACGACGAAGGCAAATCCCTCCGCCCCGACCTCGTCGTCCACCTGTCCGGCGGAAAAACCATCGTCGTCGACGCCAAAACCCCGATGGACGCCTACCTCGACGCCCTCGAGACCGAGGACGACGCCGAACGCCACACCGCCCTCGTCCGCCACGCCCGCCAGGTCCGCGCCCACATCCAGCAACTCGCCTCGAAGAACTACACCCTGCAGTTCGACCAGGCGCCGGAGTTCACCGTGCTCTTCCTGCCCAGTGAATCGTTCTTCTCCGCCGCCCTCCAGACCGACCCCTCGCTCATCGAACAGGGCGTCGACAACGGCGTCATCCTCGCCACCCCCACCACCCTCATCGCCCTGCTCCGCGCCGTCGCCTACGGCTGGCGCCAGGAAGCCATGGCCGACAACGCTCGCGAGATTTCCGCCCTCGGCCGCACCCTCCACGAACGCCTCAACGTGCTCGCCGGACACATCGGCAAAGTCGGCCAATCCCTCGGCTCCGCCGTCGACCACTACAACAAAGCCGTCGGCTCCCTCGAAACCCGCGTCCTCACCACCGCCCGCAGGTTCGAGGAACTCAAAGCCACCCCGGAGGCCGCCACCATCGAAAACCTCGAACCCATCGACAAAGCCCCGCGCGAACCCCAAACACCCGCCGACCGCTCCATCTCCACCGCCAAACCCGAACCCACCCAACCCTTCACCCTCGACCAAACCAAAACCGAAGAACGCACCACCACCGGATCCGAAGACGACTTCGCCTTCGTCCCGGACCCACCCGCCAGCGCCAAAAGCGCCGCCGACGACCTCCGTGCCGCCCTCGGCGACTAACCGCTCCAGCGTCGGCCGGTGACCGTCAATCATCCACCCGCCGCCGGCGCCCCGTGCTCCGGCCCGTTCCGGGTGCCTCCCGTTCCCACCACCATCCGCGACTTCCCGCCAGTGCGCCCCAATCGCCCTGGCCCGCCTCCTCATCCAACTCACTCGTTAGCATGCTCCCGTCCCTCACCGGCCAGTCGCCGGATGCCCTCGCCGCATGGCTCGAACAAGCCGGCCAACCCGCCTTCCGCGCCAAGCAAATCCTCGACTGGATTTGGAAGAAACAAGTCACGTCCATCGACGCCATGACCAACCTTCCCGCGGCCCTGCGGGAAACCCTCGCCACCAGCTTCCGCCTCAGCTCGCTCGAACACACCCACACCCAGGGCAGCGAGGACACCACCCGCAAGTTCCTCTTCAAACTCCACGACGGCCGCTACGTCGAAAGCGTCCTCATCCCCGCCAACCCCGCACTCTACGGCGAATCATCCGACCGCCGCACCCTCTGCGTCTCGTCCCAGGTCGGCTGCGCATACGGCTGCAAATTCTGCGCCTCCGGACTCGCCGGCTTCACCCGCAACCTCGATGCCTCGGAAATCGCCGGCCAGGTCCTCGCCGCCGAACAAATCGGTGGCGATCGCGTCGACTCCCTCGTCTTCATGGGCATGGGCGAACCACTCGCCAACCTCGACAACCTGCTCGAAGCCATCGCACTCATCACCGGACCGGAAACCCTCCACCTCGGCGCCCGCCACCTCACCATCTCCACCTCCGGACTCGTCCCGCAAATCCGCAAACTCGCCCAACACCCGCAGCAAATCCGCCTCGCCATCTCACTCCACGGCGCCACCGACGAGGTCCGCTCGAAAATCATGCCGGTCAACAACAAGTGGCCGGTCAACGAACTCTTCGATGCCCTCAACGACTGGAACGCGCGGAAAAAACAACACCTCACCCTCGAATACATCCTCATCAAGGACGTCAACGACTCGCTCGAACAAGCCGCCATCCTCGCCAAACGCGCCCGCGCCATCCGCGCCAAAGTCAACCTCATCCCCTACAACACCGTCGAAGGCCTCGACTGGATCCGCCCTTCCGACACCCGCTGCCAGGCCTTCCGCAAAGTCCTCCGCGACGCCGGCATCACCGCCAACCTCCGCCTCGAGAAAGGCCACGACATCGACGCCGCCTGCGGCCAGCTCCGCCTCAAACAGGAAACCGAAGAAGGCATCATTTCCGCCCCCGCCCGATAGCCGCCCCACTCCCCGGCGTCCGCCCCCGCCCGCAAACTTCTACTGGTTCCGCCGCTGCTTTCCGCGTATCATATCACCATGAAAATGTACAAGCGTCTCCGTTACCTGCTGAGTGAAGGGTTCGCAGTCGAAAACGTCGCTGGCTACGACACACCCACTGGCTCCGACAAACCCGGCCGGGGAACCATCACCTACATCCGCCCGATGCCGCACGGCGTCCGCCGCCTCGTCACCGAGGAATTCTCCGTCACCGGGCTCGAGGTAAAACGCTGCACCGCACTCTTCCTCCGCACCAGCATGGGCTGACCGCCCGCCCCCGCACCCAGCGACCCGCATCCTGCGACCCCGCATCCTGCGACCCCGCACCCAGCGCCCGCATCCAGCGCCCGCGCCCCGGATGAGCCCATCCGGAAACCCGGACGCCATTTCCCCTCTCCGGACGGCCTTCCCCATTTCACCGCGCCCCGCATCCAGCGCCCACAGCTCAGCCACCCGCCTCCTGCGGCACCGACTGCTTCTCCACCCTGCCGATCACCGCCTTCGCCAGAAGCTCCCGCCGGTCCCGCCGGATCGGCCCCAATGCAACCTTCACCCCGGAGGTCCGCTCCTTGTTGTGGTGCAGCGTCAGCAAGCGCCCGCCCTCATCCACCTCGGCCTCCGCTATCTCCTGCCACGTCACCAGCGTCATCCCCGCCGCCGGCCGGAAAAATGGAAAAATCTCAATCCCCAGCGGACTCAGCAGCAAATACGCGTGCTTGGTCAAATGCAGCGCCAGCCGCACCAACCCCGCGCACGCCGCCAGAGGCAACACCGCCCACAACGGATGCGGAAGCGCCGGGTTCTCCCCCCGGTAGAGCGAACTCGCAGCCATCGTCACCGCCACCGCCAGACAAACCGCCGCCATCAGCCAAAACACCACCGCCTGTCCCGATCTCGTGAATCGCAGCTCCTTCTCCGGCGATTGAACCCCTCTGGCCATGCGCCATGCCAAACAGACCCAAGCCAAACGGTCGAGCCCGATTTTCGGATTTTCCCGCCCTCAGGCCGCCAGATCCTCCACCGCTTTTTCCGCCGCGCTCAACTCCTGCTCGAACACCTGCAGATCAAACTCCTGCTCCAGCGCACCCGGCTTCTCCCACCTCGACAAGATCGCCACCATGCGTTCCAAACCGAACAACGAGGCACCGCCTTTGCACCGGTGGAACTCCTCGCGCAAGCGATCAAATCCACCGCTCTCCACCAACCCGCTCCAGTCCGGCAACAGGCGCCGCATGTCCGAGAAAAAGTCAAACGCAAGCTCTCGCAACCCGTCCGCATCGCCGTGGGCCATCTTCTCGAAATTCGTGATATTTAATGTTGGCAGCTCGTCCATTCCTGTGAACCAATATAAAACCATTGCGAAATATCCGAAATACGTAAATTTCCCGAAATCACGTATTACTTAATGCCGTAGTTCCCTCCGCCGCGCCAATTCCGCGGCCAACCGCTCCGCCAACTCCGGCATGCCCGAGGCCTCCGCCAGCTTGACCCGCAGCTCCAGAGCCCGCACCCCCTCCAGCTCGCTCTCCGGCATCCTCGCCAAATAGTCCGCAACCTCCGTCAGGTCGCCGAGCTCCATCGCCCCCTCCGCCAGCTCGATCAACTCCGGCTCCTCCCCGGCCAGTGGCTCGTCCCGGTAAACCGCCCACTTCGCGTGCTCCGGCAGCTCCACCCCGTCCACTTGCTCCAGATACACCAGCTCCTCACCCTCACGCTTCCTCCGCACGGAATTGATCACCAGCACAATCGTGAATCCCAGAATCACAAACGAAATCTCCAAAAACACCGGAGTCGTCACCACCCCGACCATCGTCCCGATCCATTCTCCCAGCAGCCCCGGAATCAGCCGCCCACCCAGCAAAACCCCCACCACCACAAGCGTCAGCACCACGAGAATCAAAATCCCCGAAACCACCTGCCGCACTCTCCCGTCGTCATTGCCGATCATCGTCCGAAAACTTAGCCTTCTTTCTTGGATTCCCCAACTTCCGAAATGTTCAAAATTATTTTGAATTTCTTGATTTTTTCAAAAAATAAACTAATTTCTGGCTGTCTTCGTGTTCAGCCTCTTGAAAATCAAAGCCCTGTTGATCGGTCTGCTGCTCGCATCGCCGCCGATCGCCGCGTGGATCATCCGCCAACCGCAGCCAGCCACCCATCAGGCCGGACATGCCACCCCGCACATGCGGATCCCGCTCGAGGTCCACGCCAAGGGCGAGCAAGCCAAACTGGTCTTCGTCAACGTGCAAACCAGCCCAACCGTGCCCGAACCATCGTCCCTTCTCCTCGTGCTCCCCGCCGCATTGCTCACCCTCCGCCGCAGACGCTGAGCAAATCCCCGCGCCCGCCGGCCGTCGCCGGCAGCCCCGCCGTGCAACTGACCCTGCACCCCCACTTGACTCTTGCGGCCTGAATCCTGAGTCTTCCGCTCATGCGGCTTTTCGACACGCTCACGCGCACCGATCACGAACTCACCCCCATCGACGGCAAAACCTTCCGTTTCTACTGCTGCGGACCCACCGTTTACGGCCCCGCCCACATCGGCAACTTCCGCACCTTCGTCCTCCAGGACGTCCTCCGCCGCACCCTCGAAACCGGCGGCATGCGCACCCTCCACGTCCGCAACATCACCGACGTCGACGACAAAACCATCCGCGACTCACAGGCCGCCGGACAGTCCCTCACCGACTTCACCGCCAAGTGGACCGAAAAATTCCACGCCGACTGCGACCAACTCAACCTCCTCCCGCCTCACATCGAACCCGGCGCCGTCGAACACATCCCCCAGCAGATCGCCATGATCGAGGCACTCGTCGAAAAAGGCCACGCCTACCCGTCCGACGACGGCTCGGTCTACTTCAACATCGCCTCATTCCCCGGCTACGGAAAACTCTCCCGCCTCGACGAACGCGAACTCGACCTCGGTAAAACCCAGAACGCCCGCGCCAACTCCGACGAATACGAGAAAGACAGTATCTCCGACTTCGTGCTCTGGAAGGGCCGCCGCCCCGAAGACGGCGACAACCACTGGACCTCCCCCTGGGGCGAAGGCCGCCCCGGCTGGCACCTCGAGTGCTCCGCCATGATCAAGCAATACCTCGGCGACACCTTCGACCTCCACTCCGGCGGAGTCGACCTCGTCTTCCCACACCACGAAAACGAAATCGCCCAAAGCCAGTGCGCCTGCGGCGGCCACTTCGCCGAACACTGGTTCCACACCACCCACCTGATGGTCGATGGCGGAAAAATGTCGAAATCCCTCGGCAACCTCTACACCCTCGACGACCTCAAGACCAAGGGCTTCTCCCCCATGGAAGTCCGCTACGTCCTCATCGGCGGCCACTACCGCAAACAACTCAACTTCACCCTGGAGTCCCTCACCGGCGCCCGCGAAGCCCTCCTCAAACTCGCCAAAGGCGCCCAAACACTCGCCAACCACATGAACGGCGAAACCGCCCTCAACTCCGCCGAGTTCGGCCCGTTCGAACCCGCGTGGGAAAAACTCAACCGCGACCTCAACACCCCCGCCGCCCTCGGCGGACTCTTCACCGGCCTCAAGAAATCCGCCAACCTCCGCGGAAAGGACGCCGCCGCCGCACTCGCCGGCTTCAACCGCATGCTCCGCGCCCTCGGCCTGGTCCTGCCGGAACTCCCCAGGGAAAAGACCGTCAGCATCCCCGCCGAAATCCAGCAACTCGCCGAAACCCGCTGGCAGGCACGCGCCAACAAGGACTGGGCCACATCCGACGAACTCCGCGACAAACTCAAAGCCAGCGGCTGGCTCGTCATCGACACCAAGGACAACTACACCCTCAAACCCGAGGCCTGATGCCGCCCCGTGCCTGAGGCCGCCCCGTGCGGCGGGCGTGGCAACCCGCCGCGCCACCGCCGCCCCGGATCAATCGATCCAAATCCGGCCGCCGGTCCTCCTCAAGCGCCGCCCGCCCGGCAGATTCACCACCGCCGCCCGCTCCACGTCGGCCAGCCCGACCGCGTGCTCCAACAAGCACCGGTCCACATCCGCCACCCGGTGATCCATCAGGAAACTCCGCATCGCCCGCCGCTGCAGGACCACCGGCAGTCCGCGGAATGTCGGCAGGTGAATCCGCCCCTGCGGGTCGAGCATCCTCACCCCCTCCAGCACCTCGCATTCAAACGCCTCCAGCTCCGCCGCATCCGCCGCTCCACGACAAAACGCCGCCACCGCATCCCGCCCGGAAACCTCGTCCAACAACGGCAGCACCTCGTTGCGCAGCCGGTTCCTCACCCCCACCGGCTCCCCGTTGCTCGCATCCTCGCGCCAGCGTAGTTTCCTCGCCTCCAGCCATGCGACGAGCTCCGCATGCCGGATTCCTAACAACGGCCTCACCAGCTCAAGCTCCATCCCGTCCTCCAGCTCCATCCCGCTGACTTCCCGCATCCCCTTCAGCCCCCGCGACCCCCGCAGCAGATTCCAAAGCACCGTCTCCGCCTGATCGTCCATGTGATGCGCCAACAGCACCCGCCGGCACCGCCACTTGCGCGCGCAGCCGCCGAAAAACTCCATCCGCTCGTTGCGCGCCGCCGTCTCAAGACTCTCGCCCCGCCGCTTCATCCGCGCCCCCACATCCGCCCGCCCCAGCTCGCATTCCACCCCCAGTGATGCCGCCAGGCGCTTCACGAACTTCGCATCCTCCACCGACGCCCGCCCGCGCAACCCGTGGTTCAGATGACACACCACCAGCTTGCGGAAACCCGCCCCCGCCAGCAAATGCAGCAACGCCACCGAATCCGCCCCGCCTGATACCCCGACCAGCCAACGCGCGTTCCCCGGCGCACTCCCCAGCCAGGCAACGCGCTGCTCAATCGGCATTTCCTCCCGCTGGCTCACACCAATTTCTCGAAGGTCCGCTTCCGCTTCTCGAACAATACCGTCTGCCGAAACCCGGTTTCCCGCGCCAGATCCACCGCCCGCTGGAAATCCCGCCCCACCTCGTCCGGCGCATGCGCGTCCGTGGAAATCACCAGCGGAACACCCGCCGAACACGCCAAATCCAGAAACTCACGCCCCGGATAACACTCCGCACACGGCTTGTGCCAGCCCGCCGTGTTGATCTCCATCACACATCCCGCCGCCGCGATCTCCGCAACCGCCGGCTCGTAAAACCGCGACAAATCACCAGCCGGAATCCGCCCGAACTTCTTCACCAGATCCGGGTGCCCCACCACATCAAACAACCCGCTCGCCGCCATCCGCGCGTAGCTCTCCCAATACTCGCTCCATACCTCCTCAACGTCCCGCTCGGCCCACACGTCCATCCGCGCCGGATTGTCGAAATCCCATTTCCCCAGGTAGTGCACCGAACCGATCAGATAGTCCCACTCGTAGCGCGACGCCAGATCCTCGATCCACCCCTCGCAGCCCTCCAGCCAGTCGCACTCCAGCCCCGCCCGGACCGGAATCCTCCCCGCCGCATGCGCCCGCGCACGACCGATCCACTCGTAATACTCCGGCAGCTCCGCCACACTCATCCGCCAATCGTCAAACGGCTCCGGAATCTGCGGCGCATGGTCCGATACCCCATACTCGGTCAAACCCGCCGCCAGCGCCGCATCAACAAATTCCTCCGGCTCGCCGGTCGCGTGCCGGCACAGCGGCGTGTGGGTGTGGTAGTTCGCAGGCATGATTCTGGCAAATGGAGGATTGAACCGACAGCGGAAGGAATACTAGACTCAATTCACGGTGCAAGCACCGGAGCCCTTATGTTACAGTTTCCTTCAGAGCCAAAACCCGGCACACACGTCGTCCGCCACCTCCTCGCGCAGCTCCGCCGCCACCCGAAACGCGTCGTCTTCACCGAAGGCGAGGACATCCGCGTCATCCAGGCCGCCTCACGCCTGGTGGCCGAAGAAGTGGTCGCCCCCATCCTCCTCGGCAACAAGGAGCGCATCCGCGCCATCGCCGGGGAACACGACGTCTCCCTCAAATACATCCACCTCATCGACCCGCCGAAAGCGTCCGACTTCGACCTCTTCATCAGCCGCGTCACCAACATGGCCCGCTACCGCAGCGCCAAAAACCTCAGCCCTGCGGAAATCGTCTCCCGACCCCAATACTTCGGCGCACTCATGGTCCAATACGGCCAGGCCGACGCCATCGTCGGTGGCAACCAGATCACCCCCGCCGGCTACTTCCGCGCACTCCTCAACACCATCAAACCCCTCCCGCACGTGCCGAAAATCTTCGGCGTCTCGCTCATCGTCGGCCCCCACCTCAAAAACCTCGGCGGCTCCGGACTGCTGCTCATGGCCGACTGCGCGCTCAACCCCAACCCCGGCGTCGAGGAACTCTCGTCCTTCGCCATCGAAACCGGAAAACTCGCCCAGCACCTGCTCGGCCGCAAGGTGCTCGTCGCCATGCTCAGCCACTCGACCAAAGGCAGCGCCGGAACCCCGGATGCCAAACGCATCGCCGCCGCCGCATCCCTCGCTCGCGACAAGGCACAAAAGGAATTCCTCGATATCGACATCGAAGGCGAACTCCAGGCCGACGTCGCACTCGACCCCGCCGCCGCCGAAATCAAACTCCCGGCCGCCGACGTCCGGCCCACCGCCGATGTCCTCATCCATCCGAACCTCGACGCCGCCCACATCACCCTCAAGATCCTCCGCCACGTCGCCGGATCCCAGAACTACGGCCAACTCGTCATGGGACTTTCCCGCCCCGCCGCCCAGGTCCCGCGCACCGCGAGCGTCGAACACATCTTCGGCACCGCCGCCATCGTCGCCGTAGAGGCGATCAAATACCACCAGCTCTATCCGCAAAGCGACTTCTGATCGCCACCGCCCCGGACCTCCGACCACCCCGGACCTCCGACCGCCGCTGCGCACCCCGCACTCCGGCGGAACGGGCGGAGCAGCATCTCCCGCACGGATTTCAGCCGGTCACGACCGGTTTCCGCTGGTCGGAATCGCGATGGATTTCTGGTAGGTCTTGATCAGCGTTTCTCCGGGCCTCGCGCCCGGATAGGTGAAGATCAAATACAGATCCCTCGAGGAAAATCGGGTCATCCCCTCCTTCAGGGCAACCCATTTGCCATCCTTCATGAGCTCCACCTTCAACGGCGCCATGTGATACTCGTCCCTGTCCGCAGGAGTGGGAACACGCAGGGTTTTCCCGGGCGGCAGCGAATGAACCCCGCTTCCAAGCGTCACCTGCCCCTCGTGAGCCGACGTGTTGTGAACCACGATTCCTCCGCTCTGGCTGCCTTGCGGGGCATCCTCGATCGCGACGGTTTGAAACAGGATCTCATCGTCCGGGTTGTCGTCCGCCATCAGGAACAAAAACACCCCCTTCACCGCCGGCGGAATCTTCGCCACGGCAACCACCGGACTTGCGCGTTTTTCATCCGCTCTGAAGTGGATCTCACCATTCTCCGGAACGGCGACCTCCGCCGGGAACGCTTCCACGCTCAGCGAGGGCTTCACCTTGGCCGGGGCATTGCTCCCGTTCGCCCACGCGTAGAGCACCGCGGGATTCTCCCGGTTCTTGGAAAACATGACGACTCGGCAGGCCACCGTCCGCATCGAGGCCGTGGCCGATGCGAGCGTGGCGATGACGACCAGCGATCCGGATAGTATCTTGAGCTTCATCGGTCAATGGTGCACGGGTTTATCGAACCTCCGCTCCCGTGGTGTTGATTGCCACCGACTGCTGGTAGATCTTCACCATTGGACGCTTCAGGTTCTGCTTCACATAGGTAAACATGAAGTAGCGGTCCCTCTTCGAAAACCGGGTCGTGCTGTCCTTGAGCGAAACCCACCGCTCGCCCCCGAAGAGCTCGATCGAGAGCGGCGCCATGTTGTATTCATTGCGGACTTTCGGCTGGCTGATGCTGATGGATTTTCCCGGCGGCAGCTTGTACTTGTGCTCACCCATGGTCACCCGGGCATTGTGCTTGGAAATGTTGCAGATGAACGCACCTCCCACCGGCGTGTTCTTCTCGGACTCTTCAATCGGCAGGACCTTGTAGATCGGCCTGCCCGCATCGTCGGATGGAATCAAAAACAACAGCAACTGCTTGGCATTCTTCGGTATCCTCGCCGTGGCGACCACCGCACTCTCCTCATCCCCGGCTTCCAGAAAACTCAGCGCCCCGTTTGCCGGAACCGGGTAGTCCACCGGGACCGCGTCGATGCTCAGCGAGACCCGGTTCTTGATGAATTCCCCCTCGACCGCGGATCGGGCATAGAGATGGCTCGGATGGCCCGGTGCCCGCTCGAATCCGACCAACCGGCACTTCACCATGCGCGGCGAGGCGCTCTGGGCAAACAGATGAATGGTGAACGCGAACAATAGAATGGCAATGGAACGAATCATGGGGGTTTTTCCTAAATGGATGAAAATGGGTTATTCGACGTCAGCAGAGTTCAGCCACCGGAACGAGGTGACCACGAACGAACGGCCGAAGGTCTTGTTCACCGTGGCCATGCCCGCATCGGCAAGCGCGGTTTCAGGCGGGTTCTCCGCAGAGACAAAATCAGGCGTCCGCTGGACCACCGCCTCGCACCATGCGCGGGAGGTCACCAATCCGGTGCCGTCACGTGCCTCACCGTAACAACGGATCCGGAACGTGTCGGACCTCACCGTGGCAGCATTCCCCAGCGCAACCAACAGGTCGGACTGGCTCAGACTGCCGGGCGCTCCCTGGTCACTCCGGCCAATGGCCGCATCCGGGCTGGCAAAGCCGTAGTCGGCCACCTGGCTGGCGCTAATCTCATAGCCGGTCTCACTCAGCACCGGCAGCGCGCTGGTGTCCGTGTTGATCCTGCTTTCATCAATCGCTGCCTGCAGCGCCCCCTTCAGGGTCAGTGCGGAGCTGGCACCGAGCTGGCGGTTCACGAACTCAGCCATGCTCAAAAACGGCCCGCGGGTCTTGACCTGCTTGACGATTTCCTCGGCTAGCGTGTCGAGTTGATCCTCGGTGATGTCCCGCGGACCAAGGAAGAAATTTTGCGATTCGTCCGCGGACGAACTGCTCGGATCGCAGGCCTCCGCGTTGGGAATCCGGAAGCGGCTGAACCGCACATGATCCGCCGCCGCGGGCTCCAGTGTCCCGACCGTGCTCAATCCCGTGGTCATCGTGGTATCCACCTCGTTCATTTGCGAACCACCGGCGAAAATCGAGGCCAGCATCGCCTTCCACGCTTCCTTCGAGGTCGAATTCACGTTGAACGCGCCCTTCATGACCTGATAGGCCGCGGCCTGCTTGCGTGCCGTCGAGGCATCCGCCAGAACGCCGGTCGCGTCGCTCACCGTCTTGCCCGCCGGAAGATACGCGGTGAGGCGGTCGTCCATGGTCTTGTCCCGGTCGCTGGAAAAGAAATCCTCGGCCAGCTCATCGGTGGTCACGGAATCCATGAATTTCGATCCGTTGGACGGCGCGATCCCCGAAAAATAAAACGAATCATAAAGACTCAGATTCAGCAGAAACGAATGGTCGTATTGCCCCGCAAGATCATCAAGAGGCGCCGATCCGGAAATCTGTGAGGTGGCAATCATCGGATGCGCCCAGGAATTCCCGATCGGATAGAGAAACCGCGACAGCGAGTTGCCGCCCGCCAGGTTGGCGGAGTTGAGCTGCGGCAGCGACTGCAGCGGCGCCAGCGGAATCTCATACGCGGTGCCGAACTGCTTGCCAACCGTCGAGGTGTGCCCGGTGATGCCGTTGCCGCGTCCGAGCGCATCCGCGTTGACATAGTCGTCTCCCCCATACCCGGTCGAAGGAGACAGCGCGACCACATCCAGTTCGAAGGGATACTGCGCCTGATGCACCGAGCCGTTCTCCTCGATCCTCTGGCGCAGGAAGTTCCCGACCGGCGCGGTGAAACTCCACGGCTTGGTTGCATAACGACCCTCGTAGTTGCTGCCGTCCTGGTTCGCCAGGGTGGTCTTGGCGGTGGCCGTCACAATGGCGAACGCGTTGGAGGGAAAATCAATGATCGACGTACTCGCAGTCGGCACCGCGATCTGGCCGATCGTGAGCGCGGGCTCGTCCGGCGCAGGATAGATCTGCCCGCCGGAATCCAGACCCAGCGCATCCTCCAGACCCGTTACCAGATTGCCGTCCGTCGACCCCGAGAAATCAAAATTCAGCGCCGTGTAGGTCGACGAGCTGCCATCCGTCATCACGACGGAAAACACCCCCTCCTCGGAGTCGGAGACCCGGGCATCGGATGTCGGCCGGAACTTGACCCGGAAATTGTCATTCGCCCCCGAGAACCGGTAGGCACTGTTGCCGGACGTCTTGTAGGGCGGGTCGGTGTAGGTTCCCGTTCCAAAGTTGGTGAAGTCCAGCGCATACCCCGCGGCGATCCCGCGGAAACCACGCTGCGCGTATTGTTTCGAGGTATCCAGCGCGTCGGCCACCGCTCCTCCGGAAATCGCGCTGGAATCCTGCGTGTCCAGAAATGTCCGGTCCGCACGCGCCAGATCGCGTTCGCTTTGAAAACTCGCGGATGTCGGGATGTCCGGCGAAAAGGCAACCAACTCACCCGGCTGGATCCGCAGCGCCGTGTCGCTCCCCGAACTGTTCTTCAAGGTGAACTTGAAGCTCTTCATGTATTTCAACTTGTATGCTCCCTGATACAGGCTCTGCACCGCTCCCGGGATCGACGGATAGTAGGCACCGCCGTTCCTGCTGATCTGGATCGACATCGGCACGTTGTTGAACTCCACCGACAGCTTGGGAATACTCAGCGTCACGTTGTACGGGTTATGCAAAGTCACCACCGGGGTATAAATGAGATATATCATGTACCTCGCCCCATTGTTCCAAGGCTCACTGAATACCTTGTTGTTGGCAAAAACCCAGCTGTCGGAGTCGCTGTTGTTTCCTTTCTTCAGGGGACAGGCGACAAGACTGTAGAAAATCTGCACCTTGGAAACCGCCGGCATCAGCACCGGGTCAACGGCGGCAGGCGGCGGATCCAACGCGTCGTCAACATCCCACCCGGACGGCCCGGAGGCGCTGACGTAGGGAACCGAACCGGCGGAAAACACGTCCTGATAGAGAGTGCTGAACCGGTGAAGCGGCGACCACTGCGGATCGGCATAACCAATGTCCGCATCCGCCGTCACCGCATAGCCGAGCTGGGTCTGATAGATCCCCCGGCTCGAGAGATCGGACGGCAGGCTGTCGCCATTCAGAATGCTGTTGAGGTCCTGCTTGAGCCCGCCATTCGCCACATCGGTGAACAACCCCACCGAATTCACGGTGACATCATGCTCCAGCCCCTTGATCTTGTCGTTGAGGTTGCCGGTATACTTTTTGTCGAGCAGTCCGACCGTCCCGAGACTGATCCCGCTGTCGAGATCGTAGTCCGCCTGGTCGAGCTCGGACCTCTCCCAGGTGAACGCCTCAAGCTCCTGAACCCGCGACGCATCGGCGCGCTTGCCGCAGCCGAGCACCATCGACTGGTCGCCCAGCTTGCTGCTCGTCGGTTCCCGGTAGCCCGTGTCGATCCGGGCCTTCGTCCCTTCGTCCAGAACCGCCCACCCGAATCCGCCACCGCCCCTCGATGACGCATCCCCGTTCACCGAGACCACTCCGGCATAAAGTTCGGGATACGTCGTGGTCCCGACGCTGACAGCCGGCATCAGCGAAACCCGGTCGCTCGCCGGCAACGCCGATTTCACGAAATCCTGACTCTCCGCACCGCTCGCCGAGGGCGTGGAAACGAGCCAGCTCAGGAACTTCGAACTCTTGCCGACGGTTTTCTGATAATCGCTCGCCGACGGCGGCGAGTTGGCATCGATCTGCCAGCTCTGCCAAACCCCCGCGATGTTCGGCATCGCCACCGAACTGCTCGCATCCGCATCCCCCATGATGCTCCCGGTCGCCGTGATCCGCTGGTCGGGCCCGGCATACTTCTGCAAATCTCCAATCGCCAGCATCAGCGCAAGCCGGGCGTTCGCCTTCGCAATCGCTTGCGCCTCACCCTGACTGCTCGACCTCAGACTGATGCTCGACAACGTCAGGATCCCGACGCAAATCACCGCTAACAACACCATCAGCGAGACCGTGATGATGAGTGCAAATCCTCGTTTTTCCGCACGATGGAGCTCTGGCGGGGCCGAATGGATAATCATGGTCGATGTGAATTCCGGGTTTGCTGGGTTTGAAGCTTCGACCGGAAACCGCAAATCACCCGTGGCAACTGCGCATTTCACCGATCCAACTTGCACATACAATGTTACCACACCTCAGCCGCGTTCCAGACATCCTTGAGTTACCTTGTAAACCTCGCCACTCCACCGCAATCCACCAACCCAACAGCCCATCCACCACAGCCCACCCAACCCGCAACACATCCGTAAGACCTCCTCGAATTCCTTGGCGAGCAAACATGCGTAATTACCCGATCGACTCGATCCTCACACCGACCAGAAATCCGTCGACCCCCCGCACCTGAAACCACACACGCCCCCGGGACCGGACGGCTCCGACGTTCCTCCCGTCAGGGTCGCCGCATCCCTCAATAGCGAACCGCTCTTCACCCCCCCCCCTTTCCTCATGCGGCGAGGCCTTATGGGGAACAACCGTCTCTTGAACTCTGCTCCAGAACCTCACGACGTCGCTCCCGCCTGTTCCGCCTCCTGCGTGGCGGAGATGCCAGCACAGACTGTGATCACGCTACCCCCACCAATTGCGGTCCTCGTCAATTCACCCTTTCCCGGTTCATCTTCCGTGCAAGCGATCAAAAACAACTAACTATTTGCTTCCGCTAGGCCGTGCATTCTGGCGCAATCAGGCAGCAAATCCCAATTCTCAATGGTATCTATTGGGATCTTCCGGCCAATCAGCAGCGCCCATGTCCAACGCATTCTTCGAAAAGCCCATTCTCAACTCCCCATATTTCTACCCGAGATTCCACTGGGAACTCGATGAGGACGGACAGCCTACCGAGAAGACCATCCCCGAACGCCGTAAGTGCTCCTATGTCACTCCTGTCCCAAAGCCGAAAAAACGGAAGGGAAAGAAGAAAGACGACCTGCCTGACATGTTCGCGGAAACGGTCGAAGGGATCGCCATCGACGGCCAAGTCTACGATCAGACGTCGATCATCAACGAAGTCCGTTCCGCCGTGGACTCATGGCGTGCCCTGAAGGACCCCAGGGACTGGGGCGTCACCCCCGAGACCGCACGCCTCCTTCAGCACTGGCGGCATCACAAGTTCGCCGGGCTCAAGCCATTCTTCTGCCAGGTTGAGGCGGTGGAAACCGCGATCTGGCTCACCGAAGTCGCCCCCAGACAGCCTCAATACAAGAAGTTCCGGAAATACCTGGAAGCGGCCAACCACGAGGCCAACCCGGAACTATTCCGCATCGCCCTCAAACTCGCCACGGGAGCGGGGAAGACCACCGTCATGGCCATGATCATCGCCTGGCAGACGGTCAACGCCAACCGCCGCCCGAACTCCAAACAGTTCTCCAACGCATTCCTCATCGTCGCTCCAGGGATCACGATTCGCGACCGCCTGCGCGTCCTGCTGCCCAATGACACGGAGAGCTACTACCTCAACCGCGAACTGGTTCCAGACGACATGCGCATGGAGATAGGCAAAGCCCGCATCGTCATCACCAACTACCACGCCTTCCAACTCCGCGAGAAAGTCCAGATTTCCGCCGGCGGGAAAAAGCTCCTCAAAGGCCGCGGCCCGGACCTCCAGACCAAGGAAACCGAATCCGAAATGGTCCGCCGGGTCATGGGCGACCTCATGGGATCGAAAAGCATCGTCGTCCTCAACGACGAAGCCCATCACTGCTACCGGGAAAAGACATCACCCGATGCCGAAGAGACCGTTGCCGAACTCAAGGGTGACGAGAAAAAGGAAGCGCAGAAGCAAAACCAATACGCCCGCCTTTGGATTTCGGGCCTCGAAGCCGTGAAACGCACCATGGGCGTCAGCACCGTCTTCGATCTCTCCGCCACCCCCTTCTTCCTAGCCGGCTCCGGATACCGCGAAGGCACCCTCTTCCCCTGGGTCATGTCCGACTTCTCCCTCATGGACGCCATCGAGTGCGGCATCGTGAAACTCCCCCGCGTCCCCATTGCGGACAACACCATCGCGGGCAAGGACGAGATGCCAAAGCTCCGGGTGCTCTGGGACGCATTGAAGGAGGCCAAACAATCACTCCCAAAATCCGGCAGGGGAAAGGCAGCCCAATCCTTCGATCCCCTTGCCTTGCCACCCCTTCTCATCACCGCGCTCGACGCCCTCTACGGCCAATATGTCAAGACCACCGAGGAGTGGAAAAAATCGGGCATCGAGGTGCCTCCAGTCTTCATCGTCGTCTGCCAGAACACCGCAATCTCGGACCTCGTCTATCGCTACATCTCGGGCTTCGAGAAACAGCCGAACAAAGACGGAACCATCCCCCCGCCCCACATCGGCCACTTTCCCCTCTTCCAGAACTACGACGAAACCACCGGCCAGCGACTCCCGCGCCCCAACACCCTGCTCATCGACTCCGAGCAGATCGAATCCGGCGAAGCCCTCGACAAGGAGTTCCGCAAAATGGCCGAACCCGAAATCGAACGCTTCCGGCGCGAACTCATCCAGCGCACCGGCAACCCCGAGGCAGGCAAGAACATCTCCGACTCCGACCTGCTCCGCGAGGTCATGAACACCGTCGGCAAAAAGGGCCGGCTCGGTGAACAAATCCGCTGCGTCGTCTCCGTCTCCATGCTCACCGAGGGATGGGACGCCAACACCGTCACCCACATCCTTGGCGTCCGCGCCTTCGGCACCCAGCTCCTCTGCGAACAGGTCGTCGGCCGCGGACTCCGCCGCCAGTCCTACGAACTCAACAGTGAGGGACTCTTCGACGTCGAATATTCCGACATCCTCGGCATTCCCTTCGATTTCACCGCAAAGCCGGTCGTCGCGAAACCCAAGCCACCCAAAAAGACCGTCCGCGTCCACGCCGTCCGCCCGGAGCGCGACTCGCTGGAACTCACCTTCCCCCGCGTCACGGGCTACCGCACCGAGACCCCGGAGGGCCGCCTCACCGCCAGTTTCAACGACGACTCCACCTTCACCCTCACCCCGGACAACGTCGGCCCCGCAAAAACCGTCATCTCCGGTATCGTCGGAAAAACCGAGGAACTCAACGTCGAGCATCTCAAACTGGAACGCCAGTCCACCATCCTCTTCAAGCTCACCACCTACCTGATCGAAACCAAATACCGTGACGACGAAGGCGAACTCCAGCTCCACCTCTTTGGCCAACTCAAGCGCATCGTCCGCCAGTGGCTCGACAACCACTTCATCTGCAAGGGCGGCACCCAACCGGCTCAGATCCTGATCCCCGCACTCGCCGATCATGCCTGCGAGCGCATCGTCAACGGAATCAACGCCTCCGACCACCAAGAGTCCCGAATCCAAGCACTCCTCGATCCCTACAACCCCACCGGATCCACCACCCATGTCAACTTCACCACCTCCAAGGACACCTGGAAAACCGCTGCCGATAAATCCCACATCAACCTCGTCGTCACCGACTCGGAGTGGGAGGCCCAGTTCGCCATGGCCACCGAATCCCACCCCGCCGTCCTCAGCTACGCCAAGAACCAGGGCCTCGGCCTCGAGGTCCCCTACCTCCTCGGCTCAGACTCCCGCCGCTACATCCCCGACTTCCTCTTGAAAGTCGATGACGGACACGGCCCCGAGGACCCGCTCAACCTCATCGCCGAGATCAAAGGCTACCGCGGCGAAGACGCCAAAGTGAAAGCCGAAACCATGCGCACCTACTGGGTCCCCGGCGTCAACAACCTCGGCAAATTCGGCCGCTGGGCATTCGCCGAGTTCACCGAGCCCTACTCCATGGACTCCGACCTCTCCACCGTCATCGAGGAAATGATCTCCAAGGCCCTCAAGACCCCGCAACCCACGAATTGAACGCCGCCTTTAGTTCTCCTCACCACATTTAAAGAAAAACCCCATTCTCTTTCAATTCACCCAGCTCAAAGAGTGCACATGCAAAGAAGTAGCCCCTTATCTTGCACATTCCGCCAGAACATGTAAGAAAATGACGCATTTCTTTACACATTAACCTCCACCATGCTCCCCAGCCTCCACAAACTCGATCCTTCCCGCTTCGAGACCACCGCCATCCTCAAGGCGGTCGCCTCCGCCGGTCGAGCCCTCGGCGAGCTGAAGGGAGCCCTCGGCACCATCCCCCAGCAGGGCATCCTGATCAATACCCTCACCATTCAGGAGGCCAAGGACAGCTCCGAGATTGAGAACATCGTCACCACCCACGACCAACTCTACCAACGCGACACTGCCGAGGACGCCGTCAACCCCGCCACCAAGGAAGTCCTCCGCTACCGCGAAGCCTTGTGGACCGGTTTTCAAACTGTCCGCGAAACCGGCCTCCTCACCAACAACCAGATCCTCTCCATCCAAGCCGTCCTCGAGGAAAACCACGCCGGTTTCCGCAAGCTTCCCGGCACCACTCTCAAAAACAGCGCCAGCGAGACCGTTTACACCCCTCCCCAGAGCGGGCCCGAGGTCGAAACCCTCATGGCGGAACTCGAACAGTTCATCCACGCCGACCCGCCCTTCGATGCCGACCCGCTCGTCCGCATGGCGCTCCTCCATCACCAGTTCGAGAGCATCCACCCCTTCTACGATGGCAACGGTCGCACCGGTCGCATCCTCAACGTCCTCTACCTCGTGAAAGAGGACCTCCTCACCGTCCCCGTCCTCTACCTCAGCCGCCACATCGTCCGCACCAAGGCAGACTACTACCGCCTCCTCCAGGCCGTCCGCGAGGAAGACGCTTGGGAAGACTGGGTTCTCTACATGCTCACCGCCGTCGAGGCCACCGCGCACGACGCTACCCGCACCATCGCCCTGATCCGCGAAGCCTTCCTCAGCGCCAAACATCGGATCCGCGAACGCTTCAAGTTCTACAGCCAGGACCTCATCAACAACCTCTTCACCCACCCCTACACCAAGATCGCCTTCATCGAACGCGACCTCAAAGTCAGCCGACCCACGGCCACCAGCTACCTCGAAGAACTCACCCGGGAAGGTTTCCTCGAAAAGCGCAAGATCGGCCGCACCAACTACTACCTCAACCAACCCCTCATCCAGATCCTCACCCGTTCCTAATATGGAGAAGAACTTTACAAGTCCTTCACGAAGCATCCGCCCCACATTCCCAGCCCAGCAAGAAGTGAAGACACCCTGTCCACTCCACATCCCCACCACACTCCACATCGCCCAGCCATCGCGTCCTTCGCGTCTTGGCACTCCCATTCTCAAAATTCAACAACCCAGTTCCCCCACTGATCACTGCTAACTGATCACTCGGCACTGGAGCGCAGCGACCACCACCATGCCCGCCAAAAAGAAATCCGCCAAGAAGACCGCCAGGAAAAAGGTCATCGCCACCCACACCCACCAGGGTGCCACGCGGAAGAACATCCCCTCCGCCGAGATGCAGCCCGTCGTCGGCGATGAGGTGAAGACCCCCATCCAGGTCGCCTACGATCGCCGCAACCCCGACCTCGACCCCCAGCTCGTCTGGCGCGGCAAGGACGAGGGACCGCTCGAAGTCCCCGCCCCGCCGCTCTACATCCAGGAAAAGATCCACCCCAAGGCCCTCGTCGACGAGCTCCTCCGCCAGACCAAGGAAAACGCCGAGACCGCCGGCGACGAAACCCCCGACCTCTTCGCCGACTTCAACGGCCTCCCTGAAAACGCCAAGTCCGCCGACTTCTACCAGCACGAAGGCCACTGGCAGAACCGCATGATCCTCGGCGACTCCCTCCAGGTCATGGCCTCCCTCGCCGAACGCGAAGCTCTCCGCGGCAAGGTCCAGTGCATCTACCTCGACCCGCCCTACGGCATCAAGTTCAACTCCAACTTCCAGTGGTCCACCACCTCCCGCGACGTCAAGGACGGCAAGGCCGACCACATCTCACGCGAACCCGAACAGGTGAAGGCGTTCCGTGATACGTGGCGGGATGGGATTCACTCGTATCTTACCTACCTAAGAGACCGACTTGTAACCGCCCGCGAGCTCCTCACTGACTCCGGCTCCCTCTTCATCCAAATTGGGGATGAAAATGTGCATAGAGTCCGGGCAATGATGGATGAGGTATTCGGGGAGGACAACTTCTGTTGTGAACTAATAGTTCAGAAGACGGGAGGGCTAAGCCAATCACTCGTCCCTGCGACATCAGATTACATACTCTGGTATGCTCGAAATAAGGACAATGTAAAGTTCAGGAAGCTCTTCTTTGAAAAAACACGACAGTCAGTCGCTGGATACAATTTTACTCAGCAGCCAGATGGCGAACGAATGTCAATAAGTGCCGCTGAGAAACTTGGCATCTTTGGAAACGATTCGAAAGTCTATCAGCCGACATCGGTGGAATCAGCGAATCCTCGATACGAATTTTCGTTCCAGAAAAAGACATACAATCATCGTTGGAAAACTCACTACGATGGCTTGGGTCGTCTCGCGTCCGCTGATCGCTTTCACACCACTAAGAACAGTCTTCGCTACGTGCGTTTCATCGACGACTTTCCAGTGGTGCCTTTGACCTCCGTATGGACGGATACAGGGTCGGGAAGTTTCTTGGAAGAGCAAGTCTACGTAGTTCAGACGGTAACCAAGATTGTTCAGCGTTGTCTTCTAATGACCACCGACCCCGGCGACCTCGTGCTCGACCCAACCTGTGGTTCCGGCACCACCGCCTACGTCGCCGAGCAATGGGGTCGCCGCTGGATCACCATCGACACCTCCCGCGTCGCCCTCGCGCTGGCCCGCGCCCGCATCATGGGCGCCCGCTACCCCTACTACCCATTCGCGTCAGGTTAAGGCCTGAATGCCTGATTCTATCGAGGATATCCGCACGCGCGTGTCCCGCTTGACGTGCCGGACATCAAGCCATTGCTCGAAGAGCCCAAGTTCTGCGATGTCGACCACTCCGATCAGATA
>JAUTCT010000081.1 GCA_030673875.1 Verrucomicrobiota bacterium JB025 | reverse complement strand
GGATCGTGATATCTCGTATGGCACGATGCTGCGGTGCAGTATTCGGTATTTCACGGATGGTGCGGTGATCGGCAGCCGGAAGTTTGTGAACGATGCGTTCGACGGGGCGCGGGAACGATTTGGCCCGAAACGAACGGATGGTGCCCGGAAGATGCGTGGGCGAGCAGGACCGGCGGCCGGGGTGTTGTGGAGCCTGCGGGACTTGCGGTCGGAGTTGTGACTGAGGGACGAGCCTTTAATCATCGTCCCCAAATCATCCGGAATTGAGCCTCTGGCTTTAAGCAGTCTGTCGCTTCGCGGGTCCGGTGGTGGCGCTACCGGCGCCCGGGGCTTTCAAACCCACGACTCGCTGCGCTCGTTTGGGTTCTCGTCCCGCCAGCGGACGGGAAAATTCGCTCCCACTCGGGAGCACGGCGCGGGACGAAGAAAAAAGTTCAACTGGTCGGGGTGGCGGGATTGAGGTGCCACCTCCAAGCAGTTTGCCGCTTCGCGGGCCCGGTAAAGGCGCTACCGGCGCCCGGGGCTTTCAAACCCACGACTCGCTGCGCTCGTTTGGGTTCTCGTCCCGCCAGCGGACGGGAAAATTCGCTCCCACTCGGGAGCACGGCGCGGGACGAAGAAAAAAAGTTCAACTGGTCGGGGTGGCGGGATTCGAACCCACGGCCTCTTCGTCCCGAACGAAGCGCGCTACCAGGCTGCGCCACACCCCGATGTCTTGAAGACCAGTTGATTTTGGAGGATTGCTCCTGCAGGTTTTCAGCCAGTGTCCGGTGGATTTCCATGGTTTGGAAAAGCCGCCGGGCAGCGGTGAAAATCGCCGCCCACCTTGCAGTGTCGCAGCGACGGCCGCGTTCTAGGCCCGCACTCATGGATGTTGCAAGAAAATTGTCGCAGCTTACCCAGCCATCGCACCAAATCCGCAAGCCGGAACCACCCGCCGGGGCCAATCCCGATTGCCTATCGCCCGGAAAACTCCAATCATCCCCGGCCATGTCCGACAGCTTCCATTGGCCGGATTTCCTGCCCGGCTTTTCACGCGCCGCAGAGACCGCCGGCTTCACCCGCCATACCCTCGTAGACACCCCGGACGGCCCGCTCTGCGCGTGGACCCGCCACGGCAATGGCCGCCACATCTATCTCTCCGCCGGCATCCATGGCGACGAACCCGCCGGCCCCGCCGCCCTGCTTGAGCTCATGCGCGACGGGTTCTTCCAACCCGACACCTGCTGGACGATCTGCCCGGCGCTCAACCCCGGCGGCCTCGCCCGCGGCACCCGCGAAGCTCCGGACGGCACCGACCTCAACCGCGACTATTGGCGTCAAACCACCCCGGTCGTCCGCGCCCACGCCCGCTGGCTCCGCACCCTGCCCGTCCCCGCGCTCTTCCTCTCACTCCACGAAGACTGGGAAACCCAGGGGTTCTACTTCTACGAGATCAACCTCGGCCCGGACCAACCCGCACGCGCCAACGCCATTCTCGACCGCGTCAATCCGGTCTTCCCGCCCGAAGCGTCCGACGACATCGACAACCACCAACCGCGCCACCCCGGCTGGATCTACCACCAGGCCGAGGCCGACATGCCCGAAAACTGGCCGGAAGCCATCTTCCTCTCGAAACTCGGCTGCCCGCTCTCGTTCACCTTCGAGACCCCCAGCTCGGCCCCGCTCGAAAGCCGGGTCGCCGCCCACATCGCCGCCGTCAGCGCCGCGCTCGAGTCAGTCGCCTGAAACCAAGTCCCGCAGCGCATCCTCCAACCGCGGATAACGGAACTCGAAGCCATCGTCCACCAACGCCTTCGGCACCGCACGCTGCCCGCCTAACAACGCCTCGCCAAAGCCACCCAGCGCGAGTTTCAGCGCGAAACCGGGGACCGGCAGCACCGCCGGGCGCCGCAGCGCCTTCGCGAATTTCCGGGTGAAATCCGCATTCCTCTCCGGATTCGGAGCCACTCCATTCACCGGACCCGCCAGGCCACCGGACTCGACCATCCGCACGATCGCCCGCCGCAGGTCGCTCACGT
Organism: Verrucomicrobiota bacterium JB025; assembly: GCA_030673875.1. GTDB lineage: Bacteria > Verrucomicrobiota > Verrucomicrobiia > Verrucomicrobiales > Akkermansiaceae > Luteolibacter. The sequence goes on along the minus strand of JAUTCT010000081.1, from coordinate 20,372 downwards.
GAATCCACGGCATCCACTGCCGGCCGCTCCCGAGCTTCCCGCCGAGCCCGGTCTTGAAAACACGCGCCAGCTTTTCAAACGCCGCACCACCCGCACCCAGCACCACCCCCGTCCGCAGGCACGCCACCCGCACGCCGCACCCGCGCGCCTGCCATGCCGCGCCCTCCCACTCGCCGCACAAGCCCGCCAAATACCCCACTCCCCCCGGCGACTGCTCGTCCAGCACCACATCCCCGCCGTCTCCGTAATACCCGACCGCCGAGCCATTCACCAACACCCGCGGCCGCTCCGCCTCCGCCACCCTGCAAATGCCATCCACCAGCGCCCGCGTCACCCCCACCCGGCTGGCATGAAACACCCGCTTGTTCGCCTCGGTCCACCGCTTGTCGATCGGCGCACCCGCCAGATTCACCACCGCCTCGTGCCCGGCCGGATCAAACTCAGCGGAAACCCGCCACTCGCCCACGCCCTCCACCGTTCCACCACCGGAGCGGCTCACCCCCGTCACCTGCCAGCCCCGCTCCACAAACATGGCCGGAAGCCCGCTCCCGATAAACCCGGTCACCCCCACAATCGCCACACGCCGTTTCGCCTGCATACCGCACACGATGCCCCGTTTTCCCCGCTCCTCAATCAATTTCCACCGCCGGCCGCCGGACCTTTCCAGCTTTACGTCCACTCCCCGGAACGGTATCCATTCCCCGATGTCGAAACTCGCTGCACGGCTCGCGTGGCCCCTGCTCATCCTCCCACTCGGCCCCCTCTCCGCGCAAATCCTGCCGGACCAGCACGAGACTCCGCCGGAAGTCGACACCATCACACCCGTCCCCCCGCCCGAAATCCCCATCGGCGCCACCGCGGACACCGAAGCCACCATCCCCGAGGAAATCCAAATCGACAACTTCGGCGGCGGCGCCATCGAATACACCGCCAACACCGGCATCCGCTTCGCCGGCCCCGGCGTCAAAATCACCGCCAACACCGGCGCCGAAGTCTTCGCAGACCGCGCCTACGTCGACCTCATCAAGGAAACCGTCACCCTCGAGGGCAACGTCGCCATCTATCAGGGAAACGCCATGCAGCGCGGCGACAAAACCGTCTACCACTACAAACGCGGCTACCTCGACTCCACCGGACTCCGCGCATCCATCGACCCCATCATCATGGAATCCGGCCGCTTCACCGCCGAACGCGTCGGCGACCAAACCGTCTTCATCGGCAGAAACGGCGGCATCACCACCCACGACGCCGAACACCCCGACTACTGGGTGCGCGCGGACAAAACCCGCGTCTACCCGGGCGAAAAAATCGTCTTCGACGACCTCAAACTCTACCTCGGCGACACCCCCGTCTTCTGGCTCCCCTACCTCAGCCAGCCGCTCAACAGCGAACTCGGATACCACATCATCCCCGGCGCACGCTCAAACTGGGGCCCCTACCTGCTCAATACCTACGGCCTCATGCTCGGCGGCGACCGCGACCCCGTCACCGGCGAAAACCGCGACGCATGGCTGCTCTCACGCTGGCACCTCGACATCCGCAGCGAACGCGGCGTTGGCACCGGCGTCGACCTCGTCGACACCCGCATCGAAAACACCGAGGAAATCAGCGGACTCTCGCTCTACTACACCTACGACCTCGACCCGGAAACCTCACGCAGCGGCATCAGCCGCGACACCGTCGACCCGAACCGCTACCAAATCGAACTCAAACACCGCTACCAGCTCGACTTCCCCGACGACGCCGACTGGCGCATCGACTCCAACCTCACCTACCTCTCCGACCAATACTACCTCGAGGACTTCGAGCTCCAGCGCTACCACACCGACCCCCAGCCCGACAACACCATCGGCATCTTCCGGCGCGACGACAACACCCTCCTCTCGCTCTACACCCGCCTGCGCCTCAACGACTACTACCGCAGCGACACCCGCCTGCCGGAAATCACCCTCGACCAGGCACGCGGCCCGCTCTTCGACCTCCCCATCCTCCACGAAGGCACCACCTCATTCTCCGTCATCGGCGAACAAGCCGCAGACGCCACCAGCTCCATCGTCAACCCGCTCGTCAACCTCAGCGCCAGCGACCCCGCCGCCAAGCGCCTGCTCGAACAACTCTCCGGATACCGCCGCGAACTCGCCGGAGCCCTCGTCAACCTCCCGCTCGACGACCCCCGCCGCAAGGAACTGCGCGACCAAATCCTCGACACCGGCTACACCCGCTTCCGCACCTACCACGAACTCTCCCTGCCCATCACTCTCGGCGGCTTCCTCAGCGTCGCCCCACAAGCCGGCATCGGATACACCAACTACAGCTCGGTCGACGGACCATCCGGAGACTTCGACCGCACCCACTTCCACCTCGGCCTGGAAAGCTCGGTCAAGTTCGCCAAGGAACTCGGCAAATACCGCAACCACGACTGGGGACTGGACGGCATCATGCACGTCTTCCAGCCCTACGGGTCATGGTCCTACATCGCCACCGACGACTACGAACTCGGCGATCCCGCGATCGACCGCCTCACCCCCACCACCCGCCCCAGACTGCTCGACCCGCTCCGCTTCACCGCCGTCGACCAAATGAACAGCTGGAACGTCATCCGCTTCGGCGCCCGCAACCGCCTCCTCACCAAACGCGACGGACAAAGCCACGAATGGCTCTATCTGGACACCTACATGGACGCCTTCATCCGCGACCCCGAGGGCAGCCGCGACTTCTCCAACCTCTACAACGACATCCGCTGGTCCCCCGTCCCGTGGATGACCGCCGAACTCGAAACCCAGTTCCCCATCACCCCCGGCGGATCCGGATTCAACGAGGTCAACACCGACCTCAACTTCATGCCGTCGGACAACTTCCAGTTCTCCATCGGATACCGCTGGCTCTCCGGCCACCCGACCCTGCTCGACTCCTCCAGCCTCGACTTCGAAACCTACACCCGCATCAACGAAAACTGGGGAATCGGCACCAACCACTCGATCGAGTTCGACGACGGAACTCTCGAAAACCAGCAATACACCCTCCACCGCGACTTCGGCACATGGGTCGCCGGAATGGGCATCAGCATGACCGACAACCGCGTCGACAGGGAATACGGCGTCGTCTTCAGCCTCACCCTCAAAGATTTTCCCTCGGCCTCCTTGCCTTTCGAAATTGATGCGCAATAGTCCGCGCATGACACCGGAAGCCCTGCTCAGCGCCCTCAACTGGCGCTACGCCACCAAACAATTCGACGCCGCACGCACCATCCCGGACGAGCACTGGGACGCCCTCGAGGAATCCCTCGTCCTCACCCCCTCATCGTTCGGACTCCAACCGTGGAAATTCCTCGTCGTCGAGGATCCCGCCGTGCGCGAGGAACTCAAACCCGCCTCATGGGGACAGGGCCAGGTCACCGATGCCTCACACCTCGTCATCCTCGCCGCACGCACCGACAACTCCGACGAGGACATCAACACCTGGATCGCCCGCCTCGCGGAAACCCAGAATAAATCCCCGGAGGAAATCGACATGTACGCCAAAGTCCTCACCGGATTCAACGGCTCGCTCAGCCCGGAACAACGCCACGCCTGGAACTCACGCCAGGTCTACATCGCACTCGGCCAGCTCATGACCTCCGCCGCCGTGCTCGGCATCGACACCTGCCCGCTCGAAGGCATCGACACCAAAGCCTACGACAGCATCCTCGGCCTCGAAGGCAGCGGCTTCGCCACCGCCGTCGCCTGCGCCCTCGGCTACCGTGCGGAAACCGACAAATACGCCACCACCCCCAAGGCCCGCTTCGACCGCGGCCAAATCATCGAGCACGTCGTCGCCGAATAGTTTCCCCCTCACCGCAAACCACTCGAAAAAACCACCCCGGCCGGATCGCTCCCGCCGGGGTTTTCATTGCAACGCCACTCGCTCACCAGCCCAGCCGGGGCCATCCCCGCAATCCGGGCACCGCAATCCGCACATCGCGCCAAGCCAGCCTAACGCCCCTGCTCCGGCGTCTTGATCCCCAGAATCCTCCACACGTCCTTCCCCAGCCGATCCACGATCGCGGTCGTCAGCGACCGGTCCTTGCTCTTGCCCTTCATCCCCACGTGAATGGCAGACCCCATCCCCATCTGTGGCGACGCGTCACCCACCCGCACAAAAAGCCGATACTTCAGTTCCGCGGCACACGCCGCATCATCCGGCAGCTCCAGCTTCCCCGGCAGCCCCAGATCCGCACTCACCTTCTCCAACAGCTCGGGTTCCGAAAGCTTCTCCTCCAGCGCATCCACCACCTTCTTCATCTGCTCCATGTCCGCGTCCGCGGGAATCGGAATCGGAATCCAAACCGGATGCGGCGAGTTGTCCTTATATACCTTCCTTGCATAAAACGCACCGACACCCAAGGCGCCGAGCAATACCGCAGCTACCACGCCTATCGCTATCCATCGTTGCATGATGCCCGTTTATAGCGCATCCATGCCCGGCTCCAAGCCGGAACTTCATGGAATACCCCGCCACCACCGCCACCGTCGAAACCCTGCCTAACGGCCTCACCCTCATCCTCGACCCGGACCCAGCCGCGCCCGTCGTCAGCGCTCAAATCTGGGTGGAAACCGGCAGCATCCACGAAGACCGCCACCTCGGCTGCGGACTCTCCCATTTCCTCGAACACATGGTCTTCAAGGGAACCCGCGACTACTCGGCGGACGAACTCGCCGACGCAGTCCAGGCCGCCGGCGGACACTGGAATGCCTACACCAGCTTCGACCGCACCGTCTATTACATCGACGGACCGTCCGCCTCGCTGCCGGAGTTCCTCAAATGCCTCACCGGCCTCGTCTTCTTCCCCAAACTCCCCGAATCCGAGTTCGCCAACGAACAAGACGTCATCCGCCGGGAAATCGACATGGGCCTCGACGACCCCGACCACCATGCCACCCAGCTCCTGCTGGCCACCGCATTCCAGCACGACCCACGCCGCCACCCGGTCATCGGCCACCGCCACCGCTTCGACTCCCTCACCCACGCCGACCTCGCCGGCTACCACCGCGACCGCTACACCACCGACCGCTGCTTCGCCGTCATCTCCGGAGACATCGACCCCGATCAAGCACGCCAACTCGTTGCAGAACTCACCAACGACTGCAAACCCGGCTGCGGCCGCGAACCTCACGTCGCCGCCGACCACCCCCAGCTCGGCCCACGCCGCGCCCGAGACACCTTCGCCATCCCCGCCAGCCGGATCTCCATGGCATGGAAATGCCCGCCGCTCGACCACCCGGACGCACCGGCGTTCGACACCCTCGCCGCCATCCTCGGCCGCGGCCGCTCGTCACGCCTCCACCGCACCCTGCGCGACGAACTCGGCCTCGCACTCGAAATCTCCGCCTACTCATGGACCAGCCCCGGCTGCGAGGGCATCTTCGGCGTCTCCGCTGACGCCGAAACCAGCACCCGCGATCCCTTGATCGAAGCCATCGGCCGGCAACTCGCCGAACTGCAATCCGCCGACCTCACCAACGACCTCGCGCGCGCCAAACGCCAGATCGCCGCCAGCCAGTTCCGCACCCTCACCACCGCCTCCGGCCGCGCCTCGGACCTCGCATCCAACTGGCACGAGGCACGCGACCTCGACTTCACCCGCAGCCACGTCGCCGCCATCGATGCCGTCACCGCGGACGACATCCGCCGCGTCGCCGCCACCCTCCGCCCGGACCGCGTCACCCTCACCATCCTCGACCCCCAGGACGCACCCGCTCCCGCGCTCAACCGGAAAACCAAAACCGCCCAGCGCGACATCGAAGTCCACACCCTGCCCGGCGGACTGCGCATCGCACTCGTTCCGGACCGCCGCGTGCCGCTCGTCCACCTGCAGGCCGCCGCCCGCGCCGGACTGCCGTCCGAAACCCCGCAAACCAACGGCGTCAGCCAGTTGTTAGGCAGCGTCATGCCCAAGGGAACCGCCACCCGCAGTGCCGCACAAATCGCCAACACACTCGAAAGCCTCGGCGCCGCGATCAACGGCGGCACCGGCAACAACGCACTGCTCGTGCAGGCCGCCGGCCTCGCCCCCGATTTCGCCACCATCGCGGATGTCTTCGCCGAGGTGATCGTTTCCCCCGGCCTGCCGGACGATGCGCTCGCGCGCGAAAAAGCCAGCCAGCTCGCCACCCTCGAAGAAGCAAGCCAGGACCCCCTGCACGCCGCCTTCCGCGCCATGCGCTCCGCCGCCTTCGCCGGAAAAGGCTACGGACTCGACTCCCTCGGCACCCGGGACAGCCTCCAGGCGCTCGACCGCAGCGCACTCGCCGCCCACCACGCGCGCCACTTCAACACCGGCAACATCGCCATCACCGCCGCCGGGGATTTCGACTCCGCACAAGTCATCGACCTCCTCTCCGAAAAACTCTCCACGCTGCCGCACCACGACGCCTGGACCGTCCCTGAAAACCGCGCGGCCGGCGGCGCGGACGTCATCGTCAGGCTGCCGAAAAAACAAGCCGTGCTCGCCATCGGCTTCCCCGGCGCCGGCGTCTCGCACGATGACCGCCACGCGCTCGCCTTCATCCAGGAATACGCCGCGGACATGGCCGGCCCGCTCTTCACCCGCATCCGGGAGGAACTCGGCCTCGCCTATCAGGTCGGCGCCACCCAGTTCCTCGGCTACCAGTCCGGACTCTTCACCTTCTACCTCGCCACCTCCCCGGACCAGGCCGATCTCGCACGCCGGGAAATCCTCCTGGAAATCGAAAAAATCGCCAGCCACGGCATCCCGGACGACACCTTCGAACGCGTCCGCGCCACCGCCCTCAGCGGCCTGGCCATCCAACAACAATCACCCGCCTCCTGCGCCCGTCACGTCGCACTCGACCTGCTCTTCGGCCACGACGCCGACGCCTACCGCAAGCTGCCGACGATCTATCAGACCCTCGACCCCGGCCACGTCCGCGAGGTCGCCGGCCGCATCTTCAGCGCCACTCCCGCCATCGCCACCGCCATCCCGGAGTAACCCAAGGCCGGTGCCTCCAGCGCCCCCCCCGGGGCAATCAAGTGACGGAGAAACGCTTGATCAGCTCGGCAACAGAACCACGGATGGCACTGAATTCACTGATTCTTCTCTGTCTAAGATGGCATGCTGCTCCTGATGTCGCGAGTTGGGAGTTCTTCACCCTCAAAGGTCTTAAAATATCAGTGAAATCCGTCTAATCAGTCTGAATCCGTGGTTCTTATTGGCGCTTCTTGAGTGAGTTGTCCCTTAGCTTGATCGCCCTGAGCGCCGCCCGGGTGGCCCGGAACGGCTCAGCCGAGAGCCGCCGCCAGCGCCTGGTCGAGATCGGCGACAATGTCGTCGATGTGCTCGATGCCCACCGAAAGCCGGATCAACTCCGGCGGGATCCCCGCCTCGACCTGCTGCGCTTCGCTCAGCTGGGAGTGGGTCGTCGAGGCCGGATGAATCGCCAGCGACTTGGCATCGCCCACATTCGCGAGGTGCCTGAACAGCTTCAGGGCGTCGATGAATTTCGCGCCCGCCTCCGCACCACCCTTGATGCCGAAGACCACCATCGAGCCACCCTTGCCGCGGAGATACTTCTCGTTGAGCACCGCCTGCGGGTCACCGGGCAGGCTCGGGAAACGCACCCACTCGACCGCGGCGTGCGCCTGCAGGTGCTGTGCGGCCGCCAGCGCGTTTTCGCAGTGCCGCTCCATCCGCAACGGCAGCGTTTCGATGCCCTGCATCGCCAGCCACGCGTTGTCCGGCGAAAGACAGGCGCCCAGATTGCGCAGCGGGCCCGTCCGCATCCGCAGGATGTACGCCAGCGGCGCCAGCGGATCCGGCAGATCGTGCCCCCAGCGCAAGCCGTGATAGGACGCGTCCGGCACGTCAAACAACGGGTGCCTGCCGGCCGCCCAGTTGAATTTCCCGGAGTCAATCACGATGCCGCCGAGCATCGTGCCGTGACCGCCGAGCCACTTCGTCAGCGAGTGCACCACGATGTCCGCGCCAAACTCGATAGGCTTCGTCAGGTAGGGCGTCGAAAACGTCGAGTCCACAATCAACGGCAGACCGTTCGCATGCGCGATGCCGGAGATCGCCTCCAGATCGGATATCTCCAGCGCCGGGTTGGAGACGCTTTCGCAGAAAAACGCACGCGTTTTGTCATCCACGGCTCCGGCGAAATTCTCCGGGTCGTTGGAATCCACGAACCGCACCTCGATACCCAGCGCCGGGAGGATGTCCTTGAACTGCGTGTAACTGCCACCATACAGATTCCGCGCGGAGACGATGTTGTCACCCGCCTGCGCGAGGTTGATGATCGCATAGAAAACCGCCGATGTTCCCGAGGAAACCGCCAACCCGGCGGCTCCCCCTTCCAGCGCCGCCACCCGCTGCTCGAGCACGTCGTGGGTCGGATTCATCAACCGCGTGTAGATGTTTCCCAGCTCCTTGAGCGCGAACAAATTCGCCGCGTGCTCGGTGCTGTCGAACACATAGGAAGCCGTCCGGTAAACGGGAACGGCGCATGCATGGGTCGTCGGATCCGGCGTGTAACCGGCGTGGAGGCATTGGGTCTCGAGTTTCATCGGGTTTGTTAGGGATGGGTAATCTCCCGCTAAACTAGGCCGCCCGCCGGTCCGCGCAACCCGGAAACCCGCCCCCCCCGCCGATTCACACGCTCAGTCCAAGCGCTTTTCCACCAGCATGAAGCGCGCGTTGAACCTGCCGTTCGCGTGCTTCCTGCAGCAATCATAACACGCCGTCCGCCTCGTGATGCGCCGCACCCGCCGGATCTCCTTGCTGCAGTGCGGACAAACATAGGCGAACTTGTGCTTCATCCGCCGCCGCTCGAAGGGCAGCGTATGCGTCGCCTTCTCGCCGGGGATCCCCAGATCCGCGCAGGCACGCCGCCACTCCGCTCCGTGCGGCGCGATCCCCCTCCCCCAGCGCTCGTGCGCCACCAGATGGGCGAGCTCGTGCTTGAGCGTGCGCCAGACCTCCTCATCGGAGACCCCCAGCAACCGCGGGTTCAGCTCGATCCTGCCCGCCGCGTAAAACGCGCGCCCTGCCGTCGTCCGCATCCGCGGGTTCCACGCCACGACAACCCGCGCCGCCAGCTCGGCCAGACCCAGTCGGTCCGCCGCCTCGGAGCACCACCCCGTCAACCCGTGGTCACCGTTGCCCGCTGCCGCTTTCATCAGCCTTCGATCGTCCAGCCCTTGCGGTATTCCTTGGTCAGGAACCGGTCCGCCTCGGGGCTGTCCGTCCTGCCGGTCAGTGGATCGTATTTGAGCTCCCTGCCGGCGCGGTATGCGACGAGACCGAGCAACATCTGCTCGATCATGTTCGCGCTGTATTCGAAGTCACACGCGGTCGCCTTCGAGGGCTCCTTGCAGGCCTCGATCCACTGCTTCTGGAAATGACCGAGCGGCGGCAGCATGTCCTCCTTGCGACGAGGTTGATAGTAGCTGAGGTCGGCCGTGTCGCCGAAGGGAATCAGCATGCGGCTGCTGAAATCCGATATCAGGAACCCCTTCGACCCCTTGAACATCGCGCCGTGACCGATCCGGTTGAAATCAATGAAGTTTTTCGGCGAACGCGGCATCAACCCGCCCTGATACCAACTCACCCGCAGCGGTCCGCGCCAGTCGTTCGCCGGGTGCTCGAAGTGGCTCTGGCATTTGACCGGAGTGACCTCCGGGTTGTATGCCTCGCCCTTGGCCGTGACGGATGTCGGCAGCGTGGCGTCCACCGCATTCCAGAGCAGGTCCATGGTGTGGCTGCCCATGTCTCCGATCTGCCCGGCGCCGAAGTCCCAGAACATGTTCCACTCCAGACAATTCGCTCCCGGCGTCCCCTTGAAATACCCCGGGTTGAACGGGTGCTCCGGTGCCGGCCCGAGCCACAAGTCGTAGTCGATGTACGACGGCGGCTTTCCCGCGGCCGGAAGATATCCGTCGCGCCGGATCTGGCGGTTGCCAAACGCGACGGCACTCTGCAGTTCGCCGATCGCCCCATCCCTGATCAACTCGCGCACCCGGTTGAAATTCGGCCCGGCGTGCCGCTGCATCCCCACCTGGGTCGCCAGCTTTCCCTTTTTGGCCAGCCATTTCTCCCGCACCACACGCGCCTCGTTCACCGTGATCGCCAGTGGCTTCTCACAATATACGTGCAGGTCGCGGTTCATCGCCCAATTGGCGATGAACGCATGGGTGTGGTCGGTCGTGCAAATCACGATCGCGTCGAGCCCCGGATGGTCGAGGCACTCGCGCCAGTCGCGGTAGGTCTTCGCCTTCGGAAACACCTTGACCGCCTCCGCCATGTTCTTGTCGTGCACGTCACAGAGCGCGACGACGTTCTCCCTGCCGATCGTATCGAAGTGCGCACGGCCACGCCCCCACGCGCCGATCAGCGCAATGTGGAGCTTGTTGCTCGATGCGTTCTTTCCGAAAAGGACGCCACCCGGCACAATGGAAAGGCCCGCCCCGACGAGGGCGGACCTTCCAATAAAACCGCGGCGGCTCAAGTGACCGGTTGGTTCCATGAGCGTTCGGTATCGATCTGATCAATCAGCCCTTCTTGCCGTATACCTCGACTTCGATGTAGTGGTTCATGTCGTTCGACGTGTTGCCGTTGCTGTAAAGGCGGACGTAGCGGCCCTTGGTGCCAAGACCGTCAACAAGCAGACCGTAGCGGGTTTCCACATACGGGCTGTCGGCGCCCTTGCCCATGCCGGAGGAATCGTCGTAGTCGTTGTTGTAAACCGTGGTCACGCCCGTCTCGAATTCCGGATCATCGGAAATCTGCACGATCACGTCATGATACGCACGCTTCTGGGAGTGGAAGTGCCAAACCCACACAGCGTGGATCTCGGCAGCGGCCTCGAGGTCGATCTGCACCCACTGCGACTCGTCGAGCAGTTCGACAAAGTAGCCTTCGCCAGCGTCCTTGTCGCCATCGGTGATGAGCTCGAGCTCGCCAATGATCGGCGCATCGTCGGAACTGGTCACGGTCTTGCCGGTGCTCAGCAGCTCAGTCCCTTCCGGAACGTAGAAATCACGGATCTTCTTCGGCTCCGGCTGCAGGCCCGGAACGTTCATCGGCTTCGGCGTGCCTTCGATCAGCTCGGGCGGCAGCTCGGTCTCGAGCTGGGTGCCGCCGGCCACGCCGGTCGACGATCCGCCGCCGCCAACGGCTGCGGACGCATCATCTGCGACTGGGGTGTCAGCGCCACCGTCGGCGGCCTTTTCCCCACAATTGGTGAGGGCAAACGCGGTAAACGCGCAAAGGGTGGTTGCAATCAGTTTGTTTTTCATACGGACAGGTGTTCTTCAGTGAATACGATCGGTTCTTTTCTCAATGCGGATGGGTTGACCCAGTAAATCGGCGCCTCGCTCTCGAAGGCGTGGCGCGCGTCACAGGTCAGGTGCTTGAAGTCGTTCTTGCGAACCGCTTCAAAGAAATTCTCAAGGTGCGGTTGGTGCGCCGGCTTATTGAAACCACCCGGCAGGTCATACACCTCGGGAGCCTCGGACGCGTAGGACGCCACGGCATTCGAATCCTCCTTCGGTTTCGCCAGTGCCGCCCTCTTCTTCAGGTAGCCCGCGTTCACCAGCGGCTCCCAGTCCGGCGCGGAAGACTCGCGGTAAATCGCCGACGACGAGGGAATCTCCGAGATTTTCACGGTGGCATCCGCCCCCATGAAGCTCTCCCAGAACCCGCCACCCGCGCTGGTGGTGGTCAGCACCTGGTAGAACGCGCGCACGCCGCCCTGCGGAGTGTCGAAGTCGAAGATCGCCATCACGTTGTCGAAGTGCTCGCGCTCGGTGAAGAAATCATTGCCGCCGGAGGCAAAAACGGACTTCGGCGAACAACCGAGGAACCAGTTGTAGATATCAATCTGGTGCGCACCGAGGTCGGAGATCGGACCACCGGACAAGTCACGGTAGACACGCCAGTTCATGAACTCGTGCGCATTCTTGAAGCCATACTTCTGCAGCACGTCGTCCTTGGGAACGATCTTCGGGTTCACCGAAATGTCCTGCGAGGACTTCACCGCACGGTTCCACTGGCCGTTGATGTTCACGATCTGGCCGGTGATGTTCTTCTTCCGGATCAGCTCCTCCAGAGTGAAACGGTAGCGCGGGTTCGACCGGCGCTGGTGGCCGATCTGGCACAGCTTGCCGCTTTTCTCCATCGCCCTCACCATCGCACGCGCACCGTCGATGGTGTTGGACATCATCTTTTCACAATAGACGTTCAGGCCTGCCTCAAGACACTTCACCGTGTGCGGCGAGTGCCAGAAATCCGGCGTCGCAACGACCACGGCATCGAGGCCTTTCTCGGTGGCCAGCATCTCGTCGATGTCCGAGTACCCGGTCGCCGTGTAGCCGCGCTTCAACCCGCGGATCCGGCCGAGCGCTTTCTTGCGGCTGTTGTCCCAGATGTCACAGACCGCCTGGAAACGCAGGCCCGGAATGTTCTTCATCGAGTCAAACAGCACCGTGCCCTGCTTGCCGAAGCCGACCAGCGCGACGTTGATGTCATCGTTGGAAGCCTGCTCCGCGGCACGGAGAATATTGGGGGCGCCGAGCACCATGCCCGCGCCGACACCGGCCGAAGTCTTCTGCAGGAAGCTCCGGCGGTTCAGGTGGTTATTGGATGGGGCATTCATGATGTTACCATTTCTTCAGGATAGCGAAGCGGTTGTGCTCCGCAAGCATCAGTGCCATCGCAATCAGCACCATGTGCGTGCCCAGCCAGGCAACGCCGGGGTCCTGACCGATCAAAATCAACCCCCAGGTGAGACTCACGTAGAGCAGACCGAGCAGGAAAAGCGACGTGCGGCTGGCGATCCCGAGCAGAATCGTCAGACCCAGAATCAGCAGGATCGGACCGAGCACCTTGTCGTAAATGTTGAGCGCCCAACCCATCATCAGCGGCTCACCCTCGAACTGCTTGTAGAGGCCAGCCGGAACACCGTGGTAGTTGCCCATCGCGTAATACTTGATCGATGCGGCCGTCTCCAACCCGTAATCGTTGGCCTTGCCGTCGATTTCAACGGCCGTGCCGGAAACCATCTTGGTGCCTGAGAACTTTTCGATACCGGTCTGGATGGCGCGCACGCCGAGCCACAAGCGGAGCAGGAGCGCCCCGTAAATGAGGCCGAGTTTGTTGTTGGAACAACAGGATTCTTCGTTGGACATAGGATTATTGGTTGACTTTGGTGCTAGCGGGAGATTCTGCGGGTACTACGGGAATTGCAATTCCTAAACCTCGCAATAACTCTCGCAAGCTCAGCGTGTTCTGCGGTTTCCTCCGACGACGGCGGCCCCGCCGCTGATGACGGCTCCGCTTCCGTTGGAGTGGCGAGAATACGCACACCCCCGAGTGCACTCTTTCACCAAATACCAGCCTCGCTCCGGCAACCTGGAAACCCCATCCATCCCCCCGGGCCCGGCGGTGAAACATCACACCCCCGCGCCCCGTAATGCCCCTCCCACACGCCCGGGCCCCTCCCTCCCGCCAGAATCCTCCGGCGGCACACCTCTCTCGCATGACACGGTTCCACACAGACACGTTCACCCGCATCCTCGCCACGCTCGCCGCGGCACCACTGCTGCTCTCGTCGTGCTCCACCACCTACTGGAGCCAAAACGCCGACGACGAAGTCTACGACATCATCGAATCCCGCGAGGTCAGCCTCTTCGGCTCCCCCTCCAGCTTCGATATCACCACCCCACATTCCAATACCGACCCCGACGAAATCCAAGCCGTCCGCATCCTCTCCGGTCGGCGCACGAAAAACACCCGCCACATCAACCTCAGCGAGGCCATCGCCCTCTCGATCCAGAATAGCCGCGACTACCAATCCCAAAAAGAAAACCTCTACCTCGCCGGCATCGAACTCACCCGCGCTCGCCACGATTTCGCCCCAACCGTCAACAACCTCTCCACCGGCGTCTCCCGCGATGACTCCTGGACCGACGGCGACCACACCGACAGCCAGCTCAGCATCCCGACACGCGCCGGCTTCGACCAAATGCTCAAATCCGGCGGCTCCATCGCCATCGACCTCGCGCAAAACATCTTCCGCTTCTACCTCGGCGACACCGTCGCCCCGTCCACCACCTTCCTCGCCGCCCGCCTCAACCAACCGCTCCTCCGCGGACGCGGCGCCATCGCCACCGAAAACCTCACCCAAAGCGAACGCGACGTCGCCTACGCCATCCGCTCGTTCTCCCGCTTCCAAAAACGCCACGCGCTCGACATCGCCGGCGACTACTTCGACATCCTCGAACAAAAGGACAAAGTCCGGAACGAATACTCAAACTACCGCAACCTCATCACCTTCACCCAGCGCGCCACCGAACTCGCCCGCGACCGCCTGCCGAAAATCCAGGTCGACCAAGCCCGCCAGGACGAACTCAGCGCCCGCAACCGCTACATCAACGCCATCGACTCCTACCGGTCCCTCGTCGATTCCTTCAAACTCGAACTCGGCCTCCCCCTCGGCGGCGAACTCACCCTCGACGACTCCGTGCTCGACGCCCTCACCGCATCCGGCCTCACCGCCGTCCCGCTCGCCGAAACAAACGCCATCGACATCGCCGTCGCCAACCGCCTCGACCTCCTCAACGAAGTCGACCGGTTCGAAGACGCCCAGCGCAAAGTCACCGTCGCCGCAGACTCCTTCAAACCCGGCCTCAACCTCTTCGCCGACCTCTCCATGCAAACCCGCCAGGGCCGCGACTACTCAAACTTCAACCCCGAATCCTACCACTCCGCCATCGGCCTCGAACTCGACATCCCCACCGACAACCTCGACGCCCGCAACACCTTCCGCCGCGCCCAAATCTCCTTCCAGCGCCAACTCCGCAACCTCGCGCTCGCAATCGACCAAATCCACTTCGACGTCCGCTCCGGACTCCGCGGCCTCGAACTCGCCCGCCAAAGCCACCTCATCCAGCAAAACGCACTCCGCCTCGCCAACCAACGCGTCGAGGCCGTCAACCTCCTGCTCGAAACCGACCGCGCCGAAACCCGCGACCTCCTCGAGGCACGCAGCGACCAACTCTCCGCCAAAAACTCCCTCACCTCCGCACTCATCGACTACCACCTCACCCGCCTCGAATTCCTCTACGACCTCGGCATCTTCAACCCCCAACAACCCGAATTCTGGGTCAAGAACCCCAAGATTCCTTCACCTGTCCGTAACATAATCGACCAAAACCCCGTATCCTCCACCGAAACCCGCGATCCCTCCCTCATCACCCCCGAAGACCTCTTCAACGAATCCACGCAGGAAACCCTACCATGAACATCCACTCCCTCAAATCGCGCCTCCTGCGCCGCAAAATCCTCATCCCCGCCGCCGCCGCCAGCCTCGCCACCTGCATCTGGATCGCCGCCTCGGGATCCAGGGAATCCGCCACCGAAAAAGCCCGCGTCCTCTATCAGGTCGAACAGGGCCCGTTCACCATCGCACTGCCCACCGGCGGCTCGCTCGAGGCCGTCAACCAGGTCAAAATCCGCAACCTCGTCCCCGGCCACACCCGCATCCTCTCACTCGTCGATGAAGGAATCAGCGTCAAACAAGGCGAACTCCTCGTCGAACTCGACTCCAACGAAATCGAAAACCAACTCTCCGCCGCCGAAATCTCCTACCAGCAAAGCCTCGCTCAGGTCGCCGAACTCGAAGAACGACTCGAAACCCTCAAAAGCGAAAACGCCATCAAACTCTCCGACGCCAAACTCGCCCTCGAGTTCGCCAAAAAGGACCTCAAAAAATTCATCGATGGCGAATTCCCCCAGCAAAAAAACAAGGCCGACTCCGCCATCTCACTCGCCAGCGAGGAACTCCGCCGCGCCCAGGACCGCCTCGCCGGAACCCTCCGCCTCGAAGAAAAAGGCTACGTCACCCCCACCGAACTCGTCGCCGACGAACTCGCCGTCAAACGCCGCGAAATCGAACTCCAGTCCGCACAGGAAGAACTCCGCCTGCTCGTCACATTCGATGCCCCACGCACCCGCCGCGAACGCGAAGCCGGTGTCGACAACGCCCAAATCCGCTACGAACGCACCCTCCGCCAGAGCAAAACCCAACTCGAAAAACTCAACATGCAGCTCGCCTCCGCCGGCGAAACCCTCGCCCTCCGGGAACGCAAACTCGAAACCCTCCGCGAAGCACAACAATACACCAAAATCTACGCACCCCAGGACGGCCTCGTCGTCTACCAACAACCCAGCTCGTGGCGCCAAAGCCCCATCGAAGAAGGGTCCGAAGTCCGCGAACGCCAGGAACTCATCTCCCTGCCCGACGTCTCCGAAATGAAAGTCGAGGTCAACATCTACGAAAACCAAATCTCCCTCGTCGAACCCGGAATGCGCGCCACCGTCAGCCTCGACGCCCTCCCAGACCTCTCCTTCCGCGGCGAAGTCACCTCCATCGCATCCATGCCGGAACCCGCACGCGACGGCAACCCGAACTACCGCGTCTACAAAGCCGAGGTCCTCATCACCGACCCCATGCCCGAAATCAAACCCGGCGTCACCGCCAAGGTCGACATCCTCATCGCCGAACTCGACGACGTCATCAAAGTCCCCCTCCAATCCATCGTCGGCGTCGAGGACAAACAATTCTGCTTCGTCGAAAAAAACGGCAAAACCGAACCCGTCGAAGTCACCGTCGGACTCTTCGACACCGACTTCGTCGAAATCAAATCCGGCCTCGACGCCGGCGACCTCGTCTCCCTCGCCCCACCCTCCGCCCGCGACCTCGAATCCGGCAAAACCAAGGCAACCGGAGAACACCCAACCACCGATGACCACCTGCTCTCAGCCCGCTGATCCGGGCCACTCTCCGCAGGAGGCACAACCCGTCATCCGCATCCGCAACCTCCGGAAGACCTACCGCCTCGGAGACGAATCCGACGTCCACGCCCTCGCCGGTGTCGACCTCGACGTCATGCCCGGCGAACACCTCGCCATCATGGGATCCTCCGGATCCGGAAAATCCACCCTGCTCAACATCCTCGGCTGCCTCGACCACCCCAGCTCCGGATCCTACCACCTCGGCGGAGACGACATCTCGCTGCTCGACGACGACTCCCTCTCCCAGGTCCGCGGCAAACGCCTCGGCTTCATCTTCCAGTCCTACCACCTCATCCAGCAGCTCACCGTCCTGGAAAACATCCAGATGCCACTGCTCTACCAAAACACCGAAGGCCCCGAATCCCTCGCCCGCTGCAAACAACTCGCCGAAATCGTCGGCCTCGGCGCACGCCTCGACCACCGCCCGAAACAACTCTCCGGCGGCCAGCAACAACGCGTCGCCATCGCCCGCTCACTCGTCAACGACCCCCTCCTCATCCTCGCCGACGAACCCACCGGAAACCTCGACTCCGCCACCGAAGCCGACGTCCTCGAACTCATCGACAACCTCCACGACCAGGGCCGGACCATCGTCATGGTCACCCACGACGACCACGTCGCCGACCGCGCCGACCGCGTCATCCACATGCGCGACGGCCTCATCCACAAAACCACCTACCCCTCACCACCCTGACGAACCGCGAACTTCAGTCCGCCCCGGATCCAATCAGAAAAAAACACAACCTCAGCGCCCCTCTCCGCGACCTCCCCGTCTCCGCGTTTCGCTAATCCTCCCCACATGCTCCTCCGCTACCGCCGCACCTTCACCCTCGGGGTGAAAAACCTCTACCTCCACAAGGTCAGATCCCTGCTCACCATGCTTGGCATCGTGTTCGGCGTCGGCTCGGTCATCGCCATGCTCGCCGTCGGCGAAGGCGCATCGCAGAAAGCCAGCGAATCCATCGCCCGCCTCGGCAGCCGCAACGTCATCCTCCAGAGCGCCGAACCCCCGGCCGAAGTCGCCAGCCAGCAGCAGGAAACCTCCAACAACATCCCCGCATGGCGCAAAACCTACGGCCTCACCGGCCAGGACATCCAGCGAATCCAGCACACCATCCCCAACGTCGAACTCATCCTCCCCGAGACGGAAAAAACCGAGGAAGTCACCAGCCCATCCTCCCAACGCCGCGCCATCCTCCACGCCACCACCGCAGACGCCCCGGAAATGCGCAACCTCGCCGCCATCGAAGGCCGCTTCTTCACCAACATCGAAAACGACCGCGCCGCCGCCGTCTGCGTCCTCTCCCCGGCCCTGCGCAAGAAACTCTTCCCCTTCGGCGGCGCCATCGGCCAAACCGTGCGCATCCAGGCCGACTTCTACACCATCATCGGCATCTTCTCCCCGGGATTCGCCGGCGACGACGATGACCAGGCCGCCAACGGAGCCGCCAACGCCCGCGAAGACATCGTCTACCTCCCCATTCACACCGCCAAAACCCGGATCATGCGCTTCGCCTACAGCCGCACCGAATACGACACCCTCGTCATCCGCACCACCAGCACCCGCCACGTCCCCGCCATCGGCGCCGCCATCGAGGCGCTCATGAAAGCCACCCACAACGAAAAGGACTACCGCATCACCGTCCCGCTCGAACTCCTCGCCCAGGCCCGCGAAACCCAGAAACTCTTCAACATCATCCTCGGCTCCATCGCCGGCATCTCACTGCTCGTCGGCGGCATCGGCATCATGAACATCATGCTCGCCACCGTCACCGAACGCACCCGCGAAATCGGCGTCCGCCGCGCCCTCGGCGCCCGCAGAAACGACATCATCATCCAGTTCCTCGTCGAGACCGTCGTCATCTCCCTCACCGGCGGCATAATCGGCGTCGTGCTCGGCGTCTCCCTTCCACTCATCATTTCCGCACTCACCAGCGTGCCCACCGTCGTCACCCCCGTCTCCGTCGCCCTCTCGATGGTCATCTCGCTGCTCATCGGCGTCGTCTTCGGCCTCTACCCCGCCCGCCGCGCCGCCGCCCTCAACCCCATCGACGCCCTGCGCCACTGATCACCCCTCTACCGAACCACTAACGAAAACAGATCGACCGGAAACCTTCCCTCAATTTGTCCGATCGAAAGTCTGTCCTCCACGAAAGCGAGCCGAATCACTTCGAATTCGGCTCTTCCGTTCACATACATCTGTGTTCATACGCATCCATCCGTGGTTCCTCTTCCACGGCAATGATAAGCCTATCCCAAGTGTAGATGCCTCTCGCATGCTCCCAACATTCTGCTAGTCATCCACGGAAGGGATTCCCATCATCCTCCTATGATCCGGAAAAAACCATCTTCCTTCCCTCTCCTCCGGATCCTCTTCGTTTTCCTCGCCCTCGTCCTCCCCTCTCTTGGCGACGGCAAGATCTACATCCCCTTGGAGAAGATCCCCACCTCCATCCCCTACCAACGCGCCATCATCCTCCACAGTTCCGGGAAACAACAACTCATCCTCCAAAGCCAGTATCAACTTCCTTCCGAGGCGGAACCATCCCAACTCGGCTGGGTGGTCCCCGTCCCGGCCCCGCCCGAAGTAGCCTCCATACCCGCGGACAGCGCGGATAGACTATTCTTCAAATGCAACTTCAGAACATTTCCCAGCCAAACCCGATGGGGAGACATGATCACATTTTGGCTGTTCATCCTGATGCTGGCACTCATTCCGGTCCTGGCGGTTCTCGTATGCCTCCCACGATTCGCGGCGCTTCGCTATCTGTTGCCATTCTCTATCTTCACATGCCTCATCACGGTTCTTCTCATATCGCTCTTCGGCACTGCGGGAGCCTCTTTGAATGGCGGTAAAGAGGACGTCGAAATCCTCCAATCCCACCGGGCAGGCATCTATGACGTCACTGTCCTGCGCTCGGAATCCTCATCCGCTCTTCTCAACTGGTTGACGGAAAACTCCTTCAACTTCGACAAACAGGACGAAGCCGCCATCCAATCCCACATCAACCGCGGGTGGTGCTTCGTCGCCGCCAAAGTCCGCCCCGACACTGATCTCTCGGATTCCTCCGCCGTTACCAAAACCCTGCTCGCCCCCCTCGTCCTCAGCTTCCCAAGCGCCACCCCGGTCTACCCCACCGCACTGACAGCCACCGGCGACCACGACACCGAGATCCTCCTCTACCTGCTCTCCGAAACACCGCTCTCAACCAAGTCCCCCATCCAACTCCGCTATCGAGAAAAACAGGAACTGGCCCCTATGATTTCTGAGCTAGACGAACTGGATATCCAACCCCTCTCGTTTTTCGATTTCCGAATCCCCCACAATCCCTCCCTAAACCGACTCAACCACATCCACAAATACAAGGGCACCCTCACGCCCGGCCGCGCAAATAATTTTCTGTAAAAGTGGCTGATGACTTTTTCTGAAGGTGGTGCTTTTGGTTTCTTTGGTTGGGATTCTTGTTAGCTGAGGGTGAGGTAGGTTTTTCCGGTTTCCCAGGTTTCGGAGATTTCAATGAGG
>JAUTCT010000080.1 GCA_030673875.1 Verrucomicrobiota bacterium JB025 | reverse complement strand
TTCGAGTGACCACAACCCAGAGCGGCACCCGCCGCCCCGCAACGCGTCAACCAGCTTGAAGCCAAAAACGCCCGAAATCCGACCAACCCAGGGGTCAATTTTAATTGTCGTCAGCGCCCAGCTTTAATTGTCGCCGGACAGGAGTCGCATTCGGCCGAAAATGGGATAGGGTGGATTGGTTGCCGTGGAGTGTGTTTCCCCCCGCAGATGAATCGGTGACCGAGATTCCCCCCGAACCACAAGTCGGCGGATGTGGGAGGTCCCCCCTCCTGCATCCGCCGATTTTTTGTTTTTTCCCGGGCGTGGTGGGATGGGCGGCGTGGGATTGGTCCGCGGATGGGTGAATTCACCAGAGAAAGCGGGTGGTGGGTAAAAAATGCACAAAAATTTTATTTGCTTATGGGGCCAGAACCGTTTTTTATGGGGTCGGTTCGTTTGGAGCCCCCCCCCAAATAATCCGAATGGACCATAAGCTCCCCCCGGAGAACAGAGTCGGCGGATGTAGAAGGTAGAACGACCTTAAGCATCCGCCGATTTTTCGTTGGTGGATGAGGTGTTCCGGGCGCTGGAGGTGGTGCATGAAGGTGGTGCGATTGCTTGGTTCACGCTGCGCAACGGATGAATCAAAGTCATTGGCCCTACGCGATCGCGTGATGTCGAATGGCCGAAAATGAGATACTCTCAGTTTGTCAGAGCGAGCGAGGATCCCCCCCACCGCAGCTCGCACCACTGGCAAACATCCCCCCCAACTGATTAAGTCGGCGGATGCAGGAGGCTCCCCCCTCCAGCATCCGCCGATTTCTTTTTCCGGGTTCCATGCTTGCGGGTCGGGGCGAGCGAAGTTACCCCCTGCGGACCGCGTCATGTCGATTTCTTCGTTTTCCACTCCATCGCCCGCGCTCGAGCGCGAGGTGAAGCGCCGCCGTTCGTTTGCGATTATTTCCCACCCCGACGCCGGCAAGACCACACTCACGGAGAAGTTCCTGCTCTACGGCGGAGCGCTCAATCTGGCCGGCAGCGTGACGGCGCGGAAGAACCAGCGGGCGACGACTTCGGACTGGATGGATTTGGAGAAGCAGCGGGGGATTTCGGTTTCCTCGACCGTGCTGCAGTTCGAATACGGTGATTGTGTGGTGAACATCCTGGACACGCCGGGGCACAAGGACTTTTCCGAAGACACCTACCGCGTGCTCACCGCGGTGGATGCGGCGATCATGGTGGTCGACGCCGGCAAGGGGATCGAGAGCCAGACGCGCAAGCTATTCGAGGTTTGCCGCCGCCGTGGGGTGCCGATTTTCACCTTCATGAACAAGATGGACCGCCCGGCGCGGCCGACGCTTGATCTGATCGACGACCTGGAGAACGTGCTCGGCATCCACGCCTATCCGATCAACTGGCCGCTCGGCGACGGGCAGCGGTTCAAGGGGGTGTATGACCGCGAGAACAAGCAGGTGCATTTGTTCGAGCGCACCACGCACGGTGCCTATCGAGCGCCGGTTGCGGTGAGCGGGATTGAGGACGAGAGCGTGAAGCAGGCCATCGATGACGACGTGTATGGGCAGGTGTGCGACGAGCTCGAACTGCTCGAAGGGGCGGGTGCGGTGTTTGCGAAGCAGGCGGTGCTGGACGGCGAACTCACGCCGGTGTTTTTCGGTTCCGCGGCGAACAACTTCGGCGTGCAGCTCATTCTCGACCGCTTCCTCGATCTCTCGCCGCCGCCGTCGGCACGGGTGAGCCGGGATTTGGAAATCCATCCGGCGTCCGAGGAGTTTTCCGCGTTTGTTTTCAAGATTCAGGCGAACATGAATCCGAAACACCGCGACCGTGTGGCGTTCATCCGGATTGTTTCCGGGAAATTCGAGCGCGACATGAACGTGCTCAACACGCGCTCCGGCGACAAGATGCGGCTCGGCAACTCCCAACGGCTATTCGCCCGTGACCGGGAAACGGTGAACGCCGCGTATGCCGGCGACGTGGTGGGCTTGGTCGGCAACCACGACCTGCTGATCGGCGACACCCTGACATCGAAAGCCGGGGTCGGCTTCGATGAGATCCCGCGTTTCCCGCCGGAATGTTTCGCGTTCCTGCACAACAAGAGCACGGCGAAATACAAGCGTTTCCGCGATGGCATGGCGCAGCTTCTCAAGGAAGGCGTGGCCAGCGAGTTCAAGCTGCTCGACGCGGGGCCGGTTCAGGTGCCGTTGCTGGGCGCGGTCGGTCCGCTGCAGTTCGAGGTGCTGCAGCACCGCCTCGATGGCGAATATGCCGCAGACACCCGGCTCGAAAACGCGAACTGGTCGATCGCCCGCTGGGTGAAGCCGAAGGATGGGGATCCGATGGCTCCGGAAGCGCGTCCGGCGATGTCGCTGGGAGCGACGCTGGCGCGTGATGTTCACGGCTGGCTCGTCGCGCTGCTGCCGAGCGAGTGGGCGTGCAAGACCTTTGAGGACAAGAACGAGGACTGGGTGATTTCCGATCAGCCGTTCCCGCCGCCGGTGGTGGAGTAGGGAATCCGGGCGCGAGGGAGGTTTTTTTGCCCCCCAAGGCCAGGGGGCGGTTAGCTGTGTTGGCGCCCGCAACGCCGCCCGAATCCGCCAGGCCAGCCGGACGGCCCGGCGATTCGTCCGTGGCCGGGCAGCCGCGGCGTGCGATGGTCAGGATTTGCCGTTTGCGTCGACTTTCGCCTCGGGCATCGGAGTGCCGCCGCCGAGCGCCTTGAAGAGCGAGACGTAGGCGGCCGCGACGACGCCTTCGCTTTCCGCAAGGCTGTCCTGGTTGGTGGCGATGGTGCGTTCCGCGTCGAGCACGTTCTGGAAGTCGATGAGGCCTTCCTTGTAGTTCTGGTTCACCAGATCGACGGTTTCCTGTGAGGAACTGACGGCGACGCTGAGGGCGGCGCGCCTGTCCTTTTCGAAACGGAGGGTGGCGAGGCTGTTTTCGACGTCTTCGACGCCCCTGAGCACGGCTTGTTCGTAGGCCATGTATGCCTGGCGGGTGCGGGATTCCTCGACCTCGATCTGGTTTTTGATGCGGCCGGCGCTGAAGATGTTCCAGCGGAATGCCGGGCCGAACGAGTAGTTGCCGGAGTTGCCCTGGAGGAGGCTGTCGGCGCCGAGGGACTGGAGTTCGAAGGTTCCGGCGAGGGTGAAACGCGGGAGCAGGTCCGCCTGGGCGACGCCGATCATGGCGGTCTGGGCGGCGAGTTCGCGCTCGGCGGCGCGGATGTCCGGGCGGGCGCGGACGAGGTCGGCGGGGATGCCGATGGATGCGTTGTTGGCAGGCATCGGGATGCCACTGGATTTTCCGAGCAGGGGTTCCGTGTTGCCCGGGTAGCGGCCGAGCAGGGTGGCGAGGCGGTTGACGGCGGTCGCTCTGGCGCTGCGCAGGGCGGGCACGACGGCCTTGGTGTTGGAGAGGTTGGTGGTCGCCTGTGAGACGTCGAGCTGCGGGGCCAGGCCAGCGTCGAACCGTTCCTTGGTGAGGTTGACGGATTCCTGTTGGCGCCCGATGTTTTCGTTGGCGATGCGGATGCGTTCCTCGAGGGTGCGGATCTGGACGTAGTTGAGGGCGACCTCGGCGAGCAGGCTGACCATGGTGTCGCGGTAGAGTTCCCGGGTGCCTTCGACGGTGGCGTCGGCGGCTTCGATCGACCTGCGGACGCCGCCGAAGAAGTCGATTTCCCATCCGGCATCGACGCCGGTCGCCCAGTAGTCGTAGGTCTGGCCGCCGGTGGAGTAGCCGATGTTTTCACTGACCTTGTTCTGGGTGCCGCTGCCGGAGGCGGTGGCGGTGGGGAACAATGCGCTGCGGGCGATGCCGCGGGAGGCACGGGCCTCGTTGATGCGTTCGTAGGCGATGGCGAGGGTGCGGTTTGCGCCGAGCGCCTGGTCGATGAGGTCGTTGAGGGTCGGGTCGTTGAACTTGGTCCACCAGCGCTCGAGGCTGGAGTGGGTGGTGTTCATGTCCTTGGCCACCGCTTGGTGCCAGTAGTCGGGAGTGATCGCGTTCGGAGCGGTGTAGTTGGTGCCCACCACCATGCAGCTGGTGACTAAGACGGGTAAGAGGAATGCAGGAAATCGGTGTGCCGGAATCATAAGCGTATCGGACATTTGGCGGTCCGCGGCCAACATTTTCGCGTTAGCTCCGCTTGTCTATTGCTAAAACCGGAAATCTCCCGGGGAATGCGGGGCCGGCGGCGGGCTGTCGGCCGGGCGGGGCACGGCGGGTCTGCGTGGGGTTGGATCGATTGGCGTTTGATTTCGGTTGCTCCCGGGGCGTGACGTCCTAGAGTTCGGGCGTTCACATGCACCGAATTTTCCTGTTATTTCTCGCCCTCGTTCTGCCGCTCATTGCCGAGAATGCTCCGTCCGACATTTACCGTTCGGTTTTGCGGATCGAAGTTGCCACGCAGGTTCCCGATTACGGGACGCCATGGAACGCGGGAAACTTCTCGGGTGGGATTGGCACGGGGTTCTTGATCGGGAAAAACCGGATTCTGACGAATGCGCACGTGGTTTCCAACGCGCGGCGGCTGCTGATCACGGTGCACGGCAGTCCGACCAAGTATCCGGCCCGGGTGAAGCACGTCGCGCATGACTGTGATCTGGCGATGTTGGAGGTGGAGGATTTTGCGGATTTCGAGGAGTTTCCGACCTTCGAGTTGGGCGGGGTGCCGAAACTCGAGAGCGAGGTTCGGGTGATTGGCTATCCGATCGGCGGCAACCGTCTGTCAGTGACGCGCGGCGTGGTGTCGCGCATTGATTTCCAAGCCTACTCGCATTCGCGGGTGGACTCGCACCTTGCGGTGCAGATTGACGCGGCGATCAACCCGGGCAACTCCGGTGGTCCGGTGGTGCAGGATGACAAGGTGGTGGGCGTGGCGTTCCAGGGGCTGAGGAAGGCGGACAACACCGGCTACATGATTCCGACGCCGGTGATCCGCAGGTTCCTGAAGGACATTGATGACGGGACCTACGATCACTATGCCGATCTCGGCGTGAACGAGTTTCCGCTGCACAATCCGGCGATGCGCACGGCGCTGGGACTGGCGGACGACGGCTTGGGCGTGCTCGTGAGCAGCGTGATCCCGACGAGCTCGAGCGACGGAGTGCTGGAGCCGGGCGACGTGCTGATGGCTCTGGACGGGCATCCGGTGGACAGCGCCGGGATGGTCGATATCGAGGGCGAGAAGGTGAACCTCAACGAGGTGGTCGAGCGGAAATTCGCGGGAGACAAGGTGGCGGTGCGCTACCGGAGGGGCGGTGCGTGGCACGATGTGGAGGTGACGCTCAAGCCGCTGCCGTGGTCCCGGATGTATGCGGTACGGTATGAGAAGCAGCCGCGTTACATTGTTTTCGCCGGGTTGGTTTTCCAGCCGCTGGACACCAATCTTTTCGCGACGTCGAAGTTCACGGACGTGACGGTGCGGCGCCTGTATACGGATTATGTTCCGAAGGGTTTGTTCCAGAAGCATGAGGACATCGTGATCCTGACGCGGGTGGAGAGCGATCCGGTGACGAGCCAGATCGCCGGGTATGCGGGGTATGCGGTGGAGAAGATCAATGGCGTCGAGGTGGCCAGCATGAAGCAGGCATACGAGCTCCTGCATCCTGAGGATCCGCCGGAGTTTTACGTGATCGAGTTGATGGGGGCGAATCGTCCGGTGGTGATTCCATCGTCGGAGGTGGAGGCCGCCAACGAGCGTGTTTCGAACAACTACGGCATCGCGAGGATGTTCAATCTGGAGGAGTGACCGATGGCCCGCGCGGGGATTGCCCTCGGTTCGAATCTGGGAGACCGGCTGGCCAATCTGCGGGCCGCCTTCCGGGAGTTGGAGCGGGTTTCGGGAATGAACGGGAGGGTGCTTGCCGCGCCCGTCTATCAGACTGTGCCGAGGTTCTGCCCGGAGGGGTCGCCGGATTTCCTGAACACCGTGGTTGAGATCGGATGCGATGGCGGGGCGTGCGGGTTGCTGGACCAATTGTTGGAAATCGAGCTCCGGCTGGGGCGGGTGCGCTCGGCCGGGAGGAATGCGTCGCGGGTGATCGATCTCGATTTGTTGTATTGCGGCAGTGAGGTTTGCGACAGCGCCCGGCTGACGCTTCCGCATCCCCGGATTGGCGAGCGCCGGTTCGTGCTGCAGCCGCTCGCGGACATCCGCGGCGACTTGGTGTTGCCGGGGCAGGACGCGAGCGTTGAGGAGCTGCTCGCGGGCCTGGTCACCGACGAGCCGCCGTTGGAGCGGGTGGGTCTATTGTGAACTGAGCGGGCTTGCCGGCGGGCGCCGGATTCCGCTAGAGTCGAATGATGGAAACGGTTTCGGTCCGGTGCAATCACTGTGGGGCTCCCCTGAGCGTCGGGAGCAAGACCCGGTTCGTGACGTGTCAGTTCTGCAACTGCCAGTTGGAGGTGAGACGCACGGATTCGGCGGTTTTCACGGAAGAGATTTCGCGCATCGCCGAGACGACCGGGCAGATGGGGGAGAGTCTGGAGGTGATCCGGATCCAGAATGAGATCGAGCGGGTCGACCGCGAGTGGCAGGCGTCGCAACCGGCGCCCGGCAGTTCGTCCAGCTCATCCGGACCGACCGGTGTGGCGGGGCTGGTGGTCTCGGTGATTTTTGCGATGATCTGTTTCAGTATGGCGGGGTCGGTCGGCTCGGTCGGGCCGCCGATTTTCCAGCTGGTTCCTGTCGGGATGGGGATTTTCGCCTTGGTTGCCGGTGTCACCGGGCTGGTGAAATCGCAATCGCGGAGTTCGGACAGGAAGAGCTTCATGCAGCGGAGGTCCGCCCTCGTGCGCGAGCTGAACCGGAGGCAGCAAGGCGCGCCCGCCGAACGGAAAAACCCGCGTCGGGGAGGTCCCGCCGCGGGTTTGTGAGGGGTTTGCCGGACTGTGGTTAGATGCTCTTCGGCATCGAGGTCCAGGCGCCTTTCTTCTTGTTGCTCTTGATGCAGGTGTCGAGGAAGGCCATGCCGACCCAGCCGTCTTCGACGTTGGCGTATTTGGATCCGTCGCAGGCGAATTTCTTGCCGGCTTTCCATTTGCGGACGTCGCCTTCGAAGGCGCGGTGGAGGCGGGCGTAGGCGTCGTGGAAGGCCTCGGGGTGGCCGGCGGGGATCTGGACGTCGTCAAGCAGTGCGGCGGGCACCCGCTTGGGCAGGAATCCATCGCCCGGGGAGACGGCGCCTCGCCAGTAGACGCGGTCGGGTTGGTCGGGCAGATAGATGGTGATTTTTTCGGGCTCCTCCTGTTTCCATTCGAGGGTGCCCTTGGAGCCGGCGATGGTGATGCCGAGGTCGTTTTTGTGGCCGATGCAGACCTGGGACGCGCGGACCATGGCTTTGCCGCCGTTGCTGAGTTCGCAGTAGGTGGTGAAGTGGTCGTCGAGGGCGCGGCCTTCGACGAAGGTTTCCATCTGGGCGGAGACTTTGGTGACGTCGAGGCCGGTGACGTAGCGGAGCTGCATCAGGGCGTGGGTGCCGATGTCGCCGCCGCAGCCGGAGCCGCCGGCTTTTTTCGGGTCGACGCGCCAGGCCGCCTGTTGTTGGCCGGTGGCTTCGAGTTTGGAGGCGAGCCATCCCTGGAGGTAGTAGCTGTCCACCCAGCGGACGTCGCCGAGGAGGCCGCTCTGGACGATGAAGCGCGAGAACTGGCTGGTCCAGTGGCCGAGGTAGGTGTGGGCGAGGCCGAAGGGGACGTTGAGCTTGCGCGCGGTGCGGACGAGCTGGCCGGCTTCCTTCATGTTGAGGCAGAGCGGTTTTTCGCAGAACACGGCGATGCCGGCCTGCATGGCCTTGATGGCCGGATCGCAATGCACGAAGTTCGGGGTGACGATGACGATGTAGTCGAGTTTCTCGTCATCGGGGAGGTCCTTGTTGGCCTCGATCATTTCGTCATAGGAGCCGTAGCCCTTGATCGGATAGGGCCAGTTGGCGGCTTCTTCGAGGGCGATTTTCGGGTCGGGAAAAAGAGCTCCCGCGACGATGCGGCGGGTGCCGTCGGAGTGGATCGCTTTTTGATGGGGGTTGACGATGAAGGCTCCCTTTCCTCCACCCACGAGACCGACGTTCAGGGGTTTGTTAGACATTGGTTTTTTTGCTATGGTTGGGACGGTTGAGTATTCCGCGTTGCGGACCAACTGCGGTCCGCGACGAGACGCGGGTATTCCTCTGCCCCATCCTTAGCAAGTGGGGGTGAGGCGGCTCAAGCCTCTTTTCCCTGCCATTCGCCGAATTTGCGGAACTTCTGATAGCGTGTTTCCAACAGTTCCGGGGTGGGGAGCTTGACGAGTTGGTCGAGGTGCTTGAGGACCACTTCGCTGAACGAGGCGGCGGTGGCCGGGTGGTCGTGGTGGGCGCCGCCGACCGGCTCGGGGATGACGTCGTCGATGAGTCCGAGTTCGCGGAGGTCCGGGGCGACGAGTTTCATGGCCTCGGCGGCTTCCGGCGCGTGTTTGCGGTGTTTCCAGAGGATGGCGGCGCAGCCTTCCGGGCTGATCACGGAGTAGTAGGCGTTTTCCATCATGATCACGCGGTCGGCGACGCCGATTCCGAGGGCGCCGCCGGAGCCGCCTTCGCCGAGGACCACGGAGATGACGGGCACGGAAAGTGTCATCATTTCGCGCAGGTTGTTGGCGATGGCTTCGGCGATGTTGCGTTCTTCCGCGCCGATGCCGGGGAAGGCGCCGGGGGTGTCGATGAGGGTGATGACGGGGAGGCCGAATTTTTCGGCGAGTTTCATCAGGCGCATGGCCTTGCGGTATCCTTCGGGGTGAGCGCTGCCGAAGTTGCGTTCGAGGTTTTCCTTGGTGTTGCGGCCTTTCTGGTGGCCGATGACGACGACGCGGTGGTCGCCGATGCGGGCGAAGCCACCGGGCATGGATGCGTCATCACCGATCAGGCGGTCCCCGTGGAGTTCTTCGAATCCGTTGAACGCGAGGGTGACGTAGTCGAGCATGAATGGGCGGTTGGTGTGTCTGGCGATCTGCACGCGTTGCCAGGGAGTGAGGTTTTCGTAGATCCCGGCCCGGGTTTTTTGGAGCTTAGCCTCCATGGTGGAGATTTCGTCCGACATGTCGATGTTTTGGGCGGACGATTTTGCGCGGAGTTTTTCGAGCTCGCGTTCGAGTTCGTATGCGGGTTTTTCGAAGTCGAGGAGTTGCATTTGGGCGAGGTTCGGGGTTGGGCGCCGGCGGGCGCGGGGAAGCGGGTGGGTAAGGGGATGGGAGAGGGAAAGTGGCTGGGTGTGGGGACGCGGGGTGCGCGTCTGCGGGGGCAGTTTAGCGAATTTCCATGACGTTGCCAACCCGCGCGAGGAGGTTGATTTCCTCCATGTCGTGGGGTTGGAGCAGCACGCAGCCGGGCAGTGGGTTGTCGTCGTCCGCGGTGGCGCGGAGTTGCAGGCTCGGGTGTTCGAACTGGATGATTTTGTCGGCGGCGCGGTAGTGAGTGGAGGTGGTGTTGACGTTGCTGCCCTTGAACTCGGCGAATTTGCTGCTGATTTTGGCGGCCTTTGACGCGGTGGGGACGCCTTCGCCGATTCCGGCGATGATGTATTCCCGGATGAAGCGTCCGTCCTTCCAGACCGAGAGCGCATGGCGTTTCGGTTCGAGCAGGAAGCGGAAGTTGAGCGGCATGACGAGGAGTTCGTCGCCCGGGTGGAGGCCGCCGAGTTCCATCATCGAGTTGAGTGCCATCATGCAGTCGAGGGTGGTGTCGTATTTGGCGGCGATGCCGAAAAACGAGTCGCCGGGTTTGACGACGTGGAGGGATTTGCCGTCCATGTGGCTGGTGGCGAAGATTTCGTCGAGGTTGATTTCACCGACGATTTGGCGTGCGACCGGTGCGCAGGACGAGGTCGGGTAGATGTTGACGATGGTGGTGAGTTTTTCGAGGGCTTCCGGGGTGTGGCCCATGGCGAGGAGTTCGTGGGCGCGCTGGAAGACTTTTTCGCCGGGGTCGGCTTCGCCGATGTCATTGTTGACGAGCAGTTCGGCGACTTCCGAGTCGGTGGGGGAGGTGAGCGGGTTGGCGGGTGCGGGGACGAGTTCCTCGAAGACTCCGTCGAGGGGGGCGACCATGATGTGCCATGCGAACATGCCGGTGAAGGCCATGACGCCGGCGACACCGAGTCCGGCGATGATTTTGATGAAGGTCCAGAGGCTCATGTGGCACGGGTGGTCCGTTAGATCATGCCGCGGCGCTTGAAATCGAAGGCGTTGATGTCGTGCGAGCGCTGGATCATTTCGAAGGAGAACTTGAGGATGGAGATCTCCCAGGCGTCGTCAACGCCTTCGATGACGGCCCGGGCCGGGTTGCCGTCGCGGCGGATGTCCTCGAGGACCCGGTCGCGCACGGCTTCGAAGGAGTCGGTGATGATTTCCTCGTGGACTTGGCCGCGGCGGAACTGGAAGCCGTATTGGAGGAATGCGAGGTCCTTGCCCTCGGCGCGGAATTTGTCGAGCATGGCGTCGAACTTCGCGCGGGTCCCTTCGTCGAAGCCTTCGAGTTCGACTTCGCGGTAGGCTTCCGGGCGGATGATTCGCGGGCGTTGTGCCTGGACTTCGCCGGTGCGGATGCGGACTTCGCCCGCCCGGTCCATGAGCTCGCTGATGAGCTGGAACTCGAAACGCGTGTCACCGAAGGTCTCGATCCGGTGGTCGGGTTCGCGGAGCACGCGGGTGGTTTCGAGCGCGTATTGGATGTCGTCGGGCGAGTGCATGGGATCAGTTTCGGCGAGACCGGGGACTTTGCAAAGGAAAGGGCGGACATCCCGCAGGAGCCCGCCCTCAACAAAGTCGTTGATCCGACGGATCAGCTCTGGCTGGAGATGTAGCTGATGACGTCTTGCACGGACTGGAGCTTTTCGGCTTCTTCGTCCGGGACTTCCACGTCGAATTCTTCTTCGAAGGCCATCACCAGTTCGACGGTGTCGAGCGAGTCTGCTCCGAGATCTTCGACGAACTTGGCTTCGGGGGTGACTTGGTCGGCGTTGACTCCGAGTTGGTCAACGATGATGTCCTTTACGCGGTCTTCGATGCTTTTGTCTGACATGAATTACAGGGGTTGGTAGTTGGTGCTGCAGGTGCTTAGCGGTTGGTTGAGGGATAATGCAACCCCGAAAAACGGCGATGGCTGAAAAGCCGGTTTGATTGTTTTTCGCGAATTACGAGGCGCCTTCGTCCCGATGCTGTGGAGACTCTTCGGTTGCTACGGGCGCATATTCAAGAATTTCTCCCGAAAACTTTGATTTGACGCGCTTCATGAGAGCTTCCGCGGGTTGGCCGTTTTCCTGTTTGAAGCCGCCGTAGGTGAGTCCGTCGATGCGGATTCTGCCGTTGCCGGAGCTGCCTTCGTATTCGATGAACGCGAGGCCCTTGGTTTCCCATTTCCGCAGGTCGAGGCGTTTCATTTCGGCGTATGGCACGCGTTTTCCGCTCTGGCTGGTCAGGGCGTCGCCGTCGGCCACGAGTTTTCTGCCGAGGGTGCGGACGAGGAAAAACAGGGCGATGAGGGCGAGGGCGGCGCAGATCCAGAAGACGATCCATTGTTCGCGGATTTTTTTGGCGTCGAAGGCGTGTTCGGGTGGGGATGCGTTCATTCCCCGTTGTTTGGTGTATTCGCGCCAGAGCAGGTTCCACTTGAGGGGTTTCATTTTCTCATGGTCGGCGAGGACGTCCGGCCATGGCATGGGGAGTTGGATGTCGGCGGGCAGGACGCCGGGGTCGTCGGGGAATGCGACCACCTGTTTTTCGGCATAGCTGCGCCATGATTCGGGTGTCAGGTTTCCGCCGCCCTGCATTTCGGAAAACTCGCGCTGCGCCTGTTGAAAGGTTTTGTGGAGATAGAAGGTTTCGTTCTTCTTGCGGTATCCGGTCGACCCGTCCTTGTAGAACAGCACGGCGAAAACGGAGAACATGGCGAGCATCAGGAAGGCCCGGAAGAGAAACCACGGAGTGGGCTTGCAGATGATCGGTTCGTTCTCAGGCATAACAGCGGAATCCAACGCATCGATTCGCCGCATTGCAAGTCAAACGACGCGCAGTAAATGGTAAGGATTTTACAGAATACCGCTTGTCCAATGTCCCGGGCTTTCTTAAAGCCACACTCGTTATGCCAATCGCAACTCCCGCGCAATACCGTGCCATGCTGGATGCCGCCCAAAAAGGTGGCTATGCCTACCCCGCCATCAACGTCACCTCGCTGACCACGATCAACGGCGCACTCCGCGCTTTTGCGGAAGCCAAATCCGACGGCATCATTCAGGTTTCCACCGGTGGCGGCCAGTTCGCTTCCGGCACCTGTGTCAACGACGCCGCCTTTGGCGCCATCGTTCTCGCCGAAGCCGCCCACATTCTCGCCGAGAAGTATGACGTGCTGGTCGCGCTTCACACCGACCACTGCCACCCGGAGAAGGTCGAGGGCTTCCTCAAGCCGCTGCTTGAAGCCTCCCGCAAGCGTGTCGCCGAAGGCAAGGGCCCGCTGTTCCAGAGCCACATGTTCGACGGTTCGGTGGTGGACCTGAAGGAAAACCTCAAGATCTCCAAGGAGCTCCTCAAGGAGTGTGCCGAACTTGACATCATTCTCGAAGTCGAAGCCGGCTGCGTGGGTGGTGAGGAAGACGGTCACGACACCTCCGGCCTGCCCGCCGAGAAGCTCTACACGACTCCCGAAGACATGGTGGAAGTTTACGAAGCGCTGCAGCCGATCGGCCGTTTCCTCTTCGCCGCCACCTTCGGCAACGTGCACGGTTCCTACAAGCCGGGTTCCGTTCAGCTCAAGCCGACCATTCTGCGCGACGGTCAGAAGGCCGTTACCGACAAGCACGGTGAAGCCGCCAAGATGGACCTCGTGTTCCACGGTGGTTCCGGTTCGGAGCTCTCGGACATCCGCGAGACCCTCGGCTACGGCGTCGTCAAGATGAACATCGACACCGACACCCAGTATGCCTTCACCCGCCCGATCGTCACCCACATTTGCGAAAGCATCGAAGGCGTGCTCAAGATCGACGGTGAAGTCGGCAACAAGAAGCAGTATGACCCGCGTTCCTATCTCAAGAAAGCCGAGATTTCGCTGGCCAACCGCCTCAAGGAAGCCGCCGACGACCTGCTTTCCACCGGCAAGACGATCTGTGGCACTGTCTAACTGTCCTTAGTTTTCATATGGGCGGCTCCGGGTGACCGGGGCCGCCTTCTTTTTAGTTTCCTTCCCCTCCTTCCCCCAATGGCTGATCCGAAAAACGGAGCTCAGGAGCATCCGCTCGTGAACATCCTCATCAACGTGCTCATTCCGGTGCTTGCGCTGAGTTACCTGAGCAAGGAGCCGGCGTTTCAGGAGGCGCTGGGGAAAGCGGTGAAGCCGTGGCACATCGGGCCGACCAAGGCGCTGTGTGTCGCGCTGGTCTTCCCGATCGGCTATGGGATCTGGCATTTCGTCAAAACCCGGAAGGCCAACTTCTTTTCCGCGCTCGGGCTGGTGTCCGTTTTGCTCACCGGCGGCCTGACCATTTTCCTGTGGAACAAGGACGGCACGGTGAAGGAAAACGCGGCGGTGCTTTTCGGTCTCAAGGAGGCGTCGATTCCCTTCATTCTGGGGCTTGCCGTCATCGGTTCGCATTTCACGCCGAATCCCCTGCTGCGGCTGTTTCTCTACAGCGACTCGTTATTCGACATCCAGAGGATTGAAAACCGCGTCGCGGAGATCGACGGCAAGGCGTCCTATGACAGGATTCTGTTTCAGGCCACCTTGCTTTTCGCCGCCTCGTTCCTGCTCTCCACCTTCATGAATTTCGGGCTCGCGATGTATTTTCTCGGCGGGCTCGATCACACGGCGGCGAACGCGCGCGAGCTTTACAACGGCCAGGTCGCGAAACTCACGGGATGGGGCTTCGCGGTCATCGGTCTGCCCATTCTCGTGTTCCTGTTTTTCACCCTCCACCGGCTGATCAAGGGGCTTTCCAAGCTGACGGGCCTGAAGGACGGGGACCTGATGCATCCGCATTGATCCGGCGGACGATTGCGGGTTGGCACGGGGGAGGTGGCCAGCCGGTGAGGTCCGGTCATGCCGGTGACGCTGCGGTCACGCCCGGTGACCCGTCGGTCACGCCGCGGGAGTTCGGGCGAATCTCAGTCGACCAGGTTGTCGACGCGCTGGGCGAGTTCGAAGTCGAGTTCGGTCACGCCGCCGGCGTCGTGGGTGGTGAGCTTGAGGGTCACTTTCGTGTGGCGGATGGAGATGTACGGGTGGTGCTGTGCCTCTTCGGCGATCTCGGCGAGATCGTTGACGAAGTCGATGGCATCGGTGAACTCCTCGAATTCGATGGTTCGCACGAGGTATTTCTTTTCGAGCTCCCATTCGGGACACTTTTTCAAAGCGGCGTTGAGTTCGTTGGCTTCCAGAAGATCAGACATGGCAGTGATTGGGAACTGGTTCGGTGGTAGATTGGAGTGCGCCAATCGTTCATGGCAAGTCCGTTTGCGAAAGTTCTGAGTGCGGCCATCGTGTCTGGTTGCGCGGAGCCGGTTCCGCCTTTAAACTGGGGCATGCTGAAATCCTTGGTTTCCCTGTTTGCGCTGGTTGCCTTCGCCTCCTGCGTTCCGTCCACGCCCCAGGCACGCATTGCGCAATCGCCGGGGAAATTCGCCGCCCTCAGTGAGTCCCGCAAGGAGTTGGTCGAGCAGGGGGAAATCGAGCGCGGGATGTCTCCGGACGCGGTCTATCTGGCATGGGGATCTCCCTCTCGTTCGTTCCAGGGATCGAAGGACGGCAAGCGCACGGACCGCTGGGATTACGCGGGTTCGATGCCGGTGTACACCACCGGGTTTTACGGCGGCTACGGTTATGGCCGCTACGGTCCGCACCGCCGCTATGGCTATTACGGTTTCGGGCCGGAGGTGACCTATGTGCCGTTCCGTGTGGCTTCGGTTTGGTTTCTCAACAACCGGGTTGATTCTTGGGAGAGGGCACGCTAGATGTTCCGTGTTTCGCTTGGGCCGATGCCGGAGCGGAACCCATCCCAATACCCCATACCATGCATTTCAAAACTCCCCTGATTCTCGCCGCGGCCTGTGCGCTGCTGGCCTCCTGTTCGCAGAACTTCCCGAGCGGAAGCGGCGTCGCTGCCTATCAGGCATACGACCGTCCGGCCAGCCTGCCGTCCAACCCCGACAAGGTGCGGGTGAAGGTCTCGCTCAGCAAGCAGCGGACCTACGTCATGGAGGGCGACAAGATGCTGCTCGTCATGCCCGTTTCCGTCGGCACCTCGGCCACGCCCACTCCGAGTGGAAACTTCACGATTTACTCGAAGCAGGCGAAGCGTCGCGCCAACTCCCACGGCTACGCCTACAAGGGCGATCAGGTGAAGCAATGCCGCGTCGGCAACCGTCCGTCCGGGTGGTCATTCAAAGGCACCCCGATGCCATACTGGTGTGAGTTCAAGTCCGCCTACGGCTTCCATACCGGCTGGGTGAAGCACCATCCGTGCACCCATGGGTGCATCCGCATGCATGAAAACCTGGCGCCGAAATTCTTCCGCCTCGTGAAAACCGGCACCCCGGTCAACATTTCCTATTCGCAGCCGGAGGATGCCAGCCACGCGAATATCCCGCTGCCGCCGGACGCCGGCCCGCTTCCGGACTACCCCGGGTCGATGTATGTCGGCGACGGCTATTTTTCCCGCCACAAGGCACCGAAATTCAACTGAACGGTCCGCACCAGGCGGATCATCCTGAATGGCTCCGCAGCTCGCGGAGCCATTCCTGCTTGTGGGTGGCGGGTGGATCCGTCAGGGGTGTGCCAACCGCGCGGTGAAAGATCCATCGTATGGCAACGGTAGCACCACCGACGGAACAGAACCACTTGATGAAAAAATCGACCCCTACGCCGCGCCTGATTGCAGGCCTCCTGACCATCGCCGGGCTGGCAGCGCACGCCGCCCCGAAACAAAAATCGAAATTCCGCTACGACGAGGGCGTCGCCATTGAGGCGCTCGGCCAAGCGCCTGCGGAACAGCTGTCCCTGTGGTACAGCAGGCCCGCCAGCTACTGGGAGGAGGCGCTGCCGCTGGGCAACGGCCGGCTCGGTGCCATGGTGTATGGCGGGATCTCCAGCGAACTGATCCAGCTCAACGAAGAGTCGATCTGGGCGGGGCCTCCGGTGCCCGAGGTGAAGGAAAACATCTCCGGAACCATCGACAAGGCGCGCAAGCTTCTCTTCGAGGGGAAATACGCCGAAGCGCAGAAAATCCAGCAGGACGCCATGGCCCCGCGCATTGCCCCGCGCAGCTACCAGACGATGGGCGAGCTCCGGCTCGACTTCGGCTTCGAGGGCAAGGCGACGGGCTACCGCCGCGATCTCAACCTGGATACCGCGGTGGCCACCACCGAATTCACCATCGATGGCGTCAGCTACGCGCGTGAGGTGAACGTCAGCCCGGTCGACGACGTCATCACCGTGCATCTTTCCGCCAGCAAGCCGGGCGCGCTCAGCTTCAGCGCGGCCCTCGAGCGCGACGGTGATTTCAGCGTGACCTCATCCGGCGGCGACACGCTGGTCGGTCAGGGTCAGGCGTCGCACGGTGCGAAACACAAGGGCGTCAAGTTCGCCAACGTCCTCAAGGCGGTGAGCCAGGGCGGAACCACCAAGGCGGAAGCCGGCAAGCTCGTCATTTCCGCGGCCGACGCCGTGACGTTCTACCTTTCCGCAGCCACCGACTACAACCGGGACGATCCTGCGAATCCGCTGACCCGCGATCGGGTCCTTGCCAGCGGCGAGCTGGTATCCAAGGCCGCCGCCAAGGGCATCAAGGCGGTGAAAGCCGATGCCATCGCCTCCCATCAGGAGCTTTTCCGCCGCGTCTCGCTCACACTCGGCACGCCCTCCGGCGAGGACACCCTGGCCCGCCTCCAGGCCTATCAGGCAGAGACCCCGCGGATCGATCCGAACTTCGAGGCGCTCTACTTCCACTACGGCCGCTACCTGCTGATCGCCTCGTCCCGCAACGGCTGCCTGCCCGCCAACCTCCAGGGCATCTGGTGCAAGGACCTCGCCGCCCCGTGGAACAGCGACTACCACATCAACATCAACTTCCAGATGAACTACTGGCCGGCCGAGACCACCAACCTCTCGGAATGCCACCTGCCGTTCATGGACTACCTGGAGCGCCTGGTGCCCTCCGGCAAGAAGACCGCGCGCGACCTCTACGGCAACCGCGGATTCCTGGCAGGCCACACCTCCGACGTCTGGCACATCACCGTGCCCTTCGGCAAGGTCCAGTACGGCCAATGGGTGGTCGGCGGCGCCTGGTGCACCCAGCACTTCATGGAGCACTACCGCTTCACCGGCGACCGGGAATTCCTCAAGGAGCGCGCCTATCCGATCCTCAGGGAATCCGCGCTGTTCTTCCTCGACTGGCTCGTCGAGGACCCGAAAACCGGCAAGCTGGTGTCCGGCCCGAGCACGTCTCCGGAAAACAAGTTCTACATTCCCGGGACGAAGACCCCGACCAACCTCTCGATGGGGCCGTCCATGGACCAGCAGATCATCTGGGATGTCTTCACCAACACCCTGGAAGCCGCCGGAATCCTCGGCATCGACGAACCCGTCGTGGCGGATGTCCGCAAGGCGCTGGCCAAGCTCTCGATGCCGCAGATCGGCTCCGACGGCCGGCTCATGGAATGGAGTGAGGAGTTCAAGGAAGTGGACATGGGCCACCGCCACATTTCCCACCTCTTCGGCATCTACCCGGGCCGTCAGTACAACTCCAACGACAACCCGGAGATGGTCGCCGCAGCCCGCAAGACCATTGAGACCCGCCTCGCCAAGGGCGGTGGACACACCGGTTGGAGCCGCGCCTGGATCATCAACTTCTGGGCCCGTTTCAAGGACGCCGCCAAGGCGCACGACAACATCGTGATGCTGATCAAGAAGTCCACCTACAACAACCTGTTCGACAAACACGCACCGTTCCAGATCGACGGCAACTTCGGCGGCACGGCCGGTGTCGCGGAGATGCTGGTGCAGTCGCACGCCGGTGACATCGAGCTCCTGCCCGCGCTGCCGGCGGCCTGGGCGGACGGCTCGGTCAGCGGACTCTGCGCCCGCGGCGGCTTCGAGCTGGCCATGGAGTGGAAGGACGGCAAGCTGGTTTCCGGCACGCTTCGTTCCAAACTCGGGCTGCCCTGCCACCTGCGCTACGGTGACAAG
Organism: Verrucomicrobiota bacterium JB025; assembly: GCA_030673875.1. GTDB lineage: Bacteria > Verrucomicrobiota > Verrucomicrobiia > Verrucomicrobiales > Akkermansiaceae > Luteolibacter. Next base: position 6,355 of record JAUTCT010000080.1, on the reverse strand, counting down.
GTGGTCGCCCTCCAGCCCAAGGCCAACGAGACGCTGGACCTGGTGAAAGCGCTCGCCAACTGAGCGCCCCGGACGCTGCAGACCAATCCCTCACCGCCCGCCGGCCCGACTCCGTGGCCTGCGGGCGGTTTTTGCATACGGCGGAAAATTTCCCCGCTTTCTGTCATGGCGGGTTCGCCGGTTTTCCACTATCAGGGTTGTCCGTATGGCATCGCGAAATGGCAAGAACCGCTGGATGGGAATTCTCTTGGGACCGCTGATGGTCTTTTTCTCGCTGACCGGATTGTGGAAAAACGAGACGCGTTTCGACTATCACAAGGCCGCGGCGAAGACCGTGGCGGTGGAGTCTCCGGCGGAAGCGGCCCAGGGCGGCTTGTTTTCGCTGACCGGCGGGATGGACCGCGAGCTCACCCTCGCTGGCGAATACGTCGAGTCGTTCACCGGATATCTTTTCGTCAGGCGGAATGCGGAGATCTTCGCGTGGGACCACGACAAGGATGACGACGGGGTGAAATGGAACAGGGAGTGGATGAGCTCGCTCGAGGGCAACGAGCGCAACGAGGGGCTGAAACAGGAACTGCGGCAGGGCCATTTCGAGCCGGACCAATACCAGGTGGGCCCGCTGCCGGTGGCCACGGAGATGATCGAGTTTGTCGACCGCTCCGAGCCGATCCCGCCGTCGGTGCTGGAGCTCACCCACCGCGAGTTGCGCGCGGAGGACGGCTACTTCTACTGGCGCAAGGGCGGGGAGAACGAACTCGGCGACGAACGGGTCAGCTACTCCGGCATGCCGGTTCCGGCACAGGCGACGTATTTCGGCAGGTTCGACGCCGGCCGCGGCGTGGCCGACACGACCGAGCGGCGCAGCCACTGGACCAACCGCATCATCGGCGACACCGGCGTGCTGCACCATCTCGTGGCGGGCGACCGCGACACCGCGCTGGCGACGATGAAGCGGCACATCGGCCGGGTGAAGTGGATCGTGCGCGGAATCGGCACGATCTGCGTTTGTTTCGGGCTGCTCATCACGTTTTCCACCATTCTCGGGTTTCTCTATCTGATTCCGTATGTCGGGCGGGTCGCGGAGGCCGGGGCATTCCTGCTGGCCATCGTCTTCGGGCTGCCGCTGTCGTTGCTCGCCATCACGTCGGCGTATCTGATCGCCCATCCGGTGATTCCCGCGGTGCTGGTGGGTGCTCTGGTGGCGGGGTATTTCCTGCTGCGCAACAAAGGGCGGGAGTCCCGCGCGGTGGTGCGGGAATCGCTCGGTGAGCGCTACGGCCACGTCCCCGAACCCGGGGAAATGAAGGAACTTGAGTTCGGCGAACTCGCGCGGCTGGCGGAGCGGGACGGCAAACTCGATGAAAGCGAGCTCGGGTTTCTCCAGCAATGGGCGCGCCGCCAGGGGTGGAGCGACCAGCGGTTCCGCGAAATGCTCGAAACCACCCGCAGCGACAGCGCGGCCGGGCCGGCGTCCAGCGGCGATCATTTCGAAAACCTGATCCGCCTCGCATTGGCGGACGGCAGGGTGTCCCGCCACGAAATGAAGGCGATCCGGCGCGTCGGCGGCGGTCTGGGCCACAACGAAGCGTCGATCAACCGGATGATCCGCCAGATCCGCCAGTCGATCTAGCGGTCGTCCGTCGCGCGGATCGTGCGATGTCCTCCAAATCAATCCGTTTTGACAAATTCTCCCACCCGGTTAGCCTCGGCTCGACAACCCCGTGCCGCAAGTAAGAGCTGATTCCCGCCTGCGCGCCACACAGCCTCCAATTTAACGATACCCAACTATGAACACGCTCCGCTCTTTCACCACCGGATCCGGCGCCGAAGGCAAGCTTCACTCGCTGCCCGCGCTGGCCGAACAAGGGTTTCCAAACCTCTCCAAGCTGCCGGTTTCCATCCGGATCGTGCTCGAATCCCTGCTGCGCAACAACGACGGCCTCAAGGTGACCGACAAGGACGTCGCCAACCTCGCCAACTACAACGCCAAGAGCCCCGGCGACTACGAGATTCCCTTCGTGGTGTCCCGCATCGTGCTGCAGGACTTCACCGGCGTGCCGCTGCTCGTCGACCTCGCGGCCATGCGCTCCGCCGTCGATGCCATGGGCAAGGACGCGAAAATGATCGAACCGCTGGTGCCCGTCGACCTCGTCGTCGACCACTCGGTGCAGGTGGATTTCGCCGGGACCGGTGATTCGCTTTTCAGAAACCTCGACCTCGAGTTCCACCGCAACCGCGAGCGCTACGAGTTCGTGAAATGGGGCGAACAGGCATTCGATACCTTCAAGGTCGTGCCTCCGGGCATCGGCATCGTCCACCAGGTGAACCTCGAATACCTCGCCAAATGCGTGCTCGATAAGGACGGCGTCTTCTACCCGGACACGCTCGTCGGCACCGACTCGCACACCACCATGATCAACGGCCTCGGCGTCGTCGGCTGGGGCGTGGGCGGCATCGAGGCGGAAGCCGGCATGCTCGGCCAGCCGGTCACCTTCCTCGTGCCGGAAGTCGTCGGCGTCTACCTCTCCGGCGAGCTCGCCACCGGCGTCACCGCCACCGACCTCGTGCTGCTCGTCACCGAGAAACTGCGCGAGACCAAAGTCGTCGGGAAATTCGTCGAGTTCTACGGCCCCGGCGCCAAGGCGCTCAGCCTGCCCGACCGCGCGACCATCGCCAACATGGCCCCCGAATACGGCGCGACCATGGGTTTCTTCGGCATCGACGAAGTCACCACCGGCTACCTCGCCGGCACCGGCCGTCCCGAGGAGCTCTGCAAGACCGTCGAAAACTACTACAAGGCACAGGACCTCTGGGGTATCCCGACCGAGAAGGACGCGCTCGAGTATTCCCAGATCGTTGAAATCGACCTCGCCGACGTGAAACCCGGCGTCTCCGGTCCCAAGCGCCCGCAGGACCGCATCGAACTCGATTCCCTCAAGGAGAAATGGGCTTCGCTGCTCACCGGTCCGGCACCCACTGGCTACGGCAAGGAACCGATCGTCGACACCCGCACGCCGGAGAACCTGCCGCCCACGCTCGACAGCGAACCCGACGAACTGCCCGACATCGGCAAGCCCTTCGGCGCCCACGCCGGAGTCGTTACCGAGGGCAACGAGGATCCGTCCTACCCGCTGTGGGAGGTCAAGGTGGACTCCAAGGGCGGTGAGACCGACACCATCACCCACGGCTCGGTGTTGATCGCGGCGATCACGTCCTGCACCAACACCTCCAACCCGAGCGTCATGCTCGCCGCCGGCCTGCTGGCGAAGAAGGCCAACGCCAAAGGCCTCACGGTCAATCCGTCGGTCAAAACCTCGCTCGGCCCCGGCTCGCGCGTCGTCACCGACTACCTCGAAAAAACCGGTCTCCAGACCGAGCTCGACAAACTCGGGTTCCAAACCGTCGGCTACGGCTGCACCACCTGCATCGGCAACTCCGGCCCGCTTGATCCCGGTATCGAGGAAGTCGTGAAGTCCGAGGACATCATCACCGCCTCCGTGCTTTCCGGAAACCGCAACTTCGAAGCCCGCGTCCACCAGTCGATCAAGGCGAACTTCCTGATGTCGCCGCCGCTCGTCGTGGCCTTCGCGATCGCCGGCCGGGTGGACATCGACATGGCAAGCGAGCCGCTCGGCATGGGAGCCGACGGCCACCCGGTGTTCCTCAAGGACGTCTGGCCGTCCCAGGAAGAGATCGAGCAGGCGATGAAGTCCTCGCTTTCTCCGGAAGCCTTCCAGCGCCTCTACACCGGCTTCGCCGACCAGAACCCGAAGTGGAACGAGATCAAGACCTCCGCCGGGAACGTTTACGAGTGGGACCGTCAGTCGACCTACATTCAGGAGCCGCCGTTCTTCGACGGCTTCACCCCGGAGCCCGGCGACATCACCGAAGTCATCGGTGCGCGCCCGCTCGGCATCTTCGGCGACTCGGTCACCACCGACCACATTTCGCCCGCCGGCGCGATCAAGCCGGACAGCCCGGCCGGCCGCTACCTCAGGCAGAACGGCGTCGAGCAGAAGGACTTCAACTCCTACGGCTCGCGCCGCGGCAACGACCGCGTCATGACCCGCGGCACCTTCGCCAACGTGCGGATCAAGAACCTGATGGTTCCCGGGTCCGAAGGTGGCGTGACCAGGATCGACGGCGAAACCGCGGACATCTATGACGCGGCCGCCAGCTATCAGACCGCCGGGGTTCCCTCGATCATCATCGGCGGCGAAGACTACGGCATGGGTAGTAGCCGCGACTGGGCCGCCAAGGGCACCCGCCTGCAGGGGGTGAAGGCGGTGATCACCAAGTCCTTCGAGCGCATCCACCGCTCGAACCTCGTCGGCATGGGCGTGCTGCCCTGCAACTTCGTCGACAAGGCGGACTACGACAAGGTCAAGGACCAGGCCGACGCGACCTTTGATCTGGTCGGCATCGACAACGACCTCCAGCCCGGCCAGAAGGCCACGCTCAGGGTGCACCCGGCGAGCGGCGAATCCTTCGAGGTGCCCGTCGTCGTCCGCATCGATACTCCGGTGGAAAAAGACTACTACCGCGCCGGCGGCATCCTGCCCTACGTGCTCGCCCAGATCCTCGCGAAATAACCCCTTGGAGGGAGCGGCCGCTCCAGTCCGCTCCCTCGCCCCTTCATCATGCAAAAATCCCTCAAGAGTCCCGTCGACGGCGAGACCATGGAGGCCGTCACTCTGGACGACGGCCTTCAGGCCCACCGGTGCAAGTCGTCCGGCGGCTACTACATCACCGCCGGCGCCTACATGGACTGGCTCGGCCGGCAACCCGCCCGCCTGCCTCACAAACCCGGGGGCGAAAGCTCCATCCCGCTGGAAAACAACCGGCCCAACGCGCTGATCTGCCCGGAATCCGGCACGATCATGTCCCGCTACAAGGTCGGCCATGGATTCAAGTTCAGCATCGACCGGTCGATCACCGGCGGCATCTGGCTCGACGCGGGTGAGTGGGAGGCCCTGCGTGAACGGAACTTCCACGACGAGATCAACCTGGTTTTCACCGCGCCCTGGCAGGCGCATGTGAGGGACGAGGCGTTTCACACGGCGTATGAAGAACGGCTGGCGGAAGCCCTTGGCGAAGATCTCTTCGGCCGCGTGCAGTCACTGCGGAGCGAGCTTCGGGATCACCCGGGCAACAGTCTCGCCATCGCCTATCTCATGGATACCAGGGGTTGATCGGGGGCTGCATTGCCGCGGAGTTTCATCGGTGATCCGGAGCCCCTTTCGCGCTTCCCATGGTGCAGAGAATCCCGATGCCTCCCGCCAGGCAGAACGCGACATCGCCGAAGAACGGTGTGGGTCCGAGGCCGAGCCTCAGCCCGTGGGCGGCCAGCACGAGCCCCTCTAGCACCATGAACGCTCCGGCAAACGGAAGCGCCTGCCGGAACCGCCGGGGCCGGACCGCCAGGACAAGATAGCCGGCGCCAACCAGCGAGAACGCACCGGCGGCCATTCGCAGCCAGTAGTCGATCATCGGATCACTCGCAAACAGCTCGGGTTCGATTGCCGAGAGATGCTCGAGCATTCCAAATGCGACTTTGGCCGGAACGAATACGCCAACCAGACAAATGCCCCAGCCCAGCGCGGCATACATGAGGAATAATCGAAGAAGCAGAAACCGCAGTGATCGTTTGGTGTTTTCAGACATTGTGTTTGGAATTTGTCAGTCGTGATTGGAGGGCGGTTTCAGCTTCAGCAGCCGGTCAATTTCCTCGATTCGTTTCTTGGCGTATGTGTCCGTCGGGTAGCGGGTCAGCCACTCCCGGAACTCCACTCTATCATTCTCTGCCGCAGTCCAGGCGGCTTCCTCTCCGAGCATGCCGGAAACCGACCAGATGACGAGAATGGCGGAAAACAGCCATACGGCGAAACGCATTCGCCACTTTGCTCCAGCCTCCTTCGTCCATAACCAGGCAACCACGACCGCAAACAAAGAACCGAAAACGGAGATCAATAGAAAGTTGCCGGCGATCGAAAATGGCAGCGGGCCGCCGCTCGGGCGGTAAAACATGATGTCCGGATCATACCACCGCCCGCCGGAGAGAACGTGGATGGAGGGCATGTTGAATGGAACGCTGACTGCGAACTGGGTCCAGAATCCGCCCCACAGACATCCGCAGATCAGGACGGTCTTCATCAACGCTTCGAGATTCCGGTCCCTGTTTTCAATCTCAAGCAGTGCCTTCTTCCTGGCAGGCCGCGCAAATAATTTTCTGTAAAAGTGGCTGATGACTTTTTCTGAAGGTGGTGCTTTTGGTTTCTTTGGTTGGGATTCTTGTTAGCTGAGGGTGAGGTAGGTTTTTCCGGTTTCCCAGGTTTCGGAGATTTCAATGAGG
>JAUTCT010000079.1 GCA_030673875.1 Verrucomicrobiota bacterium JB025 | reverse complement strand
GGGAAGTCGCATCAGCATCTGGAGTCGGCAGGTGAATAGAAGCTGGGTTCAACCGCCGGATGCGGAAAACCGCATGTCCGGTGGTGTGGAAGGGTCATGGGGCGCAATCCCCATGACCCCATCCGATCCGGGGAATTGGCGAGTGCATGGGCGGGAGATGGACGGAGTGGGGGTGGAGTGCTGAAGATGGTGGGAAGGAGCGGCGAAACGTGTTCGCCGATGCGGATGAGGAGGCGGTTGCGGGGCGATGGATGACTGATGGGCTTTGGCTGGTAGCGCCCTTTGGGCTGGTGGGGGTCGGCGATCCTGCATCGCCGCTCCTGCGGATTGGCTTTGCGGAAGACGGATGCCGTGGCGGTGCGTTCCTGGCGGGGGATGGGTTTGGGTGATTTTTCCGGGGGGTGCATTGGGGTTGAGTTGGGGGGATGGGTTTGGCAGGTTGGTGGGGTGAGAATTCCGTCTGGAAACTGGATGTTGTTGGGGACGCTGCTGGCGGCGGCGGTGATGGTGGGTGTGGTGTTGTGGCGGGTGGACGACGGGATCGGGACGGAGCGGATCGGATTTCAGGATGCGGATGTGCCGCTGGGGATGCCGGCTGAGGGAGTGGTGGATTTTCGCTTTTTGTTCGCGGATGGATGGCGCGAGGAGGTGATTCCGGTGGCGCTGCGGTTTGATCCGCCGATGGGGAGCGAAGATGCGGGGCTGGTTTATAATGCGCAGAAGTTCTGGGAGATGAACGAGCGGCGGGGCGGTCGGCATATGGGGGATGATCTGAACGGGATCGGCGGGATGAACACGGACCTGGGGGATCCGGTTTTTGCGGTGGCGGACGGGTTGGTGCTGTATGCGGGCGAGCCGTCGCCGGGGTGGGGGAATTTGGTGATTGCCGGGCACCGGACGAGCGACGGGCGGGTGCTGCATTCGATGTATGGGCATTTGCAGAGGATCGATGTGGCGGTGGGTGCGCTGGTGCCGCGCGGCGGGAAGGTGGGCACGGTGGGAACGGCGAACGGTCATTATCCGGCGCATTTGCATTTTGAAATGCGGGTTGGAACCGGCGTGGATGTGGGGGCGGGGTATTCCCTGCATCCGCTGAACCGACTGGACCCGACGGCGACGGTGGAGGGGCTGAGGAATGCGGAGGCGGAGGAGATATCGGCCTCGCCGCTGGCACTGATGCTGGCGGAAGCGGCGGATTGGACGACGTTGGAGATCGAGGGTGCGGAGAAGCTGACGGAGTTGGAGTGAAGGGACGCCAAGGCCGCTGCGCGGCAGTCTAAGGTCTAAAGTCGAAGGTCTAAAGTCGAAGGTCTAAAGTCGAAGGTCTAAAGTCGAAGGTCTAAAGTCGAAGGTCTAAAGGCGAAGGTCTAAAGTCGAAGGTCTAAAGTCGAAGGTCTAAAGTCGAAGGTCTAAAGTCGAAGGTCTAAAGTCGAAGGTCTAAAGTCGAAGGTCTAAAGTCGAAGAGAAGAGAAGAGAAGAGGTCGAAGGGCGCTGCGCGGCGGGGGGAGATTGGGGATGGGGGATTGGAGATGGGGGGATGACAGAATGATTGGAGACAGAATGAGTTTGCGGGTAGCGCGCTGCGCGCTGGTGGTGGGGGGATTTGGGATTTGGGATGAGCTGGCGCGCGGGGGATTGGCTGCGCGATGGCAGGGCATTGGCAGGAAGATGGACTCCCCGGCGGTGCGTCCCTACCGGAGATGGGATTTGGCGGGTGGGCTCTGTGGAAGACGGACGCCCCGGCGGTGCGTCCCTACCGGAGATGGGATTTGGCGGGTGGGCTCTGCGGAAGACGGACGCTCCGGTGGTGTGTCCCTGCCGGGGGGGTGGGGTTTGGTGGGGGGTGATGGGCGGTTTTGGGTGAAATTCTTGAAAATTGCGGGTTCAGGGGTAAAAAAACCTTGCGCGGGGTGTTTAGCCGTGGTGATCTCCCCGCCCGCCCAACCGGGGCGGAGATTTAACCCCTTTCCCTATACGGCCATGGCCTACGCAGTGATCAAAACAGGCGGCAAGCAATACCGCGTTCAAGAAGGAATGAAGTTCGATGTCGAGAAGCTCGATGCCGAAGTGGACAGCGAAGTGCAGTTTGATGTCCTGATGGTGGGCGAAGGCGAATCGCTGAAAGTCGGCGCTCCGACCGTGGAGGGTGCTTCCGTGACCGCCAAGGTTGTGAGCCAGTTTCGCGGACCGAAGGGAATTGCTTTCAAATTCAAGCGCCGCAAGGGCTATCACAAGACCAAGGGCTACCGTCGCCACCTCACGAAGCTCGAGGTGACCTCGATCGCCGGCTAATCCCAGAATAACTCCTACTACTTTAGAGCAATGGCCCATAAAAAAGGACAAGGTTCCGTCAAGAACGGTCGCGACTCCCGCAGCAAACGCCTCGGCGTGAAGAAATTCGGCGGTCAGGTTGTGACTGCAGGCAACATTCTCATTCGTCAGCGCGGCACGAAGGTGCATCCGGGCGTGGGTGTGGGATGTGGTCGTGACCACACGCTGTTCGCACTGGTCGACGGTGAGGTGAAGTTTGACCGTGAAGGCAAGCGCATCAACGTGGTGGGTGCGAACTAAGCAGCTGCCGCAAATTCAATTTTTCACGAAGCCGTGTCCCATTGGGATGCGGCTTTTGTGTTTTCCGAGGCGATGATTGGGTTTTCGAGGTGGCTGGCGGGTTTGGTGGCGGCGGCGGGCCTGGTGGTGAGTCTGGGGTCGTGTGGCAGGCGGGAGGATCCGCCGAAGGCGGTGGCGGTGGCGGAGGACGGGCGGATGGAGTTGAAGTTGATGACGTTCAACCTGCGCTACGAGAATTCCGGGGATTCCGGCCGGCGGGCGTGGAGGGAGCGGGTGATGCAGGTGGTGCGGGTGGTGATGGACGAGCGGCCGGACGTGCTGGGGGTGCAGGAGGGGTTGCACGGGCAGGTGGCGGATTTGCGGGCGTCGCTGCCGGGGTATGGGTTTTACGGGGTGGGTCGGGATGACGGGAAGCGGCGGGGCGAGTATGCGGCGTTGTTTTTCCGCAAGGACCGGTTTGAGGTGGATGGGGAGCAGTGCGGGACCCTGTGGTTGTCCGCGACGCCGGAGCTGGCGGGGTCGGCGACCTGGGGGAACGAGTTGCCGCGGGTGGCGACGTGGGTGCGGTTGGTGGACCGGAGCAACGGGCGCGGGTTGACGGTGTTCAACACGCACTGGGACCACCGGCATCAGGGGTCGAGGGAAAAGGCGGCGGGTCTGCTGAGGGAGAGGATCGCGGCGCTCGGCGACGGGCCGGTGGTGGTGATGGGGGATTTCAACGCGACCGGGCGGAATCCGGCGCTGGGGCGTCTAACGGACGGTGGCGCGCTGGTGGAGACGTTTCAGGCGCTGCGCCCGGATGAGGCGGACCGGACGACCCTGCATTTTTGGAAGGGCAGCCGGAGCGGCCGGCTGAAGGTGGACCACATTCTGGTGAGCGCGGGCGCGGAGGTGGTGGAGGCGGCGATCCGTGACGGGGACGTGCCGCTGGTTTCCGACCACTTTCCGGTGACGGCCCGGGTGATTTTCCCGAAGTAGGGCGTTGGGAAGCCGGGACGTCAGGGCGTTGGGATGTCAGAGGAGGCCTTGCTCGAGGAGTTCGGCGTCGACTTCGTCGTGGATGGGTGCGCCGATGCCGGCGTCGCGGATGTTCTGGATCTTGCGGCGGACGCCGACCTTGCTGCGCGGGCCGGTGACGAGCCAGGTGACGCCGCCGACGGCGAATGGAAGGAGGGCGGCGACGCCGAGCGCGCCGAGGCCGATGCCCATTCCGCGTCGTGCGCCGCGATGCATCAGGTCGCCGAGCAACAGCCCGGCGGATGCGCCAAGGAGTGCCGGGGCGACCATGGCGCTTGTTTCGATCCATTGGGGTGTTGATTCGAAATGTTCATCTTCCATGGGCTGAGGGTAGAGGCATTTGAGACCGGCGACAACCACGTAAAATCGCGTAGTATTGTTTTCCGGCTTTCCGGAGTTGATGATTTGGGTGATGGTTTCGGCCGTCATGCCATCACCCGAAAATTCCTATGCCCTGATTCTAGCCGGTGGATCCGGAACGCGATTCTGGCCGCTGAGCCGTGACCGGAAGCCGAAGCAGTTGCTTGATTTGTTTGGTTCCGGGACGCTGCTTGAGCAGGCGATCGGGCGTCTGGAGGGATTGGTGCCGACGGAGAACATCCTGATTCTAACCAACGAGAAGCAGGTTGATGCGGTGCGGGAGACGGCGAGCATGCTGCCGGCGGAGAACATTTTCGCGGAGCCGGCGAAGCGGGACACCGCGCCGGCGGTGGCGTTGGGGATCGGGTTGGTGGCGGAGCGGAATCCGGACGCGGTGATGGTGGTGCTGCCGGCGGACCAGATGATCGAGGATCGTGATTCGTTTCAGGCGGTGATGGCGGACGCGCTGGAGACGGCGGAGAAGTCCGGCGGGATGATGACGATCAGCATCAAGCCGACGTGGCCGTGTCCATCGTATGGCTACATTGAGACGGGGGAGAAGGCGGTGATCGAGGGGTTGGAGGTTTCCCACGAGCCGCATGAGGTGAAGTGTTTCCGCGAGAAGCCGAGTCCGGAGCTGGCGGAGACGTTTTTGAAGCAGGGTGGTTTTTCCTGGAATGCGGGGATGTTCGTGTGGTCGGTGGCGGCGGTGACGGCGCAGCTTGAGAAGCACACGCCGGAGTTGGGTGCGTTTGTGGGTGAGCTGCGGGAGAGCAGTGACATCAAGGCGACGGTTGCGGAGAGGTTTCCGGAGCTGACGCCGATCTCGATCGACTACGCGCTGATGGAGAAGGCGGACCGGGTGCTGACGATCGAGGCGACGTTCGACTGGGACGACGTGGGGTCGTGGATTTCGGTGGCGAAGTATCTGGACGAGTATGGTGACGGCAACCGGTCGAACACGGAGCTGACGGAGCTCGACAGCCAGAACAACATTGTCTTCAACGCGCGTCCGGAAAGCCGGGTGACGTTGCTGGGGGTGGATGATCTGATCGTGGTGCAAACGGGTGACGCGCTGTTGATTGCGAACCGGCATCAGGCGGACGGGATCAAGAAGCTGTCCGGGTTGCTGCCAAAGGAACTGCTGTGACGACGGCATCCATCGAGTCTGGCCATCCGGCGCTGGGGATTGATCACGGGGATGCCCGGATCGGTGTGGCGGCGACGGATGATTTCGGGATTCTGGCGCATCCGGTGGAAACGATCGAGCGGGCGAAGACCGAGCCGGTGGAGCGCATTGCGCAGCTTGCGGAGCTGCGCGGGGTGAAGACGCTGGTGGTCGGGCTGCCGCTGCGGATGGATGGGAGCGAGGGGGAATCCGCGGTGAAGGTGAGGAAGTTTGCCGAGAAGCTGGCGGAGCGTCTGCCGGGGATTCCGATGGTGTTTGTGGATGAGACGATGACGACGATGACGGCGTCCGCGAAGCTGCGCGAGGCCGGGCGGAAGGCGAAGCGGCAGAAGAGTGTGATCGATCAGGCGGCGGCGGTGGAGATTCTGAATTTGTGGATGGGCGGGGGGGATTTCGGCGATTCTGTTTTCGGCGAGCCGGTCATTTGATCGAGCGCAGGCAGGTGCGGACCATGGAGGTGTAGCCGGAGCCGAAGAGGTTGAGGTGGTTGAGGGCGTGGTAGAGGTCGTAGAGGGGTTTGCGCTGCGGGTAGTCCGGGGAGACGGGGCCGTATCCGGAGTGGAAGGGTGCGGGGAGCGGGCCGCCGAAGAGTTCGAGCATGGCGAGGTCGGTTTCCGGGTCGCCGAAGTAGGGTGCGGGGTCGAAGATGACGCTGGTGTCGTCGGCGAGGGCGGCGGTGTTGCCGGACCAGAGGTCGCCGTGGAGCAGGGCGGGTGCGGGGTGGTGGTTGGCGAGCAGGTGGTCGGAGGATGCGAGGATATCGGTCTCGGGGAGGAGGTGGCCGTTGTGGCGGGCGAGCCGGAGCTGGGGGCGGAGCCGTTGGTCGCGGAAGAAGGCGGCCCAGGATGGGGTGGGGGTGTTCGATTGGGGGGTGGAGCCGATGAAGTTGTGGTGGTCGAGGCCGTGGGTCGGCGATGTGGTGGTGTGGAGGGCGGCGAGTTGGCGGCCGAGGTGATGCCACGAGCGGGTGGTGAGCGGGTGGAGGTCGAGCCATTCGAGTGCGATCCAGCGGGTGGCGGCGGGTGTTTCGCCATCGCCGACGAGGGTGGGGACGCGGGTGTGGGGGGCGAGTAGGGCGAGGGCGCGGGCCTCGGCTGTTAGCAGGGCGGCATGCGGGCCGGCGGCGGATTTGACGAAGACCGAGCGGCCGTCGGCGAGGGAGAAGCGGCGGGCGTTGTGGATGCATCCGCCGCCGATGCGGGTGGCGGAGACGAGTCGGGACCCGAGGGCCGAGGCGATTTGGGAGTCGGTGGAGTTCACGATGGGTGGAGTTTGGCGGGATATGGTCAGCTTTTTCCGCAGGGGTGGATTTTCCGCAATTATTCTTGTGACTGAGCGGGTTGTGGCTGGCAAAAGCGGGCCGAAGTTGTTAAATCGGCCGCGCGCCCGAGATGATAGAGGAAACGAAGAGAACGCTGCCGGACTGGATGCGGAAGCGGATGAGTGATGGGCAGCGCTTCATGGTGCTGTGCATTCTGGCGGGGTTCCTATGCGGCTTGGGAGCGGTGGCGTTTCACATGGCGATCCACCATTTGTTCGAGTGGTTGTGGCATTTTGCGGTGGGGCGGAGCAAGTGGGAGTTTGCGGCGATTCTGTTGTTGGCGCCGACTCTGGCGGGATTGCTGGTGGGGATCGTGGTGGGGAATTGGTCGCCGGATGCGGCGGGCAGCGGGATCCCGCAGACGAAGGCGGCGTATTATAACAAGGGCGGGAAGATTTCCGGCCGGGTGGGTGTGTGGCGGTTTGTGTTGGGTTCGCTGTATGTGGGGCTGGGCAACAGCCTGGGGCGGGAAGGTCCGACGGTGCATTTGAGCGCGGCGATTTGTTCGCGGATCGGGCGCTGGGCGTTTCGCGATCCGCTGCGGGTGCAGTCGATGCTGCCGGTGGGGATGGCTGCGGGGATTGCGGCGGCGTTCAACGCACCGTTGTCTGCGCTGACGTTTGTGTTTGAGGAGTTGCTGGACAATTTCTCGATGAAGGCGCTGGGGGGGATGGTGGTTGCGGTGGTGACGGCGGCGGCGGTTTCGAGGACGATACTGGGTGAGGATCCGGTGATATCCGCGAAGCTGGCGTTGGACTATCAGACGTCGGCGTGGATGCTGGTGGCGCTGCCGCTGGGGTTGCTGGCGGGGTTGATCGGTCATTTGTTTGTGCGCAGCACGCTGAACCTGCGGGGGTTTTTCAAGAGCCGGCGGAATCTTCCGGCGTGGGTTGCGCCGATGGCGGGCGGTCTTTCGTGCGGGATTCTGGGGCTGACGGCGTATTACGTGACGGGGATGATGGGTGATGCGCGCAATTCGGTTTTCAGCATTGGTTACGAGAGTTTGTATGCGGCGTTTGAATACAAGCTGGCGGTGGGGATTCTGGGGGTGTTGCTGGTGGCGAAGTTTGCGGCGGTGGTGGTGAACTACGCGTCGGGCGGGTCGGGCGGATTGTTTTCCCCAACCTTGTTTCTCGGCGGGATGCTGGGTGGCCTGGTTGGTGTGGGGTTGGCGGACCTGCAGCACGTGTGGGGGTGGATTCCGTATTTTCCGGCGGACACGAAGGTGATCGGCGGTTGTGTTTTGCTGGGCATGGGGGCGATGTTCGCCTCGGTGGTGAGGTGTCCGATCACCTCGTTGATCATCATTTTCGAGATGACGGGGAACTACTCGCTGATTCTGCCGTTGATGGCGGGCAACATGTTGTCGTGGTCGATTGCGCGGCGGCTGCAGCATGTCGGGATTTATGACGCGCTGTTGATTCAGGACGGGGTGACGATGCGGCGGCTGCCGGCCTACCGCGGGGTGCAGGACTATGGGAAGCTGCCGGTGCAGACGATCATGACGCACCAGACGTATTCGCTGCGTGGGGCGGAATCCCCGGCGGAGGTGCTGAAGCGGATCAAGGCGGAGGACAAGCAGTTCCACGCTTATCCGGTGCTGGACAAGAATGACGGGTTGTTGGGAGTGGTGACGCGGTATGAGCTGGTGGACGGCAAGGACAAGGAGAGCCTGGCCGAGGTGGTCAAGGAGCAGGATGTGCTTTCGGTTTACCCTGAAACATCGATTCGCGATGCGGCGAACAAGATGATCGCGAGGAACCTGCAGCAGGTGCCGGTGGTGAGTCCGGCGGACAAGAAGAAGCTTCACGGCTGGCTGACGCTGAACGACATCGCGCGTCAGCAGAACGTGGTGGAGTCATGATATCGCAGGCGGAATTACGTTATCACGGTTGAATCACCCCTTGTTTGTTAGTTGATATGGGGGATGTTGGGCGTGCCCCCCATCCCATGATTTCAACGAGTTTCGGAGAGAAGGCTGAGCCGGGTTCGTCCGGTGGCAGCCGTTGGTTTGTTTCGTCCCCCGAGCGGGGGAGTGGTGGGCGTGCGTTGCTGGAGGGCGGCCGGTTGGCGGCCGGGTGGAGTGAGGTGGCGGGGAAATTCGCGGATCGTGAGGCCGTGGTGTGGGACGGCGGGGCGTGGACGTATGCGGAGCTGGACGGTCATGCGGCGGGACTGGCGGGCGGGTTGTCGGATGCCGGGGTGACGGCGGGCGACCGGGTTGGTGTGGCCCTGGGTGAGCGGCGGTTCTGGCCGCTGGCGTTGTTGGCGGTGGTGCGTGCGGGGGCGGTGTATGTGCCGCTGGACCGGCGGGTGCCGGACGAGCGGTTGCGGGCGATGGCGGCGGATGCGGGGGTGGCGGTGATCCTGAGTGATGATGAGCGGACTGCGGCCGGGTTTGGTCTGGAGTGGGTGGATGTGAACCGGCGCGGGCGCGTGGTGGAGGATGTGGACGGCGGGGATTTGCTGGGGTTGTTTTATACCTCGGGGTCGACGGGCGCTCCGAAGGGGGTGATGGTGGGGCACGAGGGGGTGATGAACGAAGCGGTGTCGGTGGCGGAGGTGTTGGGTGTGAGGCCGGGGGAACGGATGCTGCAGTTTGCCTCGCCGGGGTTTGATGCGTCGCTTGAGGAGATGTTGTCGGCCTTGCTGGCGGGGGCGGCGCTGGTGGTGAGGCCGGAGGAGGTGGTGGAGGATTTCGAGGCGTTCATGGGGTTTGTGGCCGGGCATGGGATTGCGGTGTTGAATTTGCCGACGGCGTTTTGGTCGGCGTGGTGTTGCTGGATGCGGGAGGCGGGGCGGGTGATTCCCGCACGGGTGCGGGCGGTGGTGATCGGCGGCGAGAGGTTGTCGGGCAAGGCGTTGGAGGATTGGTTTGGCTGCGGTGGCCGGGAGCGGCGGCTGCTGAATACCTATGGGCCGACGGAGACGTCGATAGTCGCGACGTGCCAGGTGATCGACGGGGGCTGGGACGAGGCGGGGGATCCGCCGATCGGGGTGCCGTTGCCGGGTTATGCGGTGAAGCTGGAGGAGGCGGACGGCGGGGTTGACGGGTTTGGCGAGTTGTGGGTCGGGGGGATCGGCGTGGGGCCGGGGTATTGGAATGACGCGGAGCGGACGGCGGAGGCGTTTGTGATGGCTGGCGGGGAGCGCTGGTATCGGACGGGGGATCTGGCGGCCTGGGACGAGATGGGGCGGCTGCGGTTTGGCGGGCGGGTGGATGACCAGCTCAAGATCCGTGGCCACCGGGTGGAGCCGGACGAGGTGAAGCGGGTGATGGAGCGGCACCCGGGGGTGGCGGCGGCGCATGTGGATGCGGTGGAGTCGGCAGGGACGCCGGTGTTGGCGGGCTGGGTGCGGTGGCGCGGTGAGGTGCCGGCGGCGTGGGTGGACGAGTTGCGCGGGCATTTGGCGCGGCATTTGCCGGCGGCTGCGGTGCCGGTGTTGTGGGCGGCGGTGGACGAGTTTCTGCTGACGGAGCGCGGGAAGCTGGACCGGAAGGCGCTGCCGGAGCCGGTGGCGGTTGGCGGTGGTGGGTCCGGCGCAGCGCCGGTGACCGCGGTGGAGGTGAGGCTGGCGGAGATTTGGCAGGAGGTGATTGGGGTTGCCGAGGTGGGTCGGGATGATGATTTTTTCGCCTTGGGCGGTGATTCGCTGATGGCGCTGCGGTTGTTTGCGATGATTGCGCGGGAGTTCGGGGTGCGGATGCCGATGGCGCGGCTGATGGGGGCGTCTCGGTTGTCCGAGCTGGCGGCGCTGCTGGACACGGATGCGGGGGAGGTGCGGGAGGCTGGCGTGCCGCCGATCATTCCGCTGAGGGGAGGCTCGATGGGGGGTGCCGGGGATGGCGCCGGGGGAGAATTCGAGAGGGCTCCGCTGTTCTGCATTCACGGTGGAGACGGCGGCGTGTTGTTTTACCGCGGCTTGGTGGCGGGTGTGGACGGGGGGCGGCCGTGGTTGGCGATCGAGTCGCCGGCGTTGAGTGCGGATGGTGAGGTGAAGGTGGGGACGATGGAGGAGATGGCGGCGCGCTATGTGGAGGCGGTGCGGGCGAAACAACCGAGCGGTCCGTATCGCCTGGCGGGTTATTCGTTTGGCGGTGTGATGGCTTACGAGATGGCGCGTTTGTTGATCCAGACGGGTGAGGAAGTTGAGTTTCTCGGGATGTTCGATACGGAGAATCCCGCGATGGATTGGCGGAAATACGGGATGGTCGAGCGGATGAGGGTTTTCTGGGAGTCGATGGACTCCGCGTCATTTTCCGAGCGCTGCAAGCAGCTGCTGATCCGGATGTGCGAGGGGATAGCGACGCACCTGCGGGTGGCGGAGGAGGTCAAGAAGGCGCGGAATGCGGGGGTGACCCGTCCGCACAGTCAGATGAGGATGCTGCAGGTGCGGGAGGCGCACGGGGCGGCGATGGATGCCTATGTGCCGGTTCCGCTGGATCTGGATGTGGTGTTGTTCAAATCCGAAGCGGCGGACGACAAGTTCGAGGTGGCCGGGGATTACGGCTGGGGCGGGCTGGTGAGGTCGCTGGAGATCGTCGATGTGCCGGGTGCGCACCTGACGATGTTCGAGCCGGAGCACGCGGGCGATCTGGCCGAGCGGGCGGGGGATTTCCTGTCCTGACGGTTGTGTCAGAGCGCCTCGATGGCGGCCATGATGCGTTTGGCGACGCGGTCGTAGCCTTCCTTGCCTTTGGCGGCCTTGAGTTCTTCCGGGGTGAGGCGGATGGGTTTGCCGATGGTGACCGAGATCCGGCTGCGTTTGATGCGGGCGGACCCGCGGGGCAGGGCTTCGCGTGCGCCGCGGATGCGGACGGGCTGGATGGCGGCGCCGGATTTGACGGCGATGAGGCCGATGCCGGGTGCGGCCTGGCCGAGTTTGCCGTCGTGTGTGCGTTCGCCTTCGGGGAAGACGATGACGCGGTCGCCCTGTTTGAGTTTCTTGATGATGGTTTTGAGGCTGGCCATGTCCGGGCGGTCCTGGTCGACGGGGATGGCCTGGAGTTTGGTGTAGAGCCAGTTGGTGGCTTTGGTGAAGAGGGTTTTGCGGGCGAGGAACCACATCATGTCCTGGTAGAGGTTGCCGATGAGTGGCGGGTCGATGAAGCTCTCGTGGTTTGAGGCGACGAGGACGGGGCCCTCGGTGATGAGGTTTTCACGGCCGATGACGCGCATGCCGAAGAGGGTTCGGAAGGCGGCGCCGAGAGGCATCCAGATACTCCAGTAGGTCCAAGTCATGGTATTGAGGCGCGGGAATTGATGGTTCGGTTCGCCGGGTCCGTGGTGACGGGTGGCGGGGGGATGCTCTCCCGGACCATGGCGGGCGGGCAATTGGAAATTTCTCCGGATGGGGGCGTGAAGGGGGATTATTTCCAGGCGAGCCGGTGGAATGCGTGCGGCTGGAGGGCTTCCGGCAGGGTGGCGGCGGTGTTCGGGACCGGGAGGGTGCCGCATCCGATGATGGTGGCGGCGGCGTATCCGGCGGCGGCGAGGCGGCGGCGCAGACGGTGGAGGACGCGGGTGATGCGCTTGCCGGCGCATTCCGGGGTGACGCCGATGCGGTTGGCGACTTCCGGGATGTTGCGGCCTTCGATGAAGCGTGCGTTGAGGAGGCGTGCGTCCTCGTCCCTGAGTCCGGAGAGGAGGTCGCCGGCCTCGAAGCGGTTGAAGTTGACTTCCGGCTGGAGCGGCGGGTGGATGGATTGGCTGAGTTGCTCGCGGGTGGAGCGTCTGGATTCCGCGCGGATGTGGTTGGCGGCGAGGTTGCGGGCGCAGCGGGACAGCCATGCCCTGTGGTCCCGGCAGGCGCGGAGGGTTGCTGGGTCTGCGGCGATTCTGGCGAAGAGGTCCTGGGTGATGTCCTCGCTGGCGAAGTGGTCGCCGTTGAGCGATTGCATCGCGGCGTTGGCGACGGCTTCGCGATGGCGTGCGTAGTAGGTGGCGAACGCGCGTTCGTTTCCGCCGATGAATGCGGCGATGAGCGAGGCGTCATCGGATTGCGCGGCTGGCGGAGGGCAGGGTTTCACTCGCCGATGGGCATCCCCCAGAGGGGGGGCTGAGTCATGCCTGAAAGTGTGACAACCATGTCACGGCGAAACGCCGATTCGCTGTCGTGGTTGGTGTGCCTGCCGGTGTCTTGTTTGCGTGAAGCCGGCGTCCGGCGGATTCGTTCCGGGGTCCGGCAGGTTTTAATACTACAAAACTCGTAATCATAACCACAGGATGAAACACACTTGTCAAAGCTACTGGAGGATCGGCGCGGTGATGGCGCTGGCGTTCTCCGGGACATCTCCGGCCATCGAGTTCGGAAACATCGATGTTGTTCAGAACAACAACACCAACAACAACCAGGACAGTGACGAACCGGCGGTGACCACCACGGTGCTGGACGGCAGCACGGAGCAGTTCGTGGTCAGCGGGGACAACAAGGGTGACTTCGAGATGCAGTTCAGCAGTGACCGCGCGTATGACGTGGTGAACGGCGTGATGCTCTCCGCAGTGACGCAGAACGGGCGCAACAACGCGGCCGGCGGCGGCGAGGACGGGATCAGCTACGGGACGCCGGCGGCCGCCTACAGCAGTGCCGGGTATTACATCGCGGTGCACGCCGCGGCGGGTGGTGCGGAGAGCAGCGGCAGCGAGTTCAACGTCAATCTGGCGGGAGTTTACTTCCGGTTGGACGAGGATTATCTGGTCGGTCACGCGCGGAATGACTCTAACGGCGCGGACCTGACGACTTTGGTGGGGTCTCCGACGATCGAGTTGGGGACGCATTTCGTCGACCACGGCAGCGGTATTTCGCAGGTGGACCTGACGGCGTTGAGTTCGTTCGGGGTGGCAGCGACCGCCGCGAACGGCGTGCTTTTGGTCAACGGCGGCAAGAACGAGGACAACTTCGCGATGAGCCAGGATCTGGAGGACGGCACGTTCGTGATTTCCAACATGGACAACGGGCAGGGCAACGCGCAGAGCTACGAGCAGGATCCGGTTTGTTTCGCGTTCATTCCAACGGCGATAGCGGGTGACAACGTGGTCACGGCGGTGGGCCGGGTGCAGAGTGACGGGACGACCGAGGTGGCGGGCGGGAATTTCACCGTGACCAGGATCGGAACCGGCGAGTGGCTGCTGCAGATCCCGGGGCAGGACCAGACGACGGGGACGCTGATTGTTTCCGCCGATGGCGGCATCGACCTGAACGAAGAGGACGAGAGCGTGCCGAACCAGACGAACAACTTCGTGAGTTACGAGTGGGACGAGGTCCGGAGCGGCTGGGTGGTGCAGAGCCGCAACCTGGATGACGCGGTGCTGGAAGACGGCCTGACCGGTGACGAGGACATGTTCAGTTTCGCGTTCTTCACGGTGAATCCGGCGAACGCGCAGCCGACGGTTGCGTTTTCCTCACCGACGGAGGGTCAGAAGGTCACGGTTGGCGGGTCGCTGACGGTGACGGCGAGCGCCGCGGACACGGATGGCGTGGTGACCGGCGTCGAGTTTCTGCTCGATGGCGAGTCGGTGGGAGTGGACACCAGCGCGCCGTATGAGGTGGTTCTGGGGCCGTTCGACAGCCTGCGGAACGGTGCGCTGTCGGCGGTGGTTTCCGATGACGGTGGCGCGGAGGTGTTGTCCGGCACGGTGAACTTCGAGGTGGTGCCGGAAACCGGCGCTGGCGGGATGTATTTCAACGGGCTGAACGAGTATGTGACGTTTGGCGACGAAGGGAGCTTCAAGCTGGGCGCATTCACGCTGGAGACGTGGTTCAAGCGGGAGGGCGACGGCATTTCCACCAGCAGTGGATCGGGCGGCGTGACGGTGGTGCCGTTGATCGCGAAAGGCCGCGGTGAGGACGACCAGTCCAACCTCGACTGCAACTACATCTTCGGCATCGACGCCGAGACCGGGGTGCTGGCGGCCGACTTCGAGGATTCGCTGCTCGGCAAGAACGTTCCGGTTTACGGTGTCACTCCGGTGACGACCGGCGAGTGGCAGCATGCCGCGGCGACCTTCGACGGCAGCGAGTGGAAGCTCTATCTGAACGGCAACCTTGAAGCCACGCTGGACGCGGGCGATCTGGTTCCCCGCGCCGACAGCATCCAGCACGCATCGCTGGCCTCGGCGCTGAACTCGGAAGGCGTGGCCGCCGGGTTTTTCCAGGGCTATCTGGATGAGGCGAGGATCTGGAACTACGCGCGGAGCCAGGAGGAGATCCGCCAGACCGGGAGTTTTGAAGTGACCGCCGCGGCCGGTCTGGTCGGCCGCTGGGGGATGACGGAAGGGTCCGGCGCGACGATCACCAGCAGTGCCGCCGGCAGTGTGGTCGGGGACGTGGTCAACGAGACGACGTGGACGGAAGGCGCGACCTTCACCAACAACATCCCGCCAAGCGTGACCTGGGAGTCGCCGGATGCCGGTATGTTAGACTTTAACTCGGTGGTGGCCCTGGTGGCCAGCGCGAGCGACGCCGACGGCACGGTGGTGCAGGTCGAGTTCTTCGACAACGGCGTGTCCGTGGGAAGCGACACGACGGCTCCCTACAGCGTGGACGTGATGCTCGACACGCTCGGCGACCACCATATGACCGCGGTGGCCACCGACAACACGGGTGCCATCTCGATGACATCCGCGGTGCTGCTCACCGCGGTTCTGGCGGAGTCTCCGGACATGACCGGTTACACGGTCGGGGTGATTGACGGCGGATTCGAGGATGTGGAAACGAGCGGCTACACGGTTCCCCTCGACGACGAGTTCAGCTGGCTGATAGAGGCGTCGACCTCGGGGCCGCTGGCGTTTGAGAATCATGCGGCGGGTGCGGTGACCGATGACGTCGGTGATTTCTACCCGAGTGTGGACGGCGCGCCGCTGGACTTCGCCTCCGGCGTGGTTCTGGCTACCAACCACGGGACGCTCGAGAATCTGGCGCCGATCGACAACATCGTGTCGGTCTATCCGACGGACGACGGGACTGGCGGTTACCTATTCGGGGTGGGCGTTCAGGACAACGAGGCACCGGGTGCGAGTGATCCGGTGATCCGGGAGGAGTCCTCGCGTTTCTCGCTGGGGTATTTCCCGTATGCCGACGGCTGGTATGGCGCGTATGTCGACTGGGACGGGGCGAATGCGAACGTGCTCCACGGGAGTTCGAATTTCCCGGCGGGAGTGAGTGTGGAGATCACCAACGTCAGCGAGGGATACTTCGAGATCGACGGACTGCCGACCGCCGGCAACCTGCTGGCCGTCAGTGAGCAGGACGGAGCCGATCACATTCCCAGCGTCGGCCTGGTCGACGGCAGGTGGCGTGTCGCGACGCGCGACAACACCGACGACCTCGAGTCCGAGGATTTCGGTTTCCTCTACGTGCCCTACCGCGCCGGGCAGGTGCTCAGCGGACTGGTCGGCAGTGACGGCACGATGACCGCCCTCAACGGCGAGTTGGAGATGCTCGGTGCCACGGTGACCATCGGCACCCAGGGCTATCAGATCACCTTTGGCGACGGCAGCATCATCAATCCGTCGAACTCGGTGATGTTCGTTTCTCCGGACTTCAATAACGGAAACGGCGGCGACAACATCTACACCTACTTCGGGCTGGGTGATTCGTTCGTCGTTTTCTCGCATGATCTGCCGAACCTGAGCGGCAACTATCAGAGCGGCGGCTTCCGCTTCCTGGTGGCGCCGCTGGATCCCGTGGAGCTGAGTGGCGACGAGGTCTTCGTGGTTGCCAGCGACGCCTCGGCGACGGAAGGCGGCGACACCGGCGCGTTCACCTTCACCCGGACGGGCGACACGACCGGTGCGCTCACCGTGTATTACTCGGTGACGGGTTCGGCGACCGCGGGCACGGACTACACGGCGCTCACCGGGGAGGTGACCATCGCGGCCGGCCAGCGTTCGGCGAGCGTGTTGGTCGATGCGCTTGACGACGAATTCCTGGAGCTGCGGGAAACCGTGAGCGTCAGTCTTGTGGCGGGCGCCGGCTACACGGTCGGCACCTACTCCGCAGCGAATGTGTGGATCATCAGCTCGGTTTCGACGGTGGAAACCACCACAGTCACCTTCCAGGAGGGCGTGAACGGCTACACCGGCCAGTGGGGCAAGCGGGTCGGCGAAGACGGAACCGACGAGCTCGGCAGCTCGGTGAGCGACTACTACCTCGACGGTCGGCCGGGCAGCAGCAGTCCCGACCAGAACGGGTTGATCCGTTTTGACAACATCTTCGGCGACGGCGATGGCCGGATTCCGTATGGGGCGGGCATTCAGGACGCCAAGCTGATCATCACTACCTCGACCGCCGGCAGCGCGAATTCGGGCGGGCCGTTCCTCGTCGACCAGCTCCTCTATCCGGTGGATGACGAGACCACCTACGAGGACCTGCAGTTCGGTGAGGCCGGGGACGAGACCTCCGGTGATCCGACCGACGGATTCGACGGCACCGAGGGCGCGCGATCGTCCAGCACCGGGTATCCGATTGCCGGGTTTGGCGCGGTTTCGCAAGGCGACGTGAGCACGGCGAACGTGACGGCCATCCTGCAGGCGTGGTCGCAGTATGGATATGAGAACCACGGGTTCGCGATCTACACCGGCGGCACGACCGACGGCTGGTCCTACAACACGGTGGGCAATGAAAACCCGCTGCTGCGTCCGAAACTCGAGGTGACCTACACGCTCGAACCCACCCGGACCTACTACTATCAGGCCGACGCGCAGTTGTTCACCAACAACGGCGGCGGCACGGGTGACGGTGTGAGCCAGGACGGAGCGAGCATCGACACCCTGTTCATGGACTGGAACGACGGCACCTCCGGGACCACGGAAACGATCATCCGGTTTCCGGTGACCTTCGGTGACCCGGGCGACCTCAACACCATCCCGGACGGCGAGACGATCGTGAAGGCCGAGCTGATGGTCCGGACCAACTCGCCGGTGTATGGCGGCAGCACCAGCGCGCAGACCGGCGGCCCGTATACCGTGCACCAGATGCTGGTGGACTGGGACTCGACGTCCACCTTCGGCCTCACCGGTCCGATCGTGCCGGCCGACATCGATGAGTCGGTGGTCGAGGTGGTCGGGATGGGCTGGGATTCGACGACGTTCTCGGAGATGACCTCGATCGTGCAGAACTGGCGCGCGGGGGATGCCAACTACGGCATCAACCTCAAGCCGGCGACGACCGACGGCTGGCAGACCTTCGCGCTCGGGATCCAGCAGACGGCAGGTCTCGCCGACGCGGTGCCGTGGCTGCGGGTGACTACCGCGATCCTCGATCCGACCGCGTTTGACGACTACATGGAAGCGATGGGCGCCAGCGGTGAGAACCTCGCGGACGACGACGACATGGACGGCATCATCGCGGTGATGGAATACGCGCTCGGGCTCGACCCGAGGTCGTTCGACGTGCTGCCGGGTTTGGTTGCGGATGGCGAGGGCGGCTACACGATTTCCTTTGAGAAGGGAATCGAAGCGGCGTCCGACGAGCGGGTGAACTACTCGATCGAGATCAGTTCCGACCTGTCGCACTGGACGGAAGCCGAGCTGATAGAGGACAGCGCCAGCCGGATCAGCGCAGCTGTTCCGGGCGACATGGAGCGGGTGTTCTGCCGACTGGCCATCGACTACCAACAATGACCGACGATCCCGCCGCGGCGGGAACTGATCCACATGCGGCGCCCGTCATTCCAACGGCGGGCGCCGTTTTTTCCCGAAGCAACGGGCCCCTGGAAGCGGGGGGCAAGATGAACCTGAAAAACGAGTGAGCTGATATGAAGACGCACGAGAACACAAGCGGGACGTCCGGATTCACGCTGGTGACGACGCTGATGCTGATGGTGATGTTGTCGGTGGTGGCCACCGGCATGCTGACCTTGTCCGCGATCGAGCTGCGCAAGGCGGACATGGGAAACGCCAGGGCGGAGGCGCGGGCGAACGCGCGGCTGGCGCTGATGATCGCGCTGGGAGAACTGCAGGAACACCTGGGGCCGGACCAGCGCACCACGGCGGTGTCCGGGATTTTCGACGGGACTCCCGCGACCGATGAGGTGGATGGGATTCAGCAGCCGCACTGGGTGAACGTGTGGCGGACGACCGAGGAGGACGGCAGTCCCTTCGTGCGCCGGAGCATGGATGACGGCGGGCTTCATGACCGGCGCGAGAGCGGAAACTGGAGTGCCGGTGACGAGCGGTTGACGACATTGGTCAGCGGCAACGAGTTCGGATTGAATTATTTTGAAGGCGGCGGCGGGTCGTCGATGAATGTGGCGATGGTGGAAATGGTGGCGGACGGCAGCGTGGGGACGGTGGCTGACGACGGCCGGGTGAGTGCGCCGCTGGTCGGGCTGCACGATGACGGTGGCGCGTCCGCCGGCGGCCAGTATGCGTGGTGGGTGGGGGATCTGGGGGTGCGGGCGAACGTGGCGACCGAGGACGTCCACTCCGAGCGGGTGGATTCGCTCGCGGAGACCCGCCGGCTGCAGTTGGCCCAGGACGCGAGCCTGCTGGCCGCGGAGGACGGCAGGGAGCTGGCGAACGCCGAGCGCGGCAAGCTGGTGTCGATGAAACAGATGGAGTTGTTGGAACCGGCGGGAAACAGCTACCGGGAAGCGGGGTTTCACGATTTCACGACGCATTCGCGGACGGTGCTCAGCGACGTGTTGCACGGCGGATTGAAAAAGGACCTGACGGCGTTTTTGTTGAGCGACGGCAGCATCGCGGACCTGGCGGGTGACGATGAGGCGCTGCTGGGGCTGAGGGACGAGGACCGGATGATCGGTGCCAGAAACGCGCGGCATGACGCGCTGCTGGCGGATGCGGGCGAGGGCGGGCGGATGGAGTTGATCGCGCCGTGCTTCGGGCTGCTGCGCGACTGGGCGGGCCGGGCGGACGGCCACAAGACGGGTGCGATCGAGGTGGCCGTGGAGAGCAGCGAGACGCGGGGCGCGGATGACGAGATCCACACGTACATGGGCATGAACGAGTATCCGGCCGAATACCGGAACCGGACGAAAAACGACATCAGCCCGGTGCTGGCGGAGGGGTCTATTTACTACAACGTTAGTTACTACGACACGGGTAGCGCGGTCGCGGGGCGGAAATACGCGCTGCGGCTGCACCTGTATCCGCGGGTCGCGCTGTGGAATCCGTACAACTTCGACCTGGAGGTCGGGGATTCGATGGTGATGTTCGTGATCAACGGCGGCAAGGACATCGAGGTGACGCTGGATCCGCCATACGTGCACAGCTCGAGCGGGTCCACGTGGGGCGGCGGCACGACCACGACGATCTCCGAGGTGGAATACAACATGGACTGGGGGTCGCTGGAATCGCCGAGCGGGGGAAGCAACGGCTACCGGCGGGGCAGCCACTATTTCAAGCTGGAGGGGGTGACGATCCCGGCCGGGCGGACGGTGCTCTTCTCGCCCGCCGGGAATCTGCACTACAATGGTAGTAATTTTGCGGCCAACCTGCTGGTGCCGGACGTGGCGCCGGACCCGTCGCGGTCGTTCCTCGTCGACAAGGACTCGCACGGGCGCTCGTTGTTCAACGTGAACGTGGCGGTTTCCGGCAACCAGACGGTGTTTGTCGACGACTACGCCGTCTCGCGGCCGGCGACGTGGCGTGAGGTGGTGGAGGGCGAGCCGATCGGGAACGTGCAGGAGAACGGCTACACCCAGGCGGATGACTACTTCATGTATTGGAAGCCGATCACGGGGAGCGCGTCATCGATGACGGTGAGCAAGTTCGCCAGGCTGCCGCATGGCCAGTATGTGTCCTGCGCCTACCAGTATGGCGACGAGGACGAGATGCCGGTGGAGTGGACGTCGTCGGACACCGTGCCGTTTTCGCAGACGAGCGCGAACTCCGCGGTGGTGAGTGACATTCCGGACCGGCGGACGCGGGACGGGTTCCGCCTGCGGTGGTTTGAAGAGCACTACTCGAACGTGCTGGGCGGGGGCAGTCTGGCCAACACGCCGCATCTGGAGACCGCGTCGATCGCCAACTGGAACGTGCGGAATTCCTATGTGTTCCGGTCGCCGCTGGACAACGTCTCGGACGTGGCGCCGCATTTCTTCGGGTTCTACACGCGGGACCTGTTTGATAACGCGGTGTCGTGGACGAACATGAGTCCGGTGCGCGAGGGCGGGCTCTACCTGAGCGATCCGTTCAACCCGCCGAGCGACGGGGTGACGCGGCGGGTGTTGTTTGACGTGCCGCGCAACGAGGCGGGTGTGGCGTCGCTGGGTGCGTTCCAGCACGCGAAGTTTTCCGAGTTGGCGTGGAGTCCGAGTTTCGCGCTGGGCAACTCGCTGGTGGACCCGCGGGTGCCGCGCGACCGCACCGAGCCGAAGCGCAACGAGGGCTACAACGACGACAGCGGCGGGTGGAACCGCCACACGATCGGCTACACCGACGACGGACGGTCGAACAGCGGGAATGCCTCGGTTTCCAATGCGGACAACTGGGCGTATCACGCGCTGGGGCTGCTCGAACACACGATGGAGGAGACCAACGTGACCTTCGATCTTTCGTTCGAGCTCAACCACGCGATCTGGGACCGCTATTTCCTGTCCACCGGGACGGAGTCGGACAAGGCGGGCTTTGCCAGCGATGCGTCGGCCAATCCGCTGCCGAACGGGCGGATGCGGCTTGCGCCGACGGCCGGCGCGGATGTGGAGGACAAGTTGGTGGATTTCCACGAGGCGGCGACGGTGTTGATGGTGGACGGCGGGTTCAACGTGAACTCGACGAGCGTGGCGGCGTGGGAGGCGATGCTGCTCTCCACGCTTGGCGTGGGATTCGGTGCCGATGAGGTGGCGTTTTCACGGATGCTCGACCTGCCGGGCGACAGCTGGGACGGGGTCAGTGCGGGTGACGACGCGGCGTGGTCCGGCCAGCGGGTGCTGAGCCGTGACGAGGTGGGTGCGCTGGCGGAGGCGATCGTCCGGGAGGTGAAGACCCGCGGGCCGTTTCTCTCGATGTCCGACTTCGTGAACCGCCGGCTGGCGGATGATGAAACCGGGCTGAAGGGCGCGCTGCAGGCGGCGATCGACAAGAGCGGGATCAACCAGGCGTTCGAAGACGAATACCCGCTGGATAACAGCGGGTCGCTGCCGGATTTCTCCCACGGCGACCACATCGATGATCCGACGCGGATGGAGCAGACCTACAAGCCGGCGACGACGGCGTGGGGCGCGTCCGGGTTTCTCACGCAGGCGGACGTGCTGCAGGTGATGGGAGACGCGCTGGCGGCGCGGTCGGACAGTTTTGTCATCCGGGCGTATGGCAACTGCCTGAATGCGGGCGGCACGGTGGCGGCCGAGGCGTGGTGCGAGGCGGTGGTGCAGCGGATGCCGGAGCCGGTCGAGCCGGACGGGTTCGGGCTGAACTCCGCGGCGGCGGGCGATGAGGATGACTACGGGCGGCGGTTCCAGGTGGTGTCGTTCCGCTGGTTGTCCGCCGATGAAGTTTAACAAGCAGATGAAAGGAATAATCATATGACAACCCAGAAGAAATTGACGAGACCGCGGGCATGGTTCCGCGGATTGATGGCACTGGCGGCGGTGACCGCGGCATGTGCGGGGCAGGGCGGGCGCGAGCTTCCGGTCGGCTGGCTGCGGTTCATGCCGGTGGGCGAGCATCCGCCGTTCCGGCAGGAGGTGAGGAATGGCGCGCGCTACGAGCTGGAGGCCCCGCACGGGGCGCGTCCGCCGCGGCATGTGACGGTCGGGTCGGGCGGCGAAGAGGGCACGCAGTTCGAGGAGGACGCGACATTGATCCTCGGCCGGCTCTCGCGGTTTGTTTCGGTGGTTCCCGGTGAGGCGCGGATTGTTCCGAAAGGAGCGCCGGCCGGTGATGAGGGTGGTCCGTGGCACGACCTCTACGTGGGGGCGGAGTGCCGGCAATGGCTGGCGGTGATGTGGCGCGACGAGCGTGCCGGAAGCTGGGAGAAGGCGCGGCACGTGTTGCTGCCGGACGACGCGACGTCGTTTGCGCCCGGCAGCATCCGGTTCATCAACACGACGCCGGTGCGCGTTTCCGTGCGCCTTGGCGATCAAGTGATCGGGCTGGAGCCGCGGTCCGCCACGGTGAAGCGGGTCGGCAGCGGCAGCGTGGGCCTGAAGGTCGCGGTGCTGGACCGCGAAGGGCGGTGGCGCAAGATGTATGACGGGACGGTTTCCCAGGGGACCGGAGACCGGACGAATGTGGTGGTGAGCGTGGCGGATGGAGAGCGGCCGCGAAAACCCGTGATGGTGACCACGGTGCGCGACCGGGTGCCGGCGCCGCCCGTTGCTCTAACGAAAAAATAACCGAACGATCATGAAACTGAGAGAAATAACAGCAATCGGGCTGGCATGCAGTCTGTCCCTGGCGGGGCAGGAGGTGGACCACATCGGGCACAGCCATCACAAGCACCACCACAACGACAAGCACCGGGTGATGGAGGCGACGGACGGTCGCTTCGGCACCAGCCGGGTGACTGACGCGCGGCGGCTGGTGCTGCCGAATGAGGAGGGGGCGTTCAGCTTCGTGGTGTTTGGCGACCGGACCGGAGGTCCGCCGGACGGGGTGAGTGTGCTGGCGGATGCGGTGCGGGACGTGAACCTGCTGGAGCCGGATCTGGTGATGACGGTTGGTGATTTGATCCAGGGCTACAACCGCGACGAGGAATGGATGCGCGACATGAAGGAATACCGCGGGATCATGGACGAGCTGCTGTGCCCGTGGTTCCCGGTGGCGGGCAATCATGACATTTACTGGCGCGGGCCGGACGGGATGAAGGCGCCGGAAGGCGAGCACGAGGGGAGTTATGAGAAACACTTCGGGCCGTTGTGGTATGCCTTCGAACACAAGAACTGCTGGTTCGTCGTGTTGTATTCGGACGAGGGGGATCCGGAGACCGGACGCAAGGGGATCCACGAGCCCGAGTGCCAGACGATGAGCGACGAGCAGTTCGCCTGGCTGAAGCAGACGCTGGAGAAGGCATCCGGTGCGGACCACGTGTTCTTGTTTCTGCACCACCCGCGCTGGCTGGGCGGTGACTATGGAGATGACTGGAACAAGGTGCACGAGGAACTGAAGCAGGCGGGCAACGTGAGTGCGGTGTTCGCCGGGCACATTCACCGGATGCGCTTCGATCCGAAGGACGGCATCAACTACGTGACGCTGGCGACGACCGGCGGGCACATGCCGGGGGAAAACCCGGTGGCCGGCTACCTGCATCATTTCGACGTGGTGACGGTGCGGAAGGACCAGATCGCGTATGCGGCGCTGCCGGTGGGCGAGGTGATGGACGTGCGCGAGGTGTCCGGCGACCTGATTGCCGAGGCCGCGGAGCTGGGCGCGCTGCCGCTGCGCGTGGACGAGGCGATCGAGGTGGGTGATTCCGCGATCGACCGGACCGTGCGGTTGACGGTGGCGAATCCGGCGAGTCGTCCGGTCGAGATGACGGTGGGCGGTTCGAGCGCGGACAGCCGCTGGAGTCTCACGCCGGAGCACACGCATCTGCAGCTGGCACCCGGAGAGGAACGCGAGTTGAGCTTCCGGATCCGGCGGCCGGCGCGGAGTCTGGACGAGTGGCTGAGGTTGCCTGAGCTATTCGCGACGATGGACCTGTTGGCGGAAGGGTGCCGATACACGCTGCCGGAACGCAGGGTGGCGCTGCCGGTCGATTTGAAATTCGCGAAGGATTCGGTGAACCGCGCGATGAGTTTTGACGGCAGCTCCGACCATGTGGCCGTGGATTCCGACAAGGTCGTGCTGGGCGAGGAACTGACGCTCGAGTGCTGGTTCAAGGCGAGGTCGTTCGCGGACAGGACGGGTCTGGTGACCAAGACCGAGGGGTCCGGGTTCGGCATCTTCGTGAACGGTGGCCGGCCGACGTTTTCGGTGCATGCCGGCGGGAAATACCGCAGTGCGCGGGCGAACTCGCCGCTGCTGAAGACGGGCCGGTGGCACCATCTCGCCGGGGTGTTTGACGGCCGGGAAGTGCGGCTCTACGTGGACGGCAAGCTGGTGGATTCGGCACCGGCGCGCGGGAAACGCCGGCGCAACGAGCTGCCGCTGGTGGTCGGCGGAGACGTGGATGGCAAGGGCCGCGGGACCTCGTTGTTCTCCGGCTGGATCGACGGCGTGCGATTGTCGCGGGGCGCGCGCTACAAGGGCGCGGAGTTCGCACCGGAGCGGCGGCTGACGCGGGACGATGCGTCGGTGCTGCTGCTGCAGATGGACCACGAGTTTTCCGACCTGTGCATCGATGACTCCGGCCGGGGCAACCACGGCAAGCTGCGTGGCCGCCCGGTGCTGGAGGTGGTGGGAAGTGTTTCCGGGACGGCTTCACCCGGGAACTGACCGCGTGCGGATCAGCGCGCCGCCCGGATCCCGAAAAGGACGGGGACCGGGCGGTGCGTGTTGCCGGACGGCCGGTTGTAGGTTTTCACCGGTCCGTCGGGAGTTTCCCGATAGAGCAGGACCGAGCTGCCGCCGCCGTCGAGGTTGATGGCGTGGTGGCAGCCGTGGTGTTTCATGAGGGTGGCGAGTTCGCGCAGCGTGGTGCCCGCGCTATGGCCGGGGCGGCGGCCGTCGACGACGGCGAAGAGCAGGATCCGGCCGGTCTTGTCGATGCCGACGGCGGTGCGCGGGTGGCGCACGGAGTCTGCGGCGGGGAGGATGGTGCCGTTGGTGAGGAGTGGCGCGCCCCAGTCGCCGACGGCGTGGCGGATGATGGTCAGGTCATCGGGCCGGCCGATGGTGATGGATCCGTCATTGAGGACGGCGAGGGCGGACGAGCTGGTGGCGCCGGGATGGTCCAGGCCGCTTCTGGTGATGGTGTTGGAAATGGCGAGTCCGCGGATATCGACGTGCAGGCCGTGGTGCCAGCCGGGGATTTTGCCGGCGTTTGGCGCGCGGGAGAAGGCGTTGGCATTGACGGCGGCGATCAGGCCGTGGCGCTTGAAGAGGGTGCCGGGGGAGACCAGCGCTGCTTCGGCGGGGCCGCGGCCGTCGGGGTCATCGCTGACGACGGCGACGGGCCGGCAGGCGGGGTGGCGGAGGTCGGCGCGGAGGAAATAGACGGCGAGCGGTTGTGGTTCGCGGACGGTCTCCGACCAGAGCAGCAATGGCTCGGCTGGGTGGGCGGCGGCAGCGGCTGTGGCTGCGGGCGGGGGCGTCTGGAGGAGTTTGACGAGCGGTTCGGCGGCGTGTGCCGGGCCGGTGGCAACGAGGCAGGCGGTGAGGCAGGCTGCGAGGGACGCGCGGTGCATGGTGGCTCAGCGGGCGAGGGCGTTGCGGATGAAGGCGGGGCGGTTGGTGGTGATGGAGTCGACGCCGAGGGTTTCAAATCGTTTGGCGTCGCTGGCGTCGTCGACGGTCCAGACGTGGTAGCTGTAGCCGGCGTTTTTGATGGCGCGGACGAACTGCGGGGTGATGCGGGGGTCGGCCTTGGTGCTGACGCCGTCGGCGTTGATGCGCTTGAGGGTTTTGAGGATCCGGTCGGTTCCGGGGTTGAGGCTGCCGCGTTTTTTGAACGAGGTGAGCCAGTATGCCTGATAGGCGTTGGTTTGTTTTTTGAGCGCGGCGATGACGTCGGCGTCGAAGGCGATGACGGTGACTTGGTCGTCGGCGAGACCGGATGCTTTGATTTCGCGGAGCATGGCGGGGATGATTTCCGGGCCGCATTTCACCTCGATGAGGATGCGTTTGCCCGCCGGGACGCAGGCGAGCACCTCGTCGAGCGTGGGGGCGGTGGTGCCTTTCCAGCGGGCGCCCTTCCATGAGCCGACGTCGAGCGTGCGGAGGGTGGCGAGCGGTGACTCGCTGATGGTGAGTTTTTTTCCGGCGACGCGTTTGGTGTCCTTGTCGTGGATGCAGACGATGCGGCCGTCGTCGGTGAGGTAGAAGTCGCCCTCGATGGCATCGGCATGCTTCCGCCAGGCGAGTTTGAATGACGGCAGGGTGTTTTCCGGAGCGTCGTGGGAGGCGCCGCGGTGGGCGACGATGACGGGCGCGGCGGATGCGGAGAGCAGCGAGGCGACGGCGAGTGGGATGATGGCAAACTTCATGGCGTTTGAGCGTGGGGATTCTGGGTGGTGATGTCCGGCGATGCCGCCGCGGATCCCGGCAGTGGGGAAAGTGGGGCGGGTGCGTGGATTTTCAACCGCCAGTTGTGAGCCGGTTGCCTTGGTCCGCCAATTTCAGGATGGGGGCAATCGTGTGACGCAAATCGGATTGCGAATCCGCGATGTGACGGAGTTGTTGCATGCCCGGGGATTCGGCCGGGCGCCGGGGTGTGCCGGGTGGGGCGCTCAGATGGTGAGGCCCTGGGATTTGAGGATTTCGATGGCGGCGTCGGCGACGCCTTCGATGGAGAGGCCGGAGGTATCGAGCACGGTGGCGCCGTCGGCGACCATGAGCGGGGCGGTTTTGCGTTTGGAGTCGGCGGCGTCGCGTTTGGCGATGGAGTCGGTTTCGCCGTCGCCGGCGCGGCGCGAGTTGCGGACGGATTCGGAGGCGTCGATGTAGATCTTGTATGGGGTGTCCGGGAAGACGACGGATCCGATGTCGCGGCCTTCCATGACGACGTTCGAGTGGTTGAGGTATCCGCGTTGGAGTTTGACGAGGGTTTCGCGGATTTCGGGGATGGCGGCGACGGTGGAGACGTTGGAGTTGATGTGTTCGGCGCGGAGTTCGTCGGTGAGTGTCCTGCCGTCGATGGCGATGGTCGACATGAGGCCGTCGTGCCCGCAGTCGATGTCGATTTTGTCCATCAGGGCGATGACGGCGGGGCTGTCTGCGGGGTCGATGCCGTGTTGCAGGGCGGCCCAGGTGATGGCGCGGTACATGGCGCCGGAGTTGACCATGATCAGGCCGAGGCGCTGGGCGAGGTTGCGGGCGAGGGTGGATTTGCCGGAGGCTGCGGGTCCGTCGATGGCGATGGCGTGGAAAGTAGGGGTCATTGGGGTGCTTGGATGCAGGATTATGGATGGGCCGGGGGGCTGCAACAGAATACTGGCTTCCAACGGGTGGCGGGGCGGGTGGCTGATGGCGGGAGGGGCTGGCATCCCTGCCGGGAAGCCGAGAATTTCCCGGTGGGAGGGGACCGGGGGGCGCTGCGCTCGACCCCCGGCTACTGGCTGTGATCCCTCCGGGAGCGGGGTGGCGCGGGTTTTCCGGCCATGGGTATTGGTTGGTTGTCGGGCGTTCACGGGGATCCGGTGGTGCCGGCCGGTTTGTAGGTCAGGCCCATGCCACGACGGTTGTAGTAGGTGTTCCCGCGGATGCGGAGATCGAGCGGCGGCAGGTTGCGGCCGTTCCAGGTGAGTTGTTTCCAGTGTTCCGGCGAGGTGGTCGGGTGCTGGCCGCCGCGGTGTGGCTGGACGCATTGGAAGAACCTGGTGTCACCGGATTGATCGTAACAGATGACGATGTCGCCCGCCTGATAGGGGATGGGCTGGCCGTCCTTGTTGCGGCCGGAGTGTTTGGGGGTGTTCCGGTAGGTGGCCGACCAGAAGGTGATGTTTCTCCAGTCGGTGTCGTCGGGGAAGCCGGAGTTGGCGAACCTGACCGGCGGAGCAACCTGCTGGAGGTTGCGGGTGGCGGTGACGTTGCCGCCGTTTCCCCGGCTGGTGAAAACCAGGTCGCGCCCCGGCGGGTAGATGTTGCCGTCGAAGGTGATTGCGGTGTTGCTGTTGCCGAGGTTGAAGAATCCGGGGTCGTTGGCGGCGGGGGCGCTGAGCGTGTCGTCGGATGCGGGCACCGAGATCGGGCCGTAGACGTTGTTGCTGAAGAGGTAGGGGGTGATGCCGTCGCCCTGCCACATGTAGCCGATGGTGGTCCTGCCGAAGCCGTAGTAGTTGTTCCGCATGGTCACCGGCTTGTCCGCGGCGGGGTGGGTGCGGCCGGCGCCGGCATCGCGATAGCGGAAGTTGTGAAGCGCGCCATGGGTGCCAACGAGGATGTTGTTGCGGACGGTGACGCCGCCCTCGACGAAGGAGAGCTGGTGCAGGTTGTCCTGATAGCGTGCCTGGAAGGGATGCCGGTAGAAGGTGGCGGATCCGAGCGAGACGTTGTTTTCGATGACCGATCCTTCGGCGAGGTTGTCGGTCTGCAGCGCTTCGGCTCCGGTGAATGCGGTGATGTTGTTTTTCAGCGTGAGCCTGGTGATGTCCTGGTCGGCGGCCTTGGTGGAGTAGGAGAGGTAGAAGGCCTCGCCCTCGCCGAAGCCGCCGAAACAATCCTGGATGTCCACCTCGACCTCGCCCGGTGGTTTCGGGTGGTCGGTCTTGACGTTGAACGAGGCGAAGTAGCCGCCCCAGCTGGCGACGTAGTCGATTTTGACGGATTTGAAATGGTGGATGCGCACGCCATTGCCGTGGCTGCCGTGGTGGACCGGGCCGGTCCATTTCGGGTTTCCCCAGAGGCCGTAGCGTTGGTAGTAGTCGCCGGAATCCATGGCGGCGCCGGCGTGGTGGCCGCGGAAGTGCGGGTCGCCGGTTTGGTTTTCCGGATCGAATTTCCCCGTCAGGTGCAGGTGTTGGAAGTTGTAGAGTTCGAGCGACCGGTATTGGTTGGATTCGGTGCTGTTGCCCCAGCGGACCTGGCCGCCGAGGTTGGTGACGATGGTCGGTTGTTCGGGGGTTCCGGAGCAGGCTTCGCCATTGATCAGGATGCGTTCGTAGTCACCGGCGAAAATGAGGATCTTGTTGCCGACCGGGAGTTGGATTTTGAGGAATTTTTTTCCGCCCGCGGCATAGATGTCATCGCCGTTGTCGTTGTTTCCCCGGAAGAAGATGTAGTCGCCCGGGTTGACGGTCGGCCAGTGGTCGGCATCGGCCGCGGTCGCGTAGCGGTTGGTGACGGTGTCTGGCGCTGCCGTGAGCGCCGGGGTGAGGACGGTGAGGACGAGGGCG
This sequence comes from Verrucomicrobiota bacterium JB025, assembly GCA_030673875.1. GTDB lineage: Bacteria > Verrucomicrobiota > Verrucomicrobiia > Verrucomicrobiales > Akkermansiaceae > Luteolibacter. The sequence continues at coordinate 5,986 of JAUTCT010000079.1, read as the reverse complement.
GCGAGGCGCGCGGTCCGGCGGAACCGGCTGCGGAGGGATGGGGTGTCCATGGTCTGCTTTTCCGGGTGGGAGCCGTGATGGGGGCCGGTCGACTGGGGCGGACGCCCCGGCGGTGCGTCCCTACCGGTGGGTGAGGAACCGGTGGGTGGGGTGGGCCGGGCAGGGTGGTGCCGGCAGGGTGAGAGAGGAGGGGAGGGGGGAGAGGGGGCGCCCGCGCTTCCTTTGGGGGGAAGCGCGGGGCGAGTGGGTGGGAACAGGGGCCCGCCGGAACGGGTCAGATCGACCAGCCTTCGCGGTAGGGGGCGTGGAGGAATTCGTTGGCGGCGGCGTGGTCGAATTCGAATTTCTCGGAGTTCCAGTTGAGTTTGATGCCGGGGGTGCGCTGGGCGGCGACGCCGAGCAGGACGAGTTCGGTGAGGCGGCCGCCGTAGTCGACGAAGTTCGAGCTGGCGGGTTTGCCGTCCTTGCAGGCGCGGATGAAGTCGGCGATGTGGCCGCCCTTGATGCGCTGGATGGTTTTTTCCGGGCGCTTGAAGTCCTTCATGCGGATTTCCGGGATGATGCGGGCGCCGCCGGCACCGTGGGATCCGTGCATGATGGTTTCCTTGGAGCCGTAGATGATGGCGCCGCTGTCGGGCATTTCACGGCCGTCTTCGAGCATCGGCGGACGGGGCATTTCGTAGCTGCCGTCGTACCAGACGAGTTTGAGCGGGCAGAGGTTGCCGCGCTGGGGGAACTCGAAGGTGACTTTGGAAGCGATCGGGTAGGCGATGCCGGCGAGTTCGGGCGAGTGGTGTTTCACCTCTGCGGTGATGCTGGTGGGGGCGTCGAGGTCGAGCGCCCAGCAGGCGGGGTCGAGGATGTGGCAGCCCATGTCGCCGAGGGCACCGGTGCCGAAGTTGAGCCAGGCACGCCAGTAGAACGGGACGTAGGACGGGCTGTATTTCTGATCGGGGACGGGGCCGAGCCAGAGGTCCCAGTTGAGGTTGTCCGGGACGGGCGGAAATTCGGTGGGCAGCGAGCGGGCGGCGAAGTTGGCGTATTTCGGGCCGGTGTCCGGGCGGTCGGTCCAGGCGTGGACTTCCCTGACTTCGCCGATGGCGCCGGACTGGACCCATTCGCGGACGTTGCGGATGGCTTCGGACGAGTGGCCCTGGTTGCCCATTTGGGTCTGCACCTTGGATTCGCGGGCGGCGGCGGTGACGGCGCGGGCTTCCTTGACGGTGTGGGTGAGGGGTTTTTCGCAGTAGACGTTGAGGCCGCACTGGATGGCGGCGAGGGTGATGACGGCGTGGGTGTGGTCGGGGGTGCCGACGACGACGGTGTCGATGTCCTTGTGTTTGTCGAAGAGGACGCGGAAGTCTTCGTAGCGTTTGGCGTTCGGGTAGGCTTTGAAGGAGTAGGCCGCGCGTGTGGAGTCGACGTCGCAGAGGGCGACGATGTTTTCATCCTTGAACGAGCGGAGGTCGCCGCCGCCTTGTCCGCCGACGCCGATGCCGGCGACGTTGAGTTTTTCACTCGGCGGGGTTTTGCCGTTGGCGCCGACGACGTAGCTCGGGACGAGCGAGAAGGTGGCGGCTCCGGCGGTGGACTTGAGGAAGTTGCGGCGGTTCAGGTGTTTGGTTGGTTTGATCATGATGATAGGTAAGAATGTGCGGAGTGGTGAACCAGTGATGAATCGGGTGATCGCGGGCTGGTGAGGTTCGGTGGTTTGGCTTGGTTGGTGGTGTGGGTGTGTGGGGCTGCGGTTGTTTTTCTGATTTTACGGAGGCTGCGGCCTCCATCATACGATTCATTTTTCCCTGAGGGTGGCGGCGAAGCCACCGCCGGGGGCGGTTTCGACCTCGAGCCATGAGTCGCGGGTGACGGTTTGGGTTTTGACGGTGAAGTCGGTGGCGTTGCGGTGGGCGTTGGCGCCGTCCTGCCAGAGGGTGAGTTGGTATTGCTTTCCGGGCGGGAGAAACTCGAGGCGGGTGGAGATTTTCCGGGCTTGCCAGTTGGTGAGTCCGCCGAGGAACCAGGTGTCGCCGTGGCGCCGGGCGAGGGTGACGTGTTGGCCGACTTCCGCGGTGAGGGCGACGGTTTCGTCCCAGGTGACGGGGACCTGGCGGAGGAATTCGAGGCATTCGGGTTCCTTGCGGTATTGGGACGGTGAGTCGGCGAGCATCTGGAGCGGGCTTTCGAAGACGACGTACATGGCGAGCTGCTGGCAGCGGGTGCCCTGGCTGCCGGGGTTTTTCCCGATCGGGTGGAAGTCGCGTTTATTGAAGTTGCGCATGGCGCCGGGGGTGTAGTCCATGGGGCCGATGGGCATGCGGACGAAGGGGAGCAGGGTGGCCATTTCGGGGTTGGCGTTTTGGCCCCATTTGCTTTGTTCGAGGCCCATGACGGATTCGAAGGTGATGACGTTCGGCCAGGTGCGGTGGAATCCGGTGGGTTTGAATCCGCCGTGGAAGTTGACCAGCATGTGGCGTTTTGCGGTTTCGCGGGCGACGCGGTGATAGAAGTCGACCATGAGTTGGTCGTCACGCTGCACGAAGTCGATTTTGAGGCCTTTGACGCCCCATGATTCGAAGGTGTCGAGGGCGGTGATGAGTTGGTGATCGAGGGCCATGGAGGTGGTCCAGAGGATGAGGCCGACGCCCTTGTCCTTGCCGTATTCGACGAGTTCGGGGACGTTGATGTCCTTGACGACCTTGAGCAGGTTGTTGCGGCCGGGTTTGCTCCATCCTTCGTCGAGGATGATGTAGTCGAGGCCGTTTTCCGCGGCGAAGTCGATGTAGTGTTTGTAGGTGGCGTTGTTGATGCCGGCGGTGAACGGGACGCCGGTGAGGCCCCATGCGTTCCACCAGTCCCAGGAGACTTTGCCGGGCTGGATCCACGAGGTGTCGTCGAGTTCGCAGGGGGCGGCGAGTTGGTAGAAGAAGTTGCTGGTGAGCAGGCCGGCGGAGTCGGTGAGCAGGAAGGCGCGCCACGGGTAGGCGTGGTTGCCGGGTGTGCGAGCGAGGTAGTCGTGGGCTTCGGCGACGCCTTCGGTGCGGAAGTCGACCCGCTTGAGGGATTTCGGGTAGCGGGGGAAGGTGGTGGAGAGCGGCGGGGTGTCGGTGGGGGTGCCGGCGAGCCAGACGCCGGGGTAGTGGCTGAGGTCCACGTCCGAGAAGTGGAGGAAGCGGCCGTTGCCGAGGTCGGTGAGGAACGGGGCGGGGGCGAGGTAGTCCGGGGTGATTTCAGCGACCGGGGTGAAGGGGTAGAGGTGTTCGTGATGGGAGAGGAACCCGGATTTGGAGGATTCCGGGAGGTAGGCTTTGGTGCCGGGCTGGAACTGGAAGGAAAGTTGTTCGTCGTTGGTGATGTGTTCGCCCTCGCCGAGGCTGGAGATCCAGCGGAAGGCGACGCCGTCCGGGTAGGCGCGGGCGACGAGCGAGACGCTGGCGCCGAAGTCGAGCGTGAGCTGGTTGTAGCGGTCGCGGATGGTGGCGGACTTGAGCGGCACGGCCGGGGTGATGACCGAGTCGTTGGTGGTGCGGGATTGGCGGACTGCGGCGCCGGGTTGGGGGTGGCGGGTGCCGTCGATGGTGAGCGAGACCGGCGCGGTGACGGCGGCGGATTGCGGTGAGGCGGCGTCGTAGGCGGAGTAGGTGAGTGTGCCATTTTCCCAGGCAAACTCGATGGCCGGGCCGGATTTTCCGGGGGCATCGAGACGGTAGGTGTCCGCGTGGGCGTGGGTGGTCAGGAAAACGGCGGCAAGCAGGGCCGAGGGGTGGATGAAACGATTGGCGGACATGATGTGGGTTCCCAGAGGGTGGTGGGTATGGCGGATGGATTGGGACAGTGGAAATCGGGCGGGCCGGGCGGGCGACGCCGCGCGGGCCGTGGTGGGCTGGGGTTAGTTAGCGGGTGAGTCGCCGCTGAATCCTTCGGCGAGCAGTTTGGTGATGCGTTGGGAGGTCGGGGTGAGTGAGAGTCCGCCGAGTGCGGTGCAGCGGAGTTCGCGGGGGATCTGGTGGGCGACTTTGTTCATGGCGATGATGACTTCGTCGAGCGGGACGAGGTGTTGGTAGCCGGCGAGGGCCATGTTGGCGCAGGCGAGGGCGTTGGTGGCGGCCATGACGTTTTTGCCGAGGCAGGGGGCTTCGACGCGGTTGGCGATGGGGTCGCAGGTCATGCCGAAGCTGTTCTGGAGTGCCATGGAGGCGGCGCCGAGCGATTGTTCGATGGTTCCGCCGACGAGGTGAACGATGGCGGCGGCGGCCATGGCGGAGCCGGACCCGCACTCGGCCATGCAGCCGCCTTCTTCGGCGGCGAAGGTCGAGTCGCGGGAGATGAAGACGCCGATGAGGCCGGCGATGAGGAGGGCGCGGGCGCGTTCGGTTTCGTCCTTGTCGAGGGCGTCGGCGACGGCGAGCACGGCGCCGGGCATGGCGCCGCAGGATCCGGCGGTGGGTGCGGCGACGATGGTTCCCATGGAGGATTTGGTTTCCATGATGGCGCTGACGTAGCGGATGATGCGGTTGCTGATGTCGCCGGGGACGAGGCGGCCCTCGGTTTCGGCCTGGAGGAATCCGGGTGACTGGCTGGGCAGGACGCGGTCGTGGTAGCTTGTGCCGCGCAGGCCTTCTTCGACGGCGCCGGCCATGATGGTGGCGAGGTCTTTCATCATTTCCTGGACTTCGTCGATGGAGAGGCCGCCGCGTGCGGCTTCGTAGTGTGCGGCGCGTTCCCAGAGCGGCAGGCCGTCCATGGACGGGGCGTCGAGCATTTCGGCGCAGGTTTCGAACGGGAGGGTGATTTCGCGGCGTGACAGCACGGGGAGCACGGCGGCGAGTTGGCGGTGGCGGGTGGCGCCGAGTTGGCCGGCGAGTGTGGCGACGTCCTGGGGGTCGAGTGTTTCGCGGGACGCGAGGTTGAGCAGGCCGCGGCCATCGGGGCCGGGGTGCCAGCTGACTTGTTCGCAGGCGCTGGCGAGCGGTGAGTCGCGGTAGGCGGATTCGGCGGGTTCGGAATCGAGCCAGAACAGGGTGTGGTTGAGGTCGCCGGCGGAGTGGAGCGGGATGCCGTCGATGGCCTGGAGGTCGATCATGCCGCCGCCGGTTGAAATGGCGTCGAGGTGGTAGACGGTGCCGGAGTTTCCGGTGAGTTCGAGGCGGTAGAAATTCGGGTGGGGGGCGTCGTAGGATTCGTAGCGGGCTTCGACGGTGATGCCGGCGTCCTTGAGAGCGAAGGGCCAGGTGGGCAGGCGTTCGTCTTCCGGGGTCCAGCCGAGCAGGCCGCTGTAGAGGCCGAGGTCGGAGCCCTGTTCCTTGTGGGTGGTGACGAGCGAGCCGTTGGGGTCGTAGCGCACGATCATCGTGTGGAACGGCTCGCCGACGAGGTCGCGGGCGATGCGTGCGATGCGGTTGGAGGCTGCGGAGTGTGAACTGCTGGGGCCCCGCATGACCGGGCCGATCACGTGGTTGAAGATGCTGGGAGAGGATTGCTCGGTGCGTGCCATGACTGGTGCCGAGCATTCATCCGGATCCGGGTGAGGGCAAGCGATTCGTGTGGGCGCGCGGGCAGGGTGGTTCCGATGCGGAGCAATTTCTCGGAAAGCGGCAAATCGGCGGGTGATCGGGAGGGAGTGGGATGGTGTTTTTGCGGTGGTGGTGGCGTTTCGAGGGGTGCGGATGGGGGATGGGGGATTGTGGATTGTGGATTGTGGATTGTGGATTGTGGATTGGGGATTGGGGATTGGGGATTGGGGATTGTGTCTCACGCGAAGGCGCGAAGGGTGATTGAGAAAAGGGTGCTTCGCGCTGGGGTCAAGCTGGGGATTGGCGGGTTCTTTGGCGTGCGGTCTCGGCGAGACCGCGCTAGTGTGCCCGGCATGGGCATGAACTTAACAATTGAAACGTATTGGACGGACTGAGTGACAGCAACCGTAGTGAAAGGCAAGGTCGCCACCGTGAGGTGAGTGAGCCGAAAGAAGCCCGTAGCGAAGGCACGACCG